>JBEKEY010000028.1:0-24642 GCA_050013595.1 Thermoplasmata archaeon | reverse complement strand
GCGCGCCGGCGCGCGCGACCCCACGCCACGAGACCGATGGCGATGACGACGACGCCGACCGCCGCACCGATCTCTACGAACTCGAGCGTCGTGGGAGAGGAGCCGCTCCCCGATGACGGCGGGGAGTTCGACACGGACATGATCCCGGTCATCGTCGGGAAGTGGATCAGACAGATCCACTCGTACGCGCCGAGCGTGGTCGGCGCGGTGAAGTTGGCGAACGACGGGTGCCCGACGGTCGAGCCAAGGCTCAGGTTCACGATCGGCGCGTGCGAATTGAAGAACGCGGCGACCTGGGCGTGGTCGTCGGAGGAGGGAATGGTCGCGTTGACGACCGATGACAAGGTGAAGGTGTGGTCGAAGTCGGCCATCTGGGTCACGATCAGGTGCACGGTCGCGCCGGGTTGAACACTGAAGGAGTTGGGCACGAAGTTGAACGAACTGGTCGCGCTGATGTTCACGAACTCGGGGGCGAGGGCCGGCGACGTCGGGCCGGCTGCCGCCGCTGGGATGACCGTGATCATCCCCGCGCCGAGGAGCGCGACCGAGAGAGCGAGCAACGCGGCGGCCAGGGCGAGGGTGGGTCGAGGGGCGGGGCCGCTTCTTTCGATCATCTGGCTCATCGGTAAGCCACCCCCCGGATCATGGGCATCGACGAGCTCGAAGCGAATTCGGACGAGCGGAAGGTGTCGAACTCTGGGCAGGTGAGCTGATGCTGGACGACGCACGCGGGGAGCGCCGGAACGGCGGCTCCGAACGGTAGCTCGATCCGATGTCCGCAGTCGAGCTGAATCATCCAATTCGAGGTCGGCTGCGTTGCGTGCTCTTCCATGGTCACTTTTCCTCCTCGTTCACGTAGGTGAGATCGGAAGGTCGACGCCGTGCCCGGCGGGCCGCCAACGCGATCAGGACGGTGACGAGGCCCGCGGTCCCCCCGACGGCGACGAGGTCCGTCGTGGGGATTCCAGCGATCGTGGTCGGGAGGAGGACGTGGACCGTCGAAGAGTAGCTCAGGCCGGAGAATTCGCCCGCGTTCGAGCCGAACGACACCGAGACGACTCCGAACGCCGAGTTACCGGTCACGGACGGTGCCGCCGCGATGCTGACGGGCGTGGGCGAAGCGGGATTGGCGACGGCGCTCGTCGAGGCCGACATCTCTTCGAGCGTTGCCCCGCCGGAGGTCGCGACGCCGGAAACGAGCAGCCCCGGGGAGCTTCCCAGGAGCAGATGCTCCGAGCCGGCGTACGACGGCCACGCATGGAGGGTCAGGACCAAGTGGTCGCCGGACCCTTGCCAGGACCAGTTCGAGACCAGGATCCCCATCGATACGGTGTCCGTCGGTCCGGAGGGAGAACCCGAGTAGATAGGCAGGACAAAGTCGACCCGAAGATCGACAGCCCCGAGAAGGTGGAACGGCGCCGCGGAGCCCGTCACCGGGGCATGCGCGGTGTATCCGAGGTCGTAGGCGTCGTCGTTGGAGAAATTGGTGGCTGTCCAAACGGTCGAGGAAAGGCTCGCATTGGCCTGAACGACCCCGCCGGAAGTTACCTCCGAGATCGAACCGACGCTCGCGGAGAGGCCGGTCTCGGCAAGGGCGAGGGCCGAGACTCCCACCATGGGAGCCGTCCCGGAGAACTCGCAGAGCACGAGCCCGTTCGACCAGGATGGAGGGGCGATCCCCCAGGAAGCGCTCGGCGCCGTCGCGGTTGCGACCGGTACGAGGAGCAAGAGCACGCTTCCGCCCAGGATCATCGTCATCGAGGCGGTCCACCGGCCTCGCGAGCGGAAGGTCGAGTCCGTTCCTGGGCGTGGTGTCATCGTTCTACCCATGAGGCGGCGATGGTCACCCTCTTTTTGGTCCAACCTCGAAACCCGTTGGTCCAAAGCCGGAGATTCACGGGCGGAAGAGGTCGGCCCAGGTCTCCAGCAGTTGCTCGACCCACTGGTCGGCGAATCCCGTGCGGTAGGTTACCAGCAGCCGGGTTACCCGGTCCCGGTCGACGATGTCAAACGTCCGCCAGCGGGCACGTCGTCCTGTCCGCACCACACCGGTCTCGATCAATCGCCGCAAGTGGACGGAGAGCCGCCCTTCGCTGAGCCCGGTCCTCTCCGTCAGTTCCGGGACCGTGGCCTCCCCTTGGTCGAGAAGGGTCACGAGCAAGAGTCGGGCCGAGGCTGACCGAGTGAGACCGAGGAGTCGACGGTCCGCCAGCGGAACTTCCGTGGCGAAGTAGTGATCCTGGGTGCTGCTCCTCTCCCGGTGGATCAGTCCGGCGTCCGTCAGCCGTTCGAGATGGTAGGTGGTCTCGCCCCAACCCGTTTCGGCCGCCCGCTGAGCTTCGCGGGCGCCGATGCCCGGTGCCCGTCGGACCGCGTCATAGATACGACGGCGCGTGGCGAGGACGAGCGGATCCTCGTCCATCGGTCAGACATGTCGCGGCCACAAGGTGGTGGCGAGGAGGAGCAGGGTTGCGAGGAGGGCCAAGGCGAGGATCGGGAGATTCGGTGCGGCCCACGATGGAGGCCCGAGCGGTAGCTCGCCCCACGTCCAGAGTACGCCGAGGACAGCGAGGACGGCGTTGGCGGCGGCCAAGGCAAGGAATCGTCCGTCCCGAGCGCGGAGATATGCCCCGGTCGGGATCGCCGCATTGACCACAGATATCCCCGCGACCAGCACGGCCACGAAGAGCTCGGCGAGTCCCACGAACCTGGAGAATCCATTCGACGGTTTAAGCAATTGGTCCAAAGGCGAAAGACCGCGTGGTCGGCCCACGAAACTCGATGCTTAGAGAGGAATGAAGGCCCGTGGGGGGGGGCGGCATCGGACCCCGGCGCCGCTCGGCCAGCCCCGAGAATGTCTTCTCTGGGCGCGGCTTGGGCTGGTGGACGTGAGCGAGAACGGTCCGCGCGAGGGGACCCGCGACATGCCACGACCGGGTCCGGACGCCGGTCGACGCGCCGTCGACTCCGACAGCCCCGCGGGAGTTGCTTACGGGTCGCTATCGAGATCGCTTCGCCGACGACGTGCGGAACTCGTCGCCCTCGTGGAAGCCGGTGAGACGGCCTCGTCCGCGGCTCGGTTATATCAAGCGGAACACCCGCTCGAACCGGATGTGACTCTCGGAGAGGTCGAGGCCGCGGTGGCCGAGGTGAAAGTCCGAACTCCACGGCTCTCCGCTGCAACGGCGGACGTAGATCGATCCCGGACCCCAAAGGCTCGGCCGCGGGTCTGAACCCCGACGGACGGGCGGGCGACTGCAGCGCCCGAGCGTTTCAGCCTTGACGGCCGGTATAGGTCGACCGGGTTCCGTACACCGAACAACTCCGCTCAAGACCGTACCGTTACAAGCCAACGGTTAAATATGGCTGACACGGCTCGGAGAGCGCTGCTGACAACCGTCCGACAAACGGGCAGGTTTCGGCGACGATGGCGACGGGTCGAGGGATCGGAGGAAGCACCCGATGTACCTGAAACGGCTCAAACTAAGGAACTTCAAGTCGTTCGCCGGAGCGACCGAGATACCGTTCCAGCCCGGGTTCACCGGGGTCGCGGGTCCGAACGGGATGGGCAAGTCGAACATCTCGGATGCGATCCTCTTCGTTCTGGGTCCCACCAGTTCGAAGGCGCTGCGCGCCGAACGGCTGACTCACCTCTTCTTCAACGGGGGTTCGTCGAAGAAGCCCGCCACCGAATGCGAGGTCTCCCTCGTCTTCGACAACGCCGATAAGCTCCTCCCCCTCGAGACGCCCGAGGTCGAGATCACGCGGTACGTGAAGCTCGCCCCGAGCGACCCTGACGGGTACTACTCGTACTTCTACGTCAACGGGAAGCGGACGACCCAGACCGAGATCGATTCTCTGCTCTCGCACGCCCGGCTCTCCGGCGACGGCTACAACCTGGTCCAGCAGGGGGACATCAACAAGGTCGTGACGATGGGGCCGATCCCCCGGCGGGGCCTGGTCGAGCGTCTGGCCGGGATCAGCCAGTTCGACGACGAGCTCGAGCGGGCGACGACGAAGCGTACCGACCTCGACGCGAACCTCGACCGGATCCAGACCCTGATGGCGGACATCAAGTCCCGGCTCTCGGGACTCGAAGGTCAGCGGCTTCTCGCGATCCAGTATAAGCAGCTCCAGGACGACAAGAAGCGGTCGGAGGCTCGCCTCGCGCGGGCCGGCCACCGCCTGGCCGAACAGGAACTCGCCACCTGCCGAAAGCAGGTGGACTCGGTCCGCGCCGAGATCGAACGGTTGGAGGCAACGCGCTCCCAGCTCGCGTCCCACCAGGAAGAGCTGGCGGCGGCGATCGACGCGATCGACAAGGAGGTTGCCGAGGCGGGAGGCGCGGCCGCCGTCAAGTTCAAGCAGGAGGTCGACGAGAAGAAGATGGCCTACGCCCGGCTCGACCAGAGCCTCGGCCACCTTCGGGAAGCCCTCGAGGCCACCGCGACCCAGGCCGACGAGCTCGCAAAGACCGTTCGGGCGGACGAGACTCAGGAGACCACGCTCCGGGGTCAGGAATCGAAGCTCGCCGAACGTCTGGCCGACCTCGCCCAGGCCGCGGACGAGAACGCTCGTGAGCTTCAGACCGCGACCGGGACTCCCGGGAAATCTCACGACAAGCTCGCGGCCGCTCGCAAACAGCAACTCGAACTCGCCCGTCAGACCGAGACGAAGCAAACCGCCTGGACGAAATCGGTCCAGGCACGGGAAACGGCGAGCGCCGCGTTCCGCACCGCCGAGCGGTCTCAGGCCCAGGCGGAGGACGACCTTCGCGAACGGGAGGTCGAGGTCAAGGACCTCGAGCTCCGCATCAAGGAGGCCACCCCCGGGAAGAACGGTTCGGGACCCTCGACGGGGGACCTCCAGAAGGAGCTCTTTGCTCTCAAGACCAAGGAGAAGAACCTCGCGGCCGAGGGCGACCGACTATCGCAGGAGGTACTCGAACTCAACCGGCGCTACCTTGCCTTGGACGCTCGCCTCAAGGCGCGGGCGGATGGAGGCGGGCGTCCGACCGCGCTCGCGGCCGTCGACTACCTCCTATCGCAACGCAACCTCGGCAAGATCCCCGGGATTCGGGGCACGGTCGAGGAGCTGGCGGACTTCGACCCGAAGCTCAAGACGGCACTCCAGGTCGCGGGCGGAAGCCGGTTCCAGGCCTTGGTCGTGGAAACGGACCAGGTCGCCGAGGAGTGCATCAAACTATTGCGCGAGGAAAAGCGCGGACGCGCCACCTTCCTTCCCCTCAACAAGATGCTCCCGGGGCGTCCCCACGGGAAGTCCCTCGTCGTCGCGAAGGCCTCGGGTGCGACCGGGTTCGCCATCGACCTCGTGAAGTTCGACGAGACGCTCCGCTCGGCCTTCTGGTACGTTTTCGGCGAGACCGTGGTCATGGACGACCTCGCTCGGGCACGAGCCCAGATGGGCGGGGTCCGGCTCGTCACTCTGAACGGCGACCTGATCGAGGCCACGGGAGCGATCTCGGGCGGGTACCTTGACCCGACGAGCCAGGGACGCGGCAGCGACTCCGCGGTCGAGCTGAAGCGGCTCGGCGAGGAGCTTCGCGGCAAGGTAGCAGCCGAGACGGCCGGACGCGCCGAACTCGCCAAGGTGACCGAGCGCATCCGCACGGTCGCCGAGGAACTCTCCACACGATCGATCCAGGACCAGGCCCACCAATCCGCCCGGCAGGTCTTCGACAAGGACCTCGAGACCGCCCGCGAACGCCTGACGGCGGCCCAGGACCGGATCAACGCCGCGCGGGCCGAGCAGAAGAAGGTCGCCGCCGCTCTCGCGACGGCCGAAGCCGACGTGAACCGCCTCGCCGGAGAGATCGCGGCGCTCAAGGAGCAGACACGAAAGGCCCAGGAACAGTACCTGAGTCAGTTGCCCGAAGCCGTCTCCGTTCACCTCCGTTCCCTCCAGGAAATCGCCCAGAAGACCGGAGAAGAGCGCGTCCAGGTCAACGGCGAGCTCGAGTCGATCCGCGCCTCGCTCGCCGCGTTGTCCACGAACCTCGAGGGCCGCCGGGCGGAGCTCGCGAAGGCCCAGAAGGAGATCGCCGCGAAGAAGAAGGAGATCGCCGCGACCGAGCGGACCCTCCGTGAATCCCACGAAGCGCTCGAGGCCCTCAAGGGCGTCGAATCGAAGCAGAGCGAATCGGCTCGAGCCCAGACCGAGAAGAAGAAGAAGCTCGACACCGAGCGACTCGACGTCACGGCGAAGCTTGCTCAGGCGCAGGCGAACCTCGAGACCCGCCGGACGATGCTTACGGGCGAGGAGACGCGCCTCGCTCAGGCCGAGGTGCGGCTCACCGAGCTCAACGAGGCCCTGAAGCAGTTCCCCGACCCCGAACCGGACGAAAAGCCGGTCTCGGTGGACGAACTCAAGAGGAAGATCTCCGCGCTGGAGCAGCAGCTCCAGGCGATGGGCGACGTGAACCTGCGCGCGGTGGAGGAATACGACCAGGAGAAGTCCCGGTCGGACGAGTTCCAATCCGAGGTCCAGCGACTGACCTCCGAGAAGACCGAGCTGCTCTCCCTCGTCGGCGAGATCGAAAAGAAGAAGCGCGAGAAGATCACCGACGTCGTCGCCCAGGTCGGCACCCATTTCAAGGAGATCTACGGCGAGCTTTCCGCGGGCGGCGAGGGCGAGATCGCCCTCGAGAACCCGGAGGACCCGCTCGCGGGCGGACTCCTCATCAAAGCCCGGCCGGTCGGCAAGACCGTGGCCCGGCTCGAGCAGCTCTCGGGTGGGGAGAAATCCCTCGCGAGCCTCGCCTTCATCTTTTCGATGCAGCGCTACGACCCGAGCCCGCTCTACGTGTTCGACGAAGTCGACATGTCGCTCGATGGCCTGAACGCCGAGTTCGTCGGTCGGATGCTCCGGCGCAACGCGGAGCGGGCCCAGTTCATCGTAATCTCCTTGCGCAAAGTGACGCTCAAGTTCGGCCACCACCTCCTCGGGGTGACGATGCGCGGCGACGGATGTTCCAAGGTGGTCGGCATCGACCTCGATGACATCCACGACGTCGAGAGCCGAGAGAACGCCCGGGCTCCCGAGGCGGCCACTCCCCTCGAGGCCCGATGACGATCTCCCAGACGGAAGTTGCCGAACTCCTCCCCTCGGGCGCCGTCTCCCGGGACGCGGCCGAGAAGGTCCTTCAGTACCTCGTGTTCCATCGCTCGCTGCTCGGTGAGAACGAAACGTCGACGCCTCTCCTCGAACGCTATCTCTCGCTCGTCGAGAACCTGAAGGAAGGCGTTCACATCGTCATCCCGGACCCGTTCCAGAAGGCGATCGCGCTCCTGTTCGAGCTCGTGATGGAAGAGGAATTCGACCCGTGGGAGATCGACCTCGTGAAATTCACGGAGTCGTACCTCGAGCGGGTCCGGGAGGACGGCGCGGTCAACTTCGCCATCGCCGGCCGCCTCGTCTACATGGCCTGGAACATTCTGTATCTGCAGTCGGAGGAGATCCTCAAGATCCGTGAGATCCCCGAGAGCCCGGTCGACGGGAGCATGGACCCAGCGGGTTCCGACGACGGCTATCTGCCTCTACTCGAAACCCCCGAAGCGGTCGATGTGACCAGCGCGGTCCTCGGCACGACCGACCCGCCCCCCCTCCTCGGGATGGTTCGACACCCCGAGACCCGGCCGGTTTCCCTTCTGGAGCTGGTGCGGGCCTTCGGAGAAGCCGAGGTGGACGCGCGCCGCGCCCTTCGGATCGAAGAGCTGCGCGACCGGTTGCGCGAGGAGCAGCGGGCGCCTCCCGAGGTTCTCGTCCATGGCGAGATCCCGGAACGCGACCTCGCCGACACCTGGACGGCCGCCCTTCATCACCCCGTGGGAGAGGAGTTCCCCCTCCTCGAGCTGTGGAACCCGCTCTCGGGCCGGGACCGGCTCGTCGCGATCTTCCTCGCCTTGCTCTTCCTCGCCCGCGAGCGTTCGGTCGAGCTGCGCCAAGAGGTCCTCGGGGCCACCCCGGTCCTCGTGGTGCGGACCGCGGAAGCTCGAACGGCCGTCGCGGAGGGGATGTAAGGGGTTCGATGCCGTCCAAACTCGATGACCTCGTCTTCCAGGTCGAAGCGGTCCTGTTCGCCAGCGGAAAGCCTCTCGCCGTGAAGGAGATCGCCGAAGCGCTCGGTCTCGACGACTTCCGCCCCGTCCAGCGAGCGGTCCGGACGCTCGAGCAGACCTACGGCAACCGGCAATCGGCCCTCGAGGTCCGCCGCGTGGGAGACCGCTACGCCCTCCAGCTCCAGGAAAAGTACGTCACGACCGTCCACTCGGTCACGCCGGTCGAGATGGCACCGCGCACCCTCCGTGCCCTCACCTTGATCGCCTATCACCAACCGATCCTACAGAGCCACATCGTGCGGATGATCGGGGACGTGGCCTACGAGGAGGTGCAGCGTCTGCGCGGCATCGGGCTCGTCCATACCGAACCGAAGGGCTCCACACTCGAACTCACCACGACGCGCCGGTTCGCCGAGTACTTCGGCATCGCCTCCACCCGGCCCGAAGAGATCCGTCGCTTCCTCGAGCAGAAGCTGGGGGTGGCACCGTCGATCCCCGCTCCCGAGGGTCCAGCGGCGAGTGACGGTCCGGCCCCACCTCCGCTCGCTCCGCAAGGCCCCACGGAGGACGCCCCGCCGGACCTGGACCCCTCCGACGACGCCCCCCCGCCGAACGTGGTCCCCCCCGACGAGGACGATGCCCCTGCCGAGCCGCCGATCGCGTCCTAGAACGCTCCGCACCGCGGGCAACGCACTGGTTCCGCGGGCCGGATAGCCCCGCAGTAGGGGCAGAGGAAGGTAGCGCCGGGGAGAGTTCCCCCGAGCGGCAAGGGCGGCGGGACCGACCCGACTCCCTGGGCTCCCCACGGTACCACGGCCGGAGCCCGAGCTTTCGAGGAGGGCCGGGCGGTCACGACCACCAGGGCGACCGCGACGAGGAATCCGGCCCCGAAGATCGCGAAGATGTAGACCCACGGGACGGAGCTCCCGCCCGATGTCGAGAGCGGTACCGGAGGCAGGCCGGGGGTCGGGCCCGCGTAATGGTAGTCGAGTAGGGTGGTGTTGCGGTCGGCGGCGAGAAAGGTCGGTGCGTAAACCCCGCCCCAGCCGGTGGTGGGGTCCCAGCCCGGAGCGGCCAAGAAGACGTAGTTCGAGCCCAACGTCACGTCCATGAACGGGTCCCCGCTCGCTCCCGGATTCTGGGCGAAGTAGCTCGCGATTTGGTAGATCTCGGGGTCGATGAACCCGAGGGAAGTCCAAGGACCGGGCGTCTGGTTGTTCTCGACGGCCACCACGTCCGCGAGCAACCCCGCGAGCAACGGGGCCGCGATGCTCGTTCCCTCGAGGGGAATGACGAAGACCACGCCGGTGGAGTTCGCGGAGAAGGTCACGAGGGTGGCGTTGCCCGGCATGGCGACATCCGGGCCTGCCCGTCCGATCGTCGTCGCTCCCTGGGTCAGGGTCGTGTTGACGATCGCGGGTTGCGCGGCGGATTCGAACTGCCAATTCGGCTCGGGAAAGACCGTGCTCACGCCGCCCTCCGACCCGGCGATCTTTCCTTGACCATCCGAGGTGTCGTACCAGGTGTATTCCTTCGAGATTGCCCCGGCGTCCGGGTCGAAGCTTAGGTTGACAGAGGAACCGTTCAAGAACGTGTTCGGGGCGCCCGAGAGGCTCAGCGCGACCCCCCCGACCGAGACGGATCCCGAGGTGTTCGACACGGCGGTCGCCGGCCATACCGGCCAGGGGCCGTCGTCCCGACCAGTGAGCGAGTCCGGGGCGTTCCCTTGGTCGCCGCTTGCCGAAAGAAGGGTGATTCCGGTCGCCGCTGCCGTCAGAAGCTCGGCGTTCCACGCCGCATCGTCCACGTCCGGGAGGCCGAACGAGCAACTGATCGTGGCGAGGTGGGCGGGCGAGTAGTTGTACGCGAGGGCCCGAGCGAGGTCGGCGTCGATGAGGTCCGCGGGGTCGCCCACGGACGAGGGACCGGCGATCAGGCTGCCCGCGAAGTAGAAGTTGTAGAGGGACGCGCCCGGGGCAAGGCTCCCGGCCATCTCGAGGTCCAGCGAGTTCTCGATCTCGAGCGTTGAGGAGTCGTTCTGGGACCCGAACGAGCCGGGGAGCGGTGGGGTCACACTGTCCACCGTCACGGGGACGCCGGTGAGATTCGGCATCGGCCATCCGGGGCCGAGCGTCGCGTTGAAGTACGAATCGATGACCGCGGGGTCCCACGGAGGCAAATTCGTCTGAGAGGTCCCGTTGAAGGCGCTCGCGAGCAGGGTCGCGATCGCCACGTGCGTGGGATAGGTAGCGTGGGCCACGCTGGAATTCCCGGGAAAGAGATCGGTCGCTCCGTACGCTTGGGTGTAATCCGACCCGAGGAACCAATCCCCGGTTCCGTTGGCCTGAACGAATTGGCCGCGGTCGAGGGGGATCGGACGGGCGGAGAGCGACCCTGCCCGGGAAGCGATGGTCAAGGCTGCGGTGGCCGAGTTGGAGAGCCCGCCGACGCCCGAGACGAGCCCGTTCATCGACGCGGGCAGGGAGACCGTTCCGACGGCGGTATAGAGGGGCGTTCGCCCGGTGGAGCCGTAGGAGACGAGATGGACCCCGAGGAGCCGCTCGACGTTGGCGGCCGAGAGAACCGCTCCGACGGAGGAGCGGTCGGGAGTCGACGAGATGTCGGTTGCCCCCGCTCTCGCGAGGGCGTTCTCCACGGAGGTGGTCGCCGACACCGGCGGCGCGAAGTCCGCCACGTACTGCTCGTACGAGAGGAAATGTCGGTAGTCGGTCGAATGGGGATTCTCGACCTGAGCGAGGTACCGTTCGATCGACCCGGAACGAGCATTGTTCAAGGTCAGTGTGAGGGAGAGGAGCGTCGTCGCCGGCAGCTCCCGGGTGGGCGCGAGCACGGGAAGGGAGACGGCGTCGGTCACGAGAGGGATTCCGACCGAGACCGTCGGGCCGCTCGACAAGGGGACCGTTCTCAGCGCCGCGGCCGGGCTCGCAACGATGAAGATCGAGACGAGGATGCCCAGAACAACGGTCGCCCAGTGCATCGCGTCAAACTCAGACACACACTCCTAATGAGGACCACTCGGACGCGGGTTCGGCAACCCTTTAGTTGGCCGCGGGGTCCCTACGTTCGATGCCTCCCGCGCCGGCCGACGAGGGGAAGCGCTGTGTCTTTTGCGAGATCGTCGCCCGACACGCCCCGGCGTACATCGTCTACGAGGACGCTACGACCCTCGCGTTCCTCGATATCTTCCCGTTCACTCGTGGCCACCTGCTCGTGGTGCCGAAGCGGCACGGCGCCCGGCTCACGGACCTCCCGTTCGAGGACCAGATGGCGCTCATACGGACGCTCGACGAACTCTGCCGGCGGGTCGAGCGCCTGGCTCCCGACTACAACCTCGCGCTCAACGCCGGGGCGAGAGCAGGTCAGGTGGTGTTCCATGTGCATTTCCACATCATTCCCCGGTACGGCGAGGGGAACCCGTTCCGGGCCTCCGCCCGACCCGCGCTGACGGAGAGCGACGCAAAGGCTCTTGTCACCGAGCTCTCCTCGCCCTGAGGACGGATGTCGACCTCTCCGCGGCAGCCCGCGGTCGCGGGACAGTTCTACGAGGGCGACGGGGCGGCGCTCGCCCACCAGCTCGAGAGCTGCTTCACCGACGCGCGGGGTCCGGGGACGCTACCGACCCGCCAACGCTCGACCGGGCGAAAGGTACGGGCTGCGGTCGTTCCTCATGCGGGATACGTCTTCTCCGGGCCGATCGCGGCTCATGCCTACCGGCTCATCGCCGCCGACCGCCCGCCCGAGAGCGTCCTGGTGCTCGGGGTCGATCACTACGGGGCGAGTCGGGGGGCTTCCCTTTCCGAACGGCCCTGGCTAACCCCACTCGGGCCTACCCCGGTCGACGACGGGCTGGTAGCGGCGCTTCGGAAGCCTCCCGTCGAGGTGGACGAAGAGGCCCACCGACGCGAGCACTCGATCGAGGTCCAGCTGCCGTTCCTCGAGTACGTTCTTCCGCACCCGCGCTTCGTGCCGCTCGAGATCGGGTTCGGCCCGTATTCCTTCCTCGAGGAAGTGGCGAACGTGGTCCGCGCGGCGACCCAAGATCGGGATGTGCTTCTGATCGCCTCGACGGACTTCTCCCATTACGTCGCGCCGGCGACCGCGAAGCGACTCGACCATATGGCGATCGCACCGATCCTCGCGGGCGACCCTCGCGGCCTCTACGATACCGTCACTCGGAACGACATTTCGATGTGCGGGATCGCCCCGACGACCGTCCTGCTGGCCGCGCTCGCAGGGTCGGGCCTTAAGCCCCGACTTCTCCGATGGGGTCATTCGGGGGAAGTGGAGAAAATGCGCGACGTCGTCGGCTACGCGTCGATCGTCTTCGAGAGCGCCGACGAGCGCCCGCCCGTTAAATAGAGCGGGAGGCTCGGCGCGCCCGGCTCCCGATGATCCTTTCGGACGTCAAGATCCGGGAGGCGTTGCGCGACCGACGCATCGTCATCCGGCCGTTCCGCCGCGCGTGCCTTGGCACCAACTCGTACGATGTCCATCTCGGGCCGTACCTCGCAGTGTATCGGGACGCGGCGCTCGATGCCCGCCAGAACAACGCGGTCCGGGAGTTCCGAATCCCTCGGGACGGCTACGTGCTCATCCCCGGGCAGCTCTACCTCGGAGTCACCGAGGAGTACACGGAGACCCACGGTTACGTCCCGTTCCTCGAGGGAAAGTCGAGCGTCGGCCGGCTCGGGATCGACATCCACTCCACCGCCGGGAAGGGCGATGAGGGGTTCTGCAACTATTGGACCCTCGAGATGAGCGTCAAGGTACCCGTCCGGATCTACGCCTACATGCCCGTGGGCCAGCTGATCTACTTCGAGATCTCCGGCCGGGTCGAGCGAAGCTACTCGAAGAAGAAATCCGCCAAGTACCGGACGGTGTCACGACACCCCACCCCGTCTCGAATGTTCCTCAATTTCCCGGCCGCCCGACCGTCGCGCCGACGTCACAACTGAACGCATGGCCGGCATCTCTCGTCCTGCCCGTCGCCGCATCGCTCTCCTTCGATTCCCGCTCCCAGCACGACGGGTCGAACTGGTCCTCCCCACGCCGGACCAGATCCCGGCGTTCGTTCGACTCCTCAACGAACCCTCGGTCGCCCGTTGGACGCTCCACATGCCCTATCCGTACCGGACCCGCGACGGGAGGGCATGGATCCGAAAGACGACCCAGAATCGACGGGAGGGTCGCGCGCTCAGTCTCACGATCCTTCGAAGGGCCGACCGAGCGGTTCTGGGAGGAGTGGGAATCCATCACCTCGAGGACGGGGGTTCGTCGGCCGAAGTGGGCTACTGGTTGGGTAAGGAGCATCGGGGCCATGGGTACGCCACCGAGGCCGTCGACCTCCTCGTACGGACCGGCTTCCGGCGTCTCGGCCTCCACCGGATCGAGGCGCTGGTGTTCCCGGCGAACGCATCCTCTCGGGCACTGGCCCGTCGAAGCGGGTTCCGCTACGAGGGGCGGTTGCGGGACGAGGTCCGCAAGAACGGTCGCTGGCGATCGACGCTGCTCTATGCCCGTCTGGCGAGCGACCCGCCGATCCGGCGGTAACCGCCCGTCGACCGAACCGCCGGACTACCCGGGGCCCCGTCGGAGATAGAAGGCGGGTCGGCCCGGGCGCGCCCGGTCCCGGCGACCGAGAGGGTCGAACTCCTCGGCCTCGCTCTCGCGGACAACCCGAACGGAACCGAATCCGAGCCGACGGACGAGGTATCCTTCCGCTCCCCTAAGGGCAGCCTCCTCGTCGACGACCGGGCCGCTCGCGGGCGGTTCCGAGCGTACGAGGGCAGCGATCCGTTGAACGTACTTCGCAACCTCCGCACGGTGGGCCGCCACGGTCGGTTCCGACAGCGCACGGGCCATCACGTCGCGAACGTTCGGTGACTCACCGTGGTCCACGACCTCGCGCACCCAGCGTTCGACCGTGGCCTTCCACGGCTCCGCGATGTAGAAGACCGCCTCTTCGACCGCCGGCTCGCCCCGCTCTTGCGCCGGCCGCAGCACGGCCCGCAAGTCCTCCTCGACCCGGTCGAGGAAGGCCTCGTGCGCGTCGGCGGCTTCCGACCGGGGGAACTCGTCGACCTTGGGAAACCGTTCCACCGCGACGAGCCCTGGGAACTTTCCCGCACCGAGCTCCTCCGCGAGGTGTGGTGTGAGGGGCGCGAGAAGACGAATCCACCCGCGGGCGACCTCGGCGGTGGCGCCGCACGGGGTGCCGCCGCGGGCATAATACCGTCGGAGGAGGGCCGGGATCCCGACGTAGGTGATCTCGGCGGCGCCGCGAAGGTCGGTCGCGTCGTAGGCCGCCCTCACATCGCGCACGGCTCGGTGCATGGCCGAGGCGAGCCAAGCGTCCAATTCGGGGGGTCCGCTCGAGTCTCCCTGCAGGGCTTCTCGAACCAGTCGCTCCACGTCGGAAAGGCGTCCGGTGGCGGAGTCGACCAGGCCGGGGTCCCAGACGATATCCTGGGAGGGCGACGCCGCGATAGCGTAGAACAGGCGTAGCGCGTCGGGTCCCCAGGTCTCGAGCGCGAGACCGATCGGAGGAATCCGACCGCCCTTGCTCGATACATCCTTCTTCGACACCTTCTCACCCCCGCGTCCGGTGATCCAGCCGTTCACGTAGATGCCGCGGGGTTGGAGGTCGGCCGGAAGGAGCCGAGCGTGGGTGTACAGGAACACCGGGAAGTGGACCCGCTTGTGCTCCTTGCCTCCGAGGTTGAAATCGAGCGGGTACCAGTACAGGAACTCGTCTCGGACCTCGTCCAACAGAGCGCGTTCGACGGTCGGCTCACCGGCACCTTCTCCCCGGAACACGTAGTCGAAGAACGCGTCGGTAAGCTGCGAAGTGGTGAGCCGGCGGGTCGAAACGAACCGTCGAACGACGAAGTAGGCCATGTAGAACGTCGAGTCCGCGATCGGTTCGATGATCCACTCGGGGTCGAGAGGGAACGGAGTGCCGAGCCAACGTCCCTTGCGGGTGCACGGCCGGTCAGAGAACCAGTCGAGGATACTGGGAAGTTCCCGTGCGTAGTCCGCGGGCCAGGTCACCAGGCGCACCAACGACTCCCGCGTGCGCGCCTTCCACTCCGGGTCCCCGTAGGCGAGGAACCACTGATCCGGTACCTTGCGGATCACCACCACGTGGCCGTTGCGGCAGATCACGGGCTTCGAGAACTCCTGAAGCTCGAACGTCGGTCCCTCCTGAGCGAGGGTCTCGGCCACTCGGAGGCGGGCCTCCCGGACGGGAATTCCGGCGAGGGGCGGGACCGTCATCAGGCCTCGGACGAACTCCAGTCGGTAGAGCCGCTCCGTCGCTTGGTCAAGAGCCTCCGTGTCCCCGAGGTCGGTCACGCCGGCGACCTGAAGGGCGCGCTCCGCGGGAGTTCCGCTGCCGGCTTGAAGCTCGGACTCGGAGGCGGTCAATTTCACGTGGGTCGGGATCTCGACGAGGACGGGGGGCTCTCCCAAGGAGCGGCGGACCGATTCGGCGAGGCCGCGTATCGCCGCGGCGTCCGCCGGAGCGTGCGCCGGTACACTCATGACGACGCCGGTGCCGACCGAAGGGTCCACGAGACGGCTCTCCAGAATCGGGACCTTCGTCCCTCTCAGGGGTACCTCGACTTCACGCCCCACGAGCTCCGACGCCGGAACTTCGTGGCCCAAGTGCCCGCCGTGCTGATCCACGAGGCGCTCGCCTCCCGGGCGCGCCACGAGGAACGACCGCTCCCCTTGATGCCAGACGACCAGGTTTTCACCGGGGGCGAGCCAGATGTTGGTAACACCGTAGACCGTCTCGGGTCGCAGCGTCGCGGCGAGGAGGACTCGACCGTCCTCGAGGCGGAACGGCACGGTCGAGAATCGAAGGATCTCGGCGTCGCCCCCGCTCGAAAGGTCGGTCTCGGAGGGGTCGACGGCCACCGGTCCGCATACCGGGCAGACGGACGCGGTGTAGGTCCCTCGCACGAGAGCTCGGGCACGCTCGAGGGCACGGAACTGCCAGCGGATGAACGCTCGATAATCCTCGTCGACCGTGGTGAGATACGTGGTCTCGTCGAACAGGACGCCGATCGAACGCAGGACGGCTCGGTAGTTCTCCCCGAGGAAGCGGGCTGCGGCCTCGGGGTCCGCGAGCTGTTCCCGTTCGGAGGCGGAGACCCCCGCCTCGTCCAGCTGCTGGACGACAGCCGGGTCCCGATTCTGGATCCGCTGGGCGAACGTCACCGCCGGCAGGCCGGACGCATGGATCCCGAACGGGAAGAGGACCGACTCCCCGAGCATCCGGTGGTAGCGGTGGAGAGCATCGGTGTAGAGGTAGCCGCGAAGGTGGCCCACATGAAGGAATCCGCTCGGCCCGGGGTACGCGTTGAGCGCGTAGAACTTCCCTCGCGACGGCACGCGCTGGCCCGTTGCAATGCCGGCTCGGGCCCAGGTCTCTTGCCAGTGACGGACCCGGGCCGCGTCCATACGCGGCCATCGACGCGGCCACGGTATTTGAGGGATTCCCGACAGGGCGACGCGTCGCGCCCCACCAGAGTCGCTTTAGGGGTTCATCCCTCCTACGGGACCTCATGCGGATCATCGAGGTGTTCCACTCGCTCCAGGGAGAGGGACCTCTCTCGGGAGTGCGCACTACCTTCATTCGTACCGCGCGCTGCAATCTGCGCTGCGCGTGGTGCGACACTCCCTACTCCTTCGGGCCCGGTCGGAGTCGTTCGATCGATTCCCTGCTCGCCGACGTCGCCCGCCACAAGACGCGGCACGTCTGTCTCACGGGGGGCGAGCCGCTTCTCCAGAGCGAGTCGACCGACCTCGTGGAACGGCTCGCTGGCCGGGGCATCACGACCGTGGTCGAGACCGGCGGCTCGCTCGACGTGTCGCCCTACCTCAAGATCCCGAAGGTGGTCCTGAGCGTGGACGTGAAGTGCCCGTCGTCCGGGATGCAGGGTCGGAACTTCTGGGCCAATCTCCCGAAATTGCGGTCGACCGACGTCCTCAAGTTCGTCATCGCCGACCGGAAGGACTACCTCTACGCACGTCGGGTGGTCCGGAGCTATCGGGGACCGGCGACCCTCGTGTTCCAGCCCGTCTGGGGGACCGAGGCCGGCCGCCTCGCCGACTGGGTGCTCGAGGACCGGCTCGATGTTCGCGTCATGCTCCAGGAGCACAAGGTTCTCTGGGGCGACGTCCCCGGGCGCTGAAACCCCCCGCCCCTCGGCCCCACAGTTAGGCTAATGAGGCGCGCGCCGTCGTCCGCATCTCTAGCTCATGGCGTCACAGGAACCGTCGTCTCGGGCACTGATGGCCGGCTACGAATCGGTGTTCGGAAAGGCGAAGGGGATGGTCTTCCCTCGGATCGTGCTCGTGGGACACGGGGTGCTCGAGGAGCTCGCGACGACCTGCCGCCAGTTCGGATTCCCGAACCGGGGCGCGGTCGTTACCGGTCCGAAGACCGCCGAGATCGCCGGACGACGCGCCTCGGCGATCCTCGAAGGAGCCGGATTCCACGTGGCGACCGTCATCGCTCACGAGGCGACCGAGGCCGAGGTCGACCGGATCGCCGAGGAGGTCCGCGCGGCCCGGGCCGAGTTCCTGATCGGCGCCGGCGGCGGCAGCAAGATCGATATCACCAAGGTCGTGGCCGCACGCCTTCGCATCCCCTTCCTGAGCCTCCCGACGTCGGCCGCCCACGACGGGATCTCCTCCCCGCGGGCTTCGCTCCACGGGGCGACAAGCCTCACGAGCACCGAGGGGGCCGTTCCAATCGGGGTCATCGCGGACACGCAGCTCATCGTCCAGGCGCCGTTCCGCCTCCTCGCTTCCGGGTGCGCCGACGTCATCTCGAACCTCACCGCGACACTCGACTGGCGGCTCGCGGTCCGGCTGCGGAACGAGGAGTACTCGAGCACGGCCGCGACGCTGAGCGAGTACGCCGCTCAGGAGATCATGGACCACGCGTCCTCGATCAAGCCGAATCTTGAGGAATCGGTCTGGATCGCGATCCGGCCCATCCTCGTCGCCGGGATCGCGATGAGCGTGGCCGGCTCTTCGCGGCCGTGCTCGGGCAGCGAGCACCTGTTCAGCCACGCGCTCGAACGCGTGAGCGCGCACCCGAGCCTCCACGGAGAGCAATGCGGCGTCGGCGCGATCATGATGATGTACTTGCACGGCGGGGACTGGCATCGTCTCAAGAACTCGCTGCTCACGATCGGCGCACCGACCACCGCGCGCGAGCTCGGTGTCCGGAACGAGGAAGTGGTGAACGCCCTCGTGATGGCCCACACGATCCGGCCCGACCGCTACACGATCCTCGGCGACAACGGGCTAACTCGGGAGGCCGCGGAACGCCTCGCGACCGTGACCGGGGTGATCGGGTAGCATGGCGGAGATCACGTTGCTCGCGATCGCGGAGGCGCACGAGGGGTACGAATTCGTCTATCAAGGCGGCGCTCCGATCTGCCGGACCTGTGCCTTCCGGCACGCCTGTCTGACGCTGGACCCGGGCCGTCAGTACTCGGTCACTCGAGTGCGGCCCGTGACCCATCCGTGCGCCCTGCAGGAGACCGATGCGCACGTGGTGGAGGTGAAACCGGCCGCCCGTCCGCTCGTGGTCGATGCCCGGAGCGCGGTCGTGGGAAGCTCGGTCGAGATCGGGAGGTACCCGTGCCGACGTCTCGATTGCCCGAACTGGTCGGTCTGCGCCGGACCATCGCTGCCGGCGAAGCAACGCTACCGGATCGAACGAGTGGACGACGAACCCGCGGAGTGCCGGATCGGCCGAACGTTGAAACGGGTGGACGCGGTCTAGTTCTCGGTGCGGGGCTGTGGGGTAGCTACGGGCGTGAGGCAGAAACCTCGGTCCGCTCTATTGGTCCATCCTTCGAGCTTTGGGAGCTCGGGACCCCGATTCAAATTCGGGCAGCCCCACCGCACGGTGCGATCGTCGGACCCAGCGGCGCGACGGGAGTCTTCGCCGAGTGAGTCAGGTCAGATTCGCGCGAAAGGGCACGAGCGGAGGAGAGGGAGAGGATGCCCGTGAATGAATTTCGCGCGAGTCGGATGCGATGGCGGAACCATCACCCCAATCTTTGGGAGTATGGGATCGAGATACTGGACCTCGACCCGCTGCGGACCCTGTTCTTCCGGGCTCTCCTGCTCCAGCACCGCCGCCGGAGCCAAGGCGGCCCGGTCGGGAACTATTACGAATTTGGAGTGGGCGATGGCTCGTCGCTCGTGGCGTACGCCCGCGCTCTACGTTCCCTTCGAAAGGTCGTCTCAATCGGGGAGGCCGATTTTCACCTGTTCGGTTTCGATACGTTCGAAGGATTGCCGCCCACCGACGATGTACGCGACCAGAACCCGGAATGGTGGGTGGGACGCTTCTCGACCTCGGAGGAGGAGGTACGACGAAGGGTGCTTCGAGCGCTCCCGAACCCACTTCAATCGGGACTACGGCTGGTCAAGGGGCGGTTCGAGACGACGTTGACGCCGGGGCTTCAGGAACAACTGGCCCGGTTTCCCCCCGCGATCGTGAACGTGGATTGCGACTTCTACTCCTCCGCAAAGACAGTGCTCGACTGGATCTCTCCGATGTTGACCACGGGGTGCATCGTCTACTTCGATGACTTCTGGGAGATGTGGGGCAATCCGGGCTTCGGCGAACCGGCCGCCCTCCGGGATTTCGGTCAAACGGGCCCGGGGGAACTGATCCCGTTCACGCGGGTTCCGACCCCGGGCTGGGGTCGGGCGTTCGTGTTCGTCGGTCACACGATGCCGTCGAGCTCAGCCAATCGTGGCGAGCACGCCTCGGTCGAACGGGTGACCGATGCCGGCGTCAAAGCTTCCTCGCCTTAGTCGCACGGGGCCGTCGGCCCACGGGGAATGCCCGTTTCGGGCGTCCGGATGGATTCGTACAGCTCGAGGTGACGTTCGACCATTCGGTCCACCGAATAGTTCTGGGCGGCGAGGCGGCCCGCCTTGCCGAGTTCCTCGGCCCGTTCGGGAAGGGAGGCGAGAGCGGCGGTCATCTCCCCTTCGGAGCGAACACAGATCCCGGCCCCGGTGCCACTGAGCTCGCGGGCGGCCCCGGTGTCGAAGGCGACGAACGGGCGGCCCACCGCCATCGCCTCGAGCAGGCTGATCCCGAACCCTTCGAACTCGCTCCCCTGCACGTAGGCGTCGGCGGCAAAAAGAGCGTCCACTACGTCCGGCCTCGGCACGGCTCCGAGGAAGCGGACAGGCGCCGACAGTTCGTGCGTCAAATGCTCGCAATGGGCGCGGTCGTACGAGGTCCCGGGGATGTCGACCCCGATGATGATCAATCCCCACGCTCCCTTGGTCGCCGCGACCGCGCGGATCAACCGATCCACTCGTTTGTTATCGTACATTCCCCCGACATAGACCGCCACCCGGGAAGTCGGGAGCCCCCAGCTCTTTCGCACCGACTCGCGCGACCGCGAGGGGCGGGCGAACTCCGCGAGATCGATTCCTACGGGAATGACCCGGATGCGTTCCGCCGGGTACTTCCACCGGATCACCTGGTCCCGCTCTCCCTTGGTAAGTGCAACGTACCGGTCGAACGCGCGGAGCCGACCCGGTAGGTACTGGTCGTAGTAGAGCCAGCGGACGACCCCTTTCCGCATCCAGTAGTGATAGAACCCAAGGGGCATGATCACCTGGGGCCATTCGAAGGAGCGGGCGAACGGTAAGTAGTAATCGACGTTCCAGATACGGTTTCCGGTCTGCTGGAGTACGTCAGCGTCCATCGACCTCAGGAGATGGAGGTACCCCTTCGGAACGCGAAATCCGGCAACGTGTCGCATTCCCAGTCGAACCACGCGAACGCCCGCGATCGTCTCCTCGGCAGATGTATCGGGCTCGGACTGAGTTACGACCGTCACCGAATGTCCGCGGGCCGCGAAACCTTCGGCGAGGAGCTGAACGTGGCGGGTGGCACCACCGAGCGCCGGGAGGTACCGGAGCACAGGGAGCACTATCCTCACGTACTCGCCTGTCGAACGCACCCGGGCGCCGGCCATAAAGCCTTTGGATTCAGGAAGGCCCCGACCTCCATTCCCAGCCCCGTACCCCCCGGAGGAATGCACCGATCCGGTCGGGAGCGCGGTTTCTGGCGGTGGGCGGACGGGCACTCACGGAAACCATCGGGTCCACTCCTCACACGATTGGAGGGGCGTGTCGAGACCGCGGACCACGACTTTATCGTCAAGCAAGCGGTCCGTCCCGCATGCGCGAGGCCGGCCCCTCCTGGGTGATCTGCGCCGCTGTTGCGGTCTGTGCTCTTGTGCTGCTCGCGGGTGTGCTCAGCGCGAGAACTGGGTATGTTCGAACCCAGAGAACTGACGCAAGCGCGACCCTCGTCCCAGGAAAGGGTGTTCCCGTGTCGCGCTCCGATCTAAGGCCCGCCAGCCCGGGGAACGGCCCGCGACTTCTGGCGCAGGCGGAGGGCCAAGTTTCTCTCTCGCAAGCTATCCTCGAAAACTACGAGGACTCGTTGACTCTCGCTCCCGGTGGCGACCTCTACTTGTTCGGGTTTAGCTCGGGTGGCAACGAGCGAACTTCGGGGTTCGCGCTCGGCAGCTACGCTACCGGCACCGACCGGGGCGGAGACATCGCGACGGGCCTCGCGGTAACGACCAACAACTCGGATAATTTCTCGACCGAGGACCGAGGCTTTACAATCGCGGGAGTGGGAGTGAGTGGCGTTGCCTACTACGGAGACACGTACGACCTCTACGTGCCCCCAGCCCAACCCGTGACCGACTTCAACTACACCTTTTCCCTTCCCGAGAGCGCACTGGTTGTCCTCATCGTGACGAGTCCGGGGTGCTGTCAATCCGTTTCCGGCATCGGTTCGCTCGCAATCGACGCACAATGGTCCGGCCCGGGCGGGAACGGGTTGACGATCGCCAGCGCCGCCCTGGCCTTGGGATCCTACACCGTTTCGGTCTCCTCCTGGAATTTTGACCAAGGCTCGTCGACCACCTACGCGGACTTGGTGGGTGTCTTTGCTTTCTCCAATCAATCCTCGGGATTCATTCACCAGAGTCTGGGGGGGGGTCCGTCGAGTCCGACCTGGATGCTTGACCCGCTGAGTTTCCTATTCGGAATCGGGATCGGAGGGTTGGGCGCCGGCCTCGTAGTGGCTTACGTAATCCCCCGCACACGGACTCCGAAACCTCCGAGTTAGTGCCGCCACCATCGGGGCGATCGCGCTCCTCGAGGTAGGCCTCGGGGCCGCCCCGACGAGCGCTTAAGACCGCCGTGTGCGCTCCCTGCGTCGTATGGCCACATCGCGTTGGCTCACTCGCCGGTCCCGAGGACCGCCTGCTCCCCAGAGGGCAGACCGGTGAATATCCTCCGTTTGGACGGCTGGGACGGAACGACCGTCGGGGGCGCCCAGATGTACGTTCGCCGCGTCTCGCAAGCCCTCGACGCACAGGGTCATACCAACGTCACGGCCGCGATCGTTACCGACCCGCCGCCCGAGAAACTAGGCCCGGTCCGAACGTTTTTGGTCCCTCGTTCTCCGGCTCGGCAGGCGGTCGCCGGGTTCGCTGAGGTCGCCGCTTTGACGCGCTGGCTCGACACGGTCGCCGCCGACGTGAAACCCGATATCATCCATCTGCACCGATTCCACGCGGGGTTCCCGGCGCTCGGCCCATGGCTGGGTGCCCGCACGGAGCCGATCGTGTTCACCGCGCACGACGCCGAGCTCGTTTGCCCCGTCGCCACGCTGACGCTTCCCGACGGCACGGCGTGTCCCGGCGGGATCCTTCCCCGGTGCCAATTCACGGGGTGCGAGGTGGGTGTCGGACTCCCCTTGAATCTCGCGAAGCGCCACTACTTTGACGGTCATGTCAAGGGTCGCGTCCGGTCGTTCATCTGCGTCAGCCGAGCCACGCGCACGATCTTCGAGAACCTCGGCTACCGACCCACCGACCTCTTGCGGCCGATGATCCCTGTCCCGAGGGAACCGGCATCGCTGCCGTCGGGGCCGTTCACCATCGGCTTCCTCGGCCGCTTCGAACGGCAGAAGGGAATCCACGTGCTGGCGGAAGCCTTCGCCCTGGTCCGGAAGAGCCGCGCGGACGTGCGCCTCCGATTCGCCGGCTCCGGGCCCTTCCCGATCCCGCCGGGGGACGGGATCTCGGTGGACGGGTGGGTGTCGGACAGCCACCGTTGGTTCGATGGCATCCACGTTCTCGCGGTCCCCTCGCTCCCGTGGGAGAATCTCGGGAACTCCTCGCTCGAAGCGTTGGCGCACGGGGTCCCGGTCGTCGTCACGGACTCGGGCGGATTGCCGGAGACCGTGGGGGAATTCGGAACGGTCGTCCCGCCCGGCGACCCGGTGAAGCTCGCCAATGCGTTGCTCCACCTGATGGACAATTACACCGAGGCGCGAGCGGTCGCACTCGCCGGACGGGCGTGGGTCCAAGAGGAGTTCTCGACGGAGCGCCACGTGCAACGTTTGCTCGACATCTATTCGGCGGCCCTGCGCCCGGCTTCCGGGACCTAGTCGGCGACGAGTCGGTTTGTGTCAGCGGCTCCGGGACTCGACCACCCGGGGCAGCAGCACTCGGGCGAACTCGCGCAGGCTCGGTGCGACCGAACCCGAGCGAAGGCGCTCGATCGCATCGAGGCGCCGGCGGCCGATCAGCATCTCCAGTTCGGACCAGCGCGCGTTCATCGAGGCGTAACGACGGGCCGCTTGCGATCCGGCGGACCTACCGAGGCGACGGAAGGTTCGAGCATACGCGGCCGGATTGCCGGACGTGGTTCCCGCCCGAAGACTCGAACCGACCCGATGGACCGTGAACGGGTCCGGAACGAACGCGTGCCGGTACTGCTCCCGCATGAGCAAGGTCGGAACGGCGACGTCGACCCCGCACTCGACCCGGGCAAGGTCGCTCGAGAGCGCCGCCAGGGCACGACGTCGCACCGTGATCGTGCTGAGAATCCCGTACGCATGATGAGCGACGATCCACCGCAGGGTCCCGTCGTCGACCCGATCGCACGAGAACTCGTACGGCGTGTGAGGCTGCGCGACCGGACCGCCGGGGGGAACGTAGTCGTGACCGTCGACGTCGACCTCCGTGTATCCGTTCTTGAACAGCACGAGCGACGGCGAGGACTCGAAAGACCGGCGTACCGCGGCCAGGCGGCCGGGGAGAATCAGGTCGTCGTCGTCCAGGAACGAGACCGTCTCGCCGGTGCACTGGGCGAGGCCCCGGGCGAGCGCCTCGCCGATGATCGGGATGTCCTCCGTGACGACCTGGGCACCCGCGTTCGCGAGCTCACGATCGACGGAGGGGTCGGCCCAGTCCTTCACGACAACGATCTGGTCGGCACCGTCGGCCACGGCCGACGCGAGGGCGAGCCGGAGGTACTGTCGCCGACGATAGCAGGTGATCAGCACCGAGGCTTGCACGCTAGGACCTTTCTGCCGGCGCAAGACGGATCGGGCTCGCCTCGGCCCCGGCCACCAGCGTCTGCGACGCGCGCGGGGGTATTCAAGCTTGAGTTC
>JBEKEY010000027.1:0-25866 GCA_050013595.1 Thermoplasmata archaeon | reverse complement strand
AGCTTCTTCTTCAGTTTCAGGGTAAGGAACTTCTCGCTCTCGAGGACGAGCCGCTCGGTGTCCGAGAGCGGGGCGAAGCCGACCCCGAACGACGTGTCGTTCGACAGGACGGCCTTCTGGTCGAACACGCCGCGCAGGTCGACCGACCCCTGGCCGATCTTGCAGTCGAAATCGACCTGGGTCTCGACGTTGAGGTGCGCGCAGACGGATTGGACGTACTTCTTCGCGGCGTCGACCGCGACGTCCCGGTAGGGGAGCTTTTCGCCGTTGACCTCGGTCGTGGCCCGGCCGACGAGAAGGATGTAGATCGGGCTCGTGACCTTGCCTCCGCCGAACTTCGGCTCGGAGGCGCCGCCCACGACCTGCGTTTCGTCGGTATTGTGGTGGAGGATCTTCCCGAACTCGTCGAGGTAGAGGCGGCAAAGCGCGCGGCTCACCGACTCCGAGACCCCGTCCGCGATCGAGTCGGGGTGACCGAGCCCCTTCCGCTCGACCAGCTCGACCTCTTGCTCCTCGATGTGGACCGTGCGTAGCGGCTCGACCTGGATGTTGCGGGCCATGGAGGGTTCCTTCGGTCGGCGGAGCCGGGGGTGGGTTTAAGGGTTGCGCGACCGGCGGGAGGAGATTCCGTGCCCCGGCCCGTCAGGGGTTGTGTCCGGCGAAAACACTCTTCGCCATGTGCGTCCCGGCGCGTTCGTAACCGAGGCGCCGATAGTACTCGCGCGTGCCGACCGCGCTCGTGACGAAGACGCGAGGAAAGCCGTCGGCGCGGACCCGCTCTTCGGCGGCGGTGAGCAGGGCCCGACCGAATCCGCGGTGCTGGTACTGGTTCGGGCGAGACCCCTCCTGCCCGACCGGGACCTCGCTCCCGACGACCTTCAGCTCCCGGATCACCGGGGCGTCGAGCCCCCCCTCCGTCCCTCGCGAGGGGAACCGTAGACGGAGGAACCCGGCGACCGTGTCCGTGGCGGGGTCCTCCCACGCGTAGAAGACCTCCCGGCCGCCGGCCGCGTCGTACTCGGTCTCGGTCAGCTGGAAGGCCTCGGGGGGTGGAGTCGCCCGACGGCCCGCCTCGCGGCAGCGCAAGCACCGGCAGTGGACTCCCTCCGACCGCAGGCGGTCGAGCGCCTTCTCCCGGAGGTTGCTCGTTCGAACCCCGGCCGCGATCAGCCGAGCCGGGATGTCCCGCTGGATGCGCTGGATACGGACCCAGGGTGGCAGCCGTCGCTTCATGCGGGCGAGCAGGTCCGAGGCGATGGCCGTGTCGTACGGTTGGTAGCGGCCCGCCGTCCAATCATCGAAGAGGGGAGTTCCCGGCAGCACGAGGGTCGGGTAGACCTTGAGCAGGTCGGGTCGGTAGGCGGGGTCGTCCCACAGTCGCTCGAAGTCGGCGAGGTCCGAGGCCGGGTCCATGCCGGGCAATCCCAGCATGAGATGGTAGCAGAGCTTGAGGCCGCGATCCCGCGCCTGCCGACTCGCCCGGGTGACATCCTCCGTGGAATGGGCCCGGCCGACCGCCGCGAGAACATCGTCGTGCAGACACTCAACGCCCACCTCGACCCGTGTCACCCCGGCAGTGAGAAGGAACGGGAGGACGCGCTCGTCGCACCAATCCGGACGCGTCTCCACGGTCAGTCCCACCACGCGGTGGCTTGCGAGCTCGTTCTGGGTCTGAGCGTCGGCGAGCGAGGTCGAGGACGTCCCGTTGAGGCCGTCGTAGATGCCCCGGAGAACTTCCTCCTGGTAAGACCGCGGCCGAGAGGGGAAGGTACCCCCCATCACGATCACCTCGACCTTCGATGTCGGGTGGCCGATCGCCTCCAACGTCTCGATGCGGTGGCGGGCGATCGCCCGCGTATCCCAGTGGAACTGGGCCCCGCGGAGCGCGGACGGTTCCTCTCCCGTGTAGCTCTGTGGACTACCGTTGTCAACGCCTCCCGGACAGTATGTGCATCGACCGTGCGGGCAGCGGGCCGGCGCGGTCATCACCGCAACGATCGCGACCCCGGAGAGAGTGCGCGATGGCTTACGCCGGACCGCGCCGTCGTAGCGGGCGCGTCGTTCGGGCGGCAGCGCCGCGACCCAATCGACGTTCGAGGGAAGGGGACCCGGGGGCCCGGTTCGCATCTCCGCGAGCTTGGCCCGGTGGATATCCTCGGGGGTCGGGGTCGCTACCGACGGCGCCACAGGCGGCTCTCTCCCGTCATCAGGTAGGGCGCCTTCTGCAGGTCGGCGACCGTTCGCGACCCGGTCAGGAACATGGCGACCTTGAGCTCGTGGACGAGGAATTCGAGTTCCTTGCGGGTCGTGAGATAGTCGGTCGCGGCGGCCCGCAGCATCCCTCCCGCGGTCCCCGCCGCGGTCGCGCCGAGCGAGAGCGCCCGGGCGACGTCCAACCCCGAGCGCACGCCTCCGCTCGCGACGACCGGAAGGCCGAGCGGAACGAGCTCGAGGACCGAGATCGGCGAGGGGATCCCCCAGTTCCAGAAGGTCTTCCCCACGCGCATCTCCCGTTCGGCGCCCTGCTCGACCGCACGATGGTACTCGACCGCGGCGAACGAGGTCCCGCCCGTCCCGCTCACGTCGAACGCCTTCACCGAGCGAGCGCGGAGCTCCTCCGCGACTTCCCGCGAGATCCCGGCGCCCGTCTCCTTCACGAGGACGGGGAATCGAGAGGCGAGCTCTCCGATCCGTTCGAGGCAGCCCTTCGAACGTCGGTCCCCTTCCGGCTGGACCATCTCCTGGAGGAAGTTGAGGTGGATCGCGAGCACGTCGGCGTGGATCAGGTCCATCGCCGCACGCACGTCGTCCGGTCCGACAACCCGGTCCCCCGGCTTCTGCGGGATGATCTGGGGAGCTCCGATGTTCGCGAACTTGAGGGGTACCGCGTGGTCGGCCACACACGAGTAGCTCTCGGGGTACTGACCCTTGAGGATCGCCGCCCGTTCGCTACCGACCCCCATCGCCACGCCCACCTCGGTCGCGGCCCGGGCAAGGTTGTCGTTGATCTTCGCCGCGTCCGGGAACCCTCCGGTCATGCCGGTGATCACGATCGGGGCGGCGAGGCGGTGACCGAGCAGCGTCACCGAGGGGTCGATCTCGTCGAAATCGACCTCGGGAAGAGCCCGGTGGATGAGCTGGATGTCGTCCCAGTACCGATACCGGCCCTCGACGTCCTTGCCGAGGACCACCTTGACGTGTTCCGCCTTGCGGTGGCTCAAATCAAGACCCCCGGCCTCGGACGGATCAGGAGGATCGCGCACGAGCCCAGCTCCCGAACTCCATTCCGCCTCGGACGGCACGCGAGACGGCTCCATCCGATAGTCCGTTAATAAGTCCTGCGTCAGCGCCGGCGGCGGCGATCGCGAGCATCGCCGTTGCCTTGGCACGGATCCCGCCGGTCACGTCGGTCCGTCCCGACGTCGGCCGAAGGGCGGCGACCGTCTCATGCGTGACGTTCCGCACGACCGTCCGGCGGCGTCCCGACGGCCCCTCGAGGATCCCCTCGACATCGCTGACGAAGACGACCCGCTCGGCTCCGAGCGCGGGCACCAGGGCGAGCGCGATGGTGTCCGCGCTCAGGATCGACGACCCCCACGCCTCGTCCGGCACGACGTCACCGAAAGAGACGGGCAGGAAGCCCCCGTCCAGTGCGGCCCGAACGGGGGAGGGGTCGAGGTGGACGAGTTCGCCCGCGCGATTGCGAGCGTGAGTCGACATCGGTATCGAGCAGGGGGAAGCGCCCCCGTGGACGAGCTCGCGGAGCACGGCGAGGTGGAGTCGCCGGACCTCGGAAGCCACGATCGCCGCGCCCCGGGCCCGTTCGGAGACCGGGGTCCCGGCCTCCGGAGGCACGGCGAGGCCGAACCTCTTCGCGCCGGGGTGTCCGAAGGAACCGGCGCCGTGGAGGAGGACGATGCGGCGGTCGCGCACCTCCGCCACTTCCCGAGCGAGGCGTGCGAGCACCTTCGGGCGGAGCTTTTCCACCTCGCGCTTGCGCGTGATCACGCTGCCGCCGAGCTTCACGATGACGACCGGCGCGGAGGGGTCGGGCGTGCGAGCCATCCCGACCGACCCGGGCTTACGCCCGATCCGGGCCCGTCCCGCGGGCGAACAGCATGAGCGCCCCGAGAACCAGCGGGATCACGGAGGCGAAATAGAGCCATTGGAACGTCACGAGCCAATACGCCATCCCCGCCATTCCGACGCCGATGAGCACCGAGGCCAGGACCAGGAACGGCACCGAGAGCGAGCTCGGGGCCGTCGGATGAGCGGAACCCTTCTCCGAACCGTATTCGGACATCGTTCGGACGACAGCGGCGCCCCTTCAAATGGCTTCGGTCGAGCGAAACGACCGCTCCGGGCCCTTCGATACCTTTCGACGCCGTCGAGGCTCGCTCCGGAGCTCAACTCGGCAAAAGGTACATATGGCATGCCCTCTTCGCAACGCCGCCCGAGGCCCGGGCAGGCTTCGACGGTGTCACCTGCTAACGAAAACCGGCCGGTCGACGCGCCGGAAACACGTGAACCCACCCAAGCGACGAATCCGGCGGTCGCGCCCGTCAGCGACCGCCGCCCGGGCGCGGACAGTGCGGGAGTGCCGGTGCCGGCGCCCCCGTCGTCCGCGCCCGGGAACCCGGCCTCCTCGACCGGAGGACTTCTCGACTCGATCTTTTCCTCGAAGAGCGAACTGTTCCGGGGAAGCCGCGAGGTGCTCCGAGACTCCTACATTCCGAGCCGGCTCCCGCACCGCGAGCAGCAGCTCCGCCAGGTCGCGGAGATCCTCGGTCCCGCGCTGCGCGGGGACCTTCCCTCGAACCTGCTCATCTACGGGAAGATCGGGACCGGCAAGACCGCCGTCGTTGCGCAGGTCCGCCAGGACATCCAGCGACGGACCGACCCCGCTTCCGACATCACCTTCATCACGCTCAACTGCGGCAACATCGACACGCCGTACAGCCTCCTCCAGACGATCGCCAACACGTTCGCGAAGACGGAGGCGGAGCGGATCCCGACGGGATGGTCGCTCGACCGCGTTCAGTCGGGCATGCGCCGCTTGATGGACGCACGCGGAGGTATCCTCCTCCTCGTCCTCGATGAGGTCGACCGGCTGGTCGCTCGCAGTGGCGACAACGTCCTCTACACGCTGAGCCAGATCAACACCGAGCTCGAGACCGCCCGCCTTGCCATCCTCGGGATCTCGAACGACCTCAAGTTCACGAACCACTTGGACGCGCGCGTTCGCAGCCGGCTCAACGAGGAGAAGATCCTCTTCCCGCCCTACGATGCGACACAGCTCCAGGACATCCTTCGCGACCGTGCTCACGAAGCGTTCCGGGACGGGGTCGTCGACCCCGGGGTCGTCGAGCGGTGTGCGGCCTACGCGGCGCTCGAGAACGGGGACGCGCGCCGGGCACTGGCCCTGCTGCGGCTCGCCGCCGAGATGGCGGAGCGGGACCACGCGAAGCGGATCACCCCCGACCACGTCGTGAAGGCGAAGAACCGGCTCGAGCAGGACATCATCATCGATTGCTGCCGGACGCTGCCGCCCCACTGCAAGGTCCTGCTCTACGCGATCCTGCAATCGTTCGAGCGCCGCCGGACCGGCGTCCTGACGGGCGAAGTTTACGATAGCTACCGGCGTCTCGCGGAGCGTCTCGGTCTCCAGCCGCTGCACGCTCGTTCGATCTCGAACTACGTTTCGGAGCTCGAGTCGCTCGGGCTGATCCGCGCTACGATCGTCTCGCGGGGCCGCGGCGGTCGGACGCGGGAGATCATCGTCGATGTCCCGATCTCCGAGACGATGCCGGCGCTCGAAGAGGACCCGCTCATCGCCCCGGTCGGCCGCCCGAAGCCGCGGGGCCAGATGTTGCTCACGAATTTCGACAACCCCGCGCACACCGGCCCGTTCTGACCGTCACGATTCGTCTCCGCGGGGGCCGCGAACCCCAGCGGCCTCCGAAAGGCCACGACGGCCGTCAGCTCTCGGAGGTCGAGGTTTCCGAGACGACCGAGGAATCCGTGGGGATCATCTCCGCGGCGCGCGCAGAGCGCCGGGCCCGTTCCCTGCGGAGCTCCCTCAGGTCCTTGTCGATATCCCGCAGTTCCGAGGCGGCGCGACGCAGCCGGACCCGAGCGATCCGCTCGAGGGCAGTGATCTCGCGGTCAAGCTGCTCGTCGGTCGCACGGAAGGAGCTCATTCGACCATCCCGGTATCGATCTGGGCCTTCTGGAGCTTCGAGGAGAAGTCGACGAAGACCGTCTTGATCTCGGTGAACTCCTCGATCGCCACGCTGCCGGCCTCGCGGCCGCCGTTCCCGGTGTTCTTGACGCCTCCGAACGGTAGCTGGACCTCGGCGCCGATCGTGGGCGCGTTGATGTACGTGATCCCGGCCTCGAGGTCGTGGATCGCACGGAACGCCCGGTTCACATCCTGGGTGTAGATCGCGGAGGAAAGCCCGTAATCGACGTCGTTCGCCACCCGCACCGCTTCATCGTAGTCCTTCACCCGGATCACGGAGAGCACGGGCCCGAAGATCTCCTCCTTCGAGATCCGCGTACCGTGCTTCGTCTCGAAGATCGTCGGTTCGAGGAAGAAACCCCGGTCGTAGGCTCCCCCTTCGAGCTTGTGGCCGCCGTACCGAAGCTTGGCCTCCTTCTTCCCGATCTCGATGTACTCGAGGATCTTTCTTTCCTGGTCGGCTGACGCGACCGGTCCCATGCCCGTCTTCGGGTCGAGCGGGTCGCCGACGGTGAATCGGTCGAGGCGGTCGGTGAGCATGCCGAGGAACCGGTCGTAGACCTTCGTGTGGACGATCAACCGGCTGGTCGCCGTGCAGCGCTGGCCCGCGGTGCCGAAGGCGCCGAAGAGGACCCCGTCCAGCGCGAGCGCAAGGTCGGCGTCCTCCATCAGGATGACCGGGTTCTTCCCGCCGAGCTCCAGGTGGACCATCTTGAGGCCCTGGGCTCCGCGCACGTAGACCTCCCGGCCGGCCTCGACCCCGCCAGTGAAGGAGACCGAGCGGATGCGCGGGTCGCCGACGAGGGCGTTCCCCACGACGCTGCCCGAGCCGGTCACGAAATTGATGACGCCCGGAGGAACGCCGGCCGCCTCGTAGATCTTGACGACCTCCGCCCCGCAGCGCGCCGTGTTCGAGGCCGGTTTGAACACGACGGTGTTGCCCGTGACGAGCGCGGCGGCCATCTTCCAGTTCGGGATCGCCGTCGGGAAGTTCCAGGGCGTGATGCACGCCACGACGCCCTTCGGTTGTCGGACGGTCATGCAGAACTTCGAGCGCAGCTCGGACGGGACGGTCTCGCCCGCGAGCCGCCGGCCCTCGCCGGCCATGTACTCGATGAAGTCGATCGACTCCTGAACGTCGCCGAGGCCCTCGCTGATCACCTTGCCCATCTCCTGGGTCACGATCCGGCCGAGGGCCGGCTTCGCCTCGCGCATACGACGTGCGGTCTCGAGGAGGATGTCGCCTCGCTTCGGGGCGGGCGTGTCCCGCCAGGCCGGAAACGCCTTCGCCGCCGCCGTGACCGCTGCGTCCACGTCCTGGGGCGTCCCGACCACGAACGACCCGACCGGTTCCTTCGTGGCCGGATTAACGGTCTCGAAGCGCTTCGCCCGCGCCGGAACGAGCCACTTACCGTTGATGAAATGACCGTACTCTTCGACCTTGACCGTCATGGTGCCTCGCTTCGGACGATGGAGGGCCGGGCGGGTAAAAGCCTGCCGGACGAAGGCGCCCCGCCCGACCCCTTGCTCCCATCCGCCCGGACCTGCGGGGGCTCGCCGGTTCCGGTCCGTTCGGAGGCAAAGCCGCTTTGGCATCGTGCTCGCTGGGCTCCCCGAGGTTTCAAGACGTGCCTCCGCAGCGACTGCTGGACGATTTCGCGGGCGGTCCGGGTTCGGTAGCGCCGGAGCCTCCGAAGGGACGACCCCACTCTCCCGCGCTCCCGGGGACCTGGCAGGTCGTGGACGGACACATCGTCCATCCCCTGATCAAGGCCGGGGAGCTCCGGGCCCTTCCGTTCCAGCTCGACCTGGCGCGCATCGGGCTCGACGAGGACCTCCTCGTCGTTCTTCCCACGGGACTCGGGAAGACCGTCATTGCCGCCCTCCTCGCTGCCGAATTCCTCCGCCGGTCGGACGGGAAGGTCCTCGTTCTCGCCCCGACCCGCCCGCTCGTGCAACAGCACGCGGAATCGTTCGCGCGTTGGCTCACCCCGCTGCGGATCGCCCGGTTCACCGGCACCGTGCACCGACCCGTGCGCGAGGGAGCGTGGGACACGGCCGACCTGGTCTTCGCGACCCCCGAGATCATCGTGAACGACCTCGCGGCCCAGCGCTACCGATTGACGGAAGCGACGCTGGTGGTGTTCGACGAGGCCCATCACGCCGTGGGGAAGTATGCCTATGTCCCCCTCGCCGCTCAATACCGTGCCGAGCGACCACTGGGCGGTCGAGTGCTCGGTCTCACCGCGTCCCCGGGCGGCAAGGACGAACGGATCGAAGAGGTCGTCGGGCACCTGGGGGTCCAACGCATCGAAGCCCGTAGCCGGGAGGACGATGGGGTTCGGGAGTACGTCCAGGACGTCGAGATCGAATACCGTTGGGTGGACCTTCCGCCGGAGGCGCAGCGCATCCAATCGCTCCTCGGGGCCGCCGCCCAAGCGACGGCGCGAAAGCTCCAGAAGATGGGGTATCTTCGCAAGAAGCCGATCCGCTCGATCTCGGTGAAGGACCTCATCGCGCTCCGCGCCGAGATCTTCGCCCGACCGGGGCCGATGGTCCGTCGGTTCGGTCCGTTGTTCCACCAGCTGGTCCTCCTCCACCTCCATCATGCCCAGGAGCGGCTCGAAACCCAGGGCCTCGCGCCGTTCGTCCAGTACCTCGACCGACTGGCGAACAAAGAGAAACCGAGCCGCGGAGACCTCGCGGTCCTGAAGCTGCCCGAGGTCGTGACGGCCCGGCGGGAGGCCGAGGAGTACCTGCGGACCTCTCGGGAGTCCTCCCACCCCAAGCTTGACGCCCTCGTCGAGCTGGTCCGCGAGACGCTCGCGCGTCCGCGAGACCATCCGCCCCGGATCCTCGTCTTCGCCCAGTATCGGGACACCATCCAGACGATCCAATCGATCCTCGAGCTCCAGGGCTGGACCACGGGTCGCTTCGTGGGTCAGGCCACCCGCGACGCCGACGACAAGGGGATGAACCAGAAGGACCAGGGCCGCATCCTGAGCGCCTTTCGGGAGGGTCGATTCCCGATCATGGTGGCCAGCAGCGTCGCGGAAGAAGGGCTGGACGTGCCCGACGTCGACCTCGTGGTGTTCTTCGAGTCGGTGCCGAGCGAGATCCGGGCCATCCAGCGACGGGGTCGGACCGGCCGGAGCTCGGTGGGCCGGGTCGCCGTCCTCCTGACGCGCGAGACCCGGGACGTCCAGTATCAGGCGGCCGAGGTTCGCCGAGAGCAGTCGATGCGTCGGATCGTCCGCCGCCTCTCCCGGGAGGCGCGAAAACGCTCGAAAAAACCCTCCGGCGGGCCCGCGCCGAAGGAGGCGCCCGGCGCGGGAACCCCCGTATAAACCTTCGGCCGCGCCGTGTGACGTTACCGCTCGGTCATTGAGGCTAAATACGCTAATCCGGGTCAAACGCCCCGTCGACCTATGGGCTCGCTCAATTGGGTGGTCCAGAACCTCGGGCTCCTGACGTTGACGCTCCTGTGCCTCGCGCTCACGTTCTACCTCGTCTATTGCATGATCCATCCCGAACGGTTCTGACGAAAGAGTTCGATGTCGTTCGAGCTGCAGTCGCTCTGGGATATTCTCCTGGTCTTGGGCCTCGCTCTGGCGCTGGCCCCCTGGTTCGGCGGCTATCTCGGTCGGGTCTACATGGACCGACCCGTGTTCGGTGACGCGGTCCTCACCCCGATCGAGTCGGCGGTCTACCGCGTTCTCGGGACGTCGCCGCGGCACCAGATGCGGGCGCGCGAGTACATGGTGGCGCTCCTGCTCGTCAACGGCGGGACGCTGGCGTTCATCTTCTTCTGGTTCTTTTTCCAGGCGCAGACTCCCCTGAACCCCCTCGGGATCCCGAACATGGGATGGGACCTCGCGTTCCATTCCGCCTCCAGTTTCACGACCAACACCAACTTCACCCACTTCACGAACGAGTCCCAGGTCAGCCTCGGCTCCCTGATGGTCGCCTGGCCGCTCGCCCTGTTCATCTCTCCCGCGACAGGCCTGGCCGTCCTCGCGGCCATGGTTCGTGGATTCGTCCGCAAGGACGGTACTCTCGGGAATTTTTACGTCGACATGACCCGGTCGATGACCCGTCTGCTCCTGCCGCTCGCCGCGATCGGCGCGCTCGTGTTCGTCCTCTTGGGAGTGCCGCAAACGCTGACCGCGTTCGTCACGGCCCACCCTCTGACCGGGGGTACCCAGACCATCTATCTGGGACCCGTGGCGAGCTTCCAGTCGATCTCCCTGCTCGGCACCAACGGGGGCGGGTTCTACTCGGCGAACATGGCCTCCCCGATCGCGAACCCCTCCGCGCTCACCAACCTCTGGGGGATCGGCCTCATGCTGGTCTTTCCCTTCTCGGCGCCGTTCGCGTTCGCCGAGATCGTTCGGCGCAAGAACGAGGCGTGGCCGTACATCGGCACCATCCTGATCATCCTCGCCGTCGCGCTCGCGCTCTTCATCGCGTTCCAAGCCGCGACCAACCCCGCGCTCGCGACGGTCTCGGGGCTCGGCGCTCAGACGAACGGGTATCCGGTCGGGTCCGAGACCCGGTGGAGCCTCGCCGAATCCTCGACGTTCCAGGTCGTGAGCGTGTTCTCCAACGTCGGAGCGAACAACATCATGATCGGTGCGCTCTCGCCGATCGCTCAGCTCGTCCTGCTCTTCGGAATGTTCACCCAGAGTACGCCGGGCGGCGTGGGCACGGGGTTCGCGATGTTGCTGCTCTTCGCGATCCTCGGGATCTTCGTCGCCGGACTGATGGTCGGACGGACCCCCGAGTACCTGGGGAAGAAGATCACCACGGCCCATGTGAAGTGGTCGGCCATGGCCCTCCTGATCCATCCTGCGACGATCCTGTTACCGTTCGTCGTCGCCGTGGCCGGTGGTTTCGTTCAGGTGGACGGGGCCACGATCGGTGCGACCTCGCACAACTTCACCTCGGTCCTCTACGAGTTCACGTCGGAGTCGGCGAACAACGGGAGCGCCCTGTCCACGCTGCAGTTCAACGACACCACGTTGTTCTTCAACATCGCGGGCGCCCTCGTCATGCTGGTCGGAAGGTTCGTCCCGATCCTCGCCATGCTCATGGTGGCCGACCTGTTCTCCCGCGAGGAGGTCCTCCCGGCGGGCGTCGGTACCCTCAAGACGGCGAGCGGGACGTTCACGATCTACCTGACACTGTTCCTGATCATCACGACGACATTGCTGTTCCTACCCGTGATCGCGATGGGCCCCTTGGCCCAGATCTTCGGAGGGATGTAGCGTGGCGGCCGAGCTCCGGATGGAACCCGGCGCCCACGTCTCGGTCCGCAAGGTCCCCCACACGTCGTGGCGCAGGGTCCTCGCCGCATCGATCCGCGGGTTCGACCCGCGACGGCAGGTCCACAACCCGGTGATGTTCTGCGTCTACCTCCTGTTCCTCTTCCTGATCGTGCTCACGCTCGTACCCCGCGGATTCCCGGATATCGCCCACAATTACAATCCCGACTACTACCTCACGGTCACGATCATCCTCTTCCTCACCCTGTGGTTCGCGCACCTTTCCGACGCGATCGCCGAGGCCCAGGGGAAGGCCCAGGCCGACAGCCTCCGCGAGATCCAAAGTGGGATCCGGGCACGCCAGATACGCCCGGACGGCAGCCTCGTCTGGGTCGCCTCCGACGTCCTGCGCGTGGGGGACACGGTGGAGATCCGTCCCGGCGAACCCGTCCCGATCGACGGGGACGTCATTCACGGCGCGGCGCTGATCGACGAGTCGATGATGACGGGAGAATCCGAGGCGGTCACCCGAGAAAGCGGCGGGGACAAGACGAGCGTGCTCGGCGGGACTCGCGTCCTCCAGGGGATCATCCAGGTTCGGGTCACCACGGCGAAGGGCGAATCGTTCCTCGACCGGATGATCCGCCTCGTCGAGGGCCAAGGCCGGGACCGCACGCCGAACGAGCTCGCGCTCGGGGTGCTGCTCTACGCGTTCACGATCGCGCTCTTCACGGTGGTTGTGACGTTCATCTTCCTAGCCGATTTCACGGACATCGTCTTCATCGACATCGCGACGATCGTCGCGTTGTTCGTCTGTCTGATGCCGACGACGATCGGCGCGCTGCTTCCTGCGATCGGCATCTCGGGGATCAACCGGGTCGCCCGGGCCAACGTGATCGCGAAGTCGGGCAGGGCCGTGGAGGCGGCAGGCGACCTTGACGTCCTCATCCTCGACAAGACGGGGACGATCACGATCGGGAACCGCCTCGCGGTCCAATTCGTGACGGCCCCGGAAGTGCCGATGGCCGAGCTGCTCGAAGCGGCGATGCTCTGCTCGAGCCTCGACGAGACGCCCGAAGGTCGCTCGATCCTGCGACTCGCCGCGCGCCGGGGCGTCCAGACCGGCCGTCTCGAGCCCGGGTCGTTCAAGGTCCTGCCGTTCACGGCTGAGCGCCGCATGAGCGGTATCGTCCTTCCGGACGGTCGCGAGGTGATGAAAGGGTCGATCCAGGCGATGGAGTCCTACGGAGCGGTCTTGCCGCTCGAGCTTCGCAGGCGGGCCCAGGAAGCCTCTCGGCAGGGGATGACGCCGCTCGCGATCGCGAGCGGTAAGCGGGCGGTCGGACTCGTCTTCCTCAAGGACGTGGTGAAGCCCGGCATCAAGGATCGTCTCCGCGAGCTGAAGACGATGGGTATCCGTACGATCATGTGCACGGGCGACAACCGGCTTACCGCGGCGGCGATTGCCGCGGAGAGCGGTGTCGATGATTTTGTGGCCGAAGCGAAGCCCGAGGCGAAGCTCGTCCTGATCCAGCGCGAGAAGGCGCAGGGGCGCCTGGTCGCGATGACCGGGGACGGGACGAACGACGCGCCCGCGCTCGCCCGCGCGGATGTCGGTCTCGCCATGAACAGCGGCACGAGCGCCGCGAAGGAGGCCGGCAACATGGTCGACCTCGACAGCGACCCCACGAAGCTGATCGAGGTGGTCTCGATCGGAAAGCAGCTCCTCATCACCCGCGGAGGGCTCACGACGTTCTCGATCACGAACGACGTCGCGAAGTACTTCGCCATCATCCCCGCGGTCTTCATCGCCGCCGGTGCGGGCTCGTTGCCGGGGATCGCGTTCATGAACGTGCTCGGCCTCTCGAACCCCGACCTCGCGGTGATCTCCGCGCTCGTGTTCAACGCGATCATCATCCCGGTCCTGATCCCGCTCGCGCTCTACGGTGTACCGTTCCGTCCGCGCAGCGCGATCGACCTGTTGCGCCGGAACCTCCTCATGTACGGATTCGGCGGTCTCCTCAGTGCCTTCGTCGGGATCAAACTCGTCTACCTCTTGCTCTCCTGGCTCGAGAGCCTGCCGTGGGTCCAGTACCTGGGGGTCGTCGTCGCCCACCTCCTGCCGCTCGGAGGGCTGTGAGCGCGCCCACGTTCTCTCCGCCGCCGACCTCGGGCGCCCCGACCGCGACACGAACGGCACCCCATCCCCCGACGCACTCGGGCCTCCAGCATGTGCGAGCGACCGCGCTCTTCTTGGTCCTCAGCATCGTCGCTACCGGGGTGGTGTACCCGGTGATCATCACAGAGATATCCGAGCTGGCCGACCCCGGTGTCGCGAACGGTTCGCTCCTCCACGACCCGAACGGCACCGTCGTCGGATCCTCGCTCATCGCCCAGAATACGAGCGCGCCCTACCTCTTCTGGGAACGTCCGTCGCTGACGGATTGGAATACGACGCTCGGCGCGGACACTCCACCGGGACCGAGCGACCCGGCGCTCGGGGCGTTGCTGAACGAGACCATCGCCTACCTTGACATCGCCTGGAACTTCAGCGCGAACCATACGCTGCCGTTCTGGCTCGTCTCTCCGTCCGCCTCCGACCTCGACCCGGACCTCGTTCCGGAGGCGGTCCTGATCCAGGTTCCGCGGGTCGCGGCGGCCACCAACGAGTCGATCGCCGTGGTCACCGCGTTCGTCAATGCCCATATCACGAACCCCGTCATCCCCTTCATCGGGGTCCCGTACGTGAACATCCTCGAACTCGACCTGGCCTGGATCGCGAAGATCGGAAAGTGACCATGTACCGTCAGATCCTGGTCCCCGTGCAAACCCCCTCCGAGGTCGAGCCGATGCTCCGATTCGCCGCGATGCTCCTCGACGCCGACGGAGAGATCCGGGTGCTGCATGTCATTCCGACGACGACGCTACCCGAGGTCACCCGGGAGTGGCGCGCGTCGGTCAACATCGTCGTGCCGGCCCACGAGACCGGGGCCGCGCTCGATGTGCGGGTCGACCCCGAGGTCCGGGCGGCCACCGACGTGCCGGGCGAGATCCTCGAGAGCGCCGAATCGCACGACGTGGACGCGATCCTGCTCACCTTGCGGGGGGACCGTCGGAGCCCGCGATTCTTCGTCGGACACACCGCGACCGGCGTCCTCCAGCATGCCCGCGCGGACGTGCTGGTCCTGAACCGGCTCGCGCTCGCCGCCCCAAGGATCCCGCGGATCCTGGTGTCGACGTTCCGCGACCGCCCCGCGCCGAAGCCGATGATGCTGGCCGAGGAACTCGCCGTGCGGAACCCGCCCGCGCCGGTGATCGCCCTCACGCTGGGGTCGCGCGCCGGACCCGGCGCGGACGAGGGCGAGGACGCGGAGGAGACGAGCCCCAAGGGCGGTCGGATCGTGCATCGTCGGTCGTTCTTCCCCGAGGCGACCCTCGGGCGCCGACGGCGACTTCCCGACCTCCTGCTGCAGGCGGCCCAGCGCGAGCGCTACGGTTTGCTCCTCGTCGGCGAAGAGGAACGAGCGGGCAGCGCACTTCTCACACGTCGGTTCCTCGAGGAGCTCTTCCGCGCGGCTCCGTGCCCCGTCCTCGCGCTCCGCGACTAGGAGCCGTTCGACCGATGGGCGAGCTCGCCTTCGTCGGCCTCGGACTCTCCGACGAGCGGGGGCTCTCCGAGCGCGCGCGCGAGGTCCTCGCGTCCTGTGCGGTCGTCTTCGCCGAGGAGTACACCGCGGTCGCTTCGCCGGGCAGCCTCGACCGACTCGTCCGGCTGCTCGGCGCGCCCGTCCGTCGTCTAGACCTCCCGCTCCTCGAGTCGGAACGACCGATCCTCGACGCGCTCGGGGCCCATCCCCGAGTGGCCCTGGTCGTCGTGGGGGACCCGTTCGCGGCGACCACCCATGTCGCCCTTCGCCTCGCCGCCGAGCGGGCGGGCCACACCTGGAGCTACTGGCCGAACGCGAGCATCCTCACCGCGGCCGCCGGGTTCCTCGGGCTCATGCAGTATCGTTTCGGACGGACCGTCTCCCTGCCGCTGCCGGCGAAGGGTTTTGCTCCCACCTCACCGCTCGAACTGATCGCCGCCAATCGCGAGCGGGACCTGCATACGCTCGTGCTCCTGGACCTGCGGCCGGAAGAGGGGCGATTCCTGACGGCCAGCGCGGCGCTGACGCTGATGCGCGAACGCGACCCCGAGGGTCGATGGCTCGCCGAACACGACCGGGTCGGCGTGGTCGCCCGCGTGGGCCAGGAGAGCGCGAGCGCGTGGGTCGGGTCGATCGCGCGGCTTCGCGCCATCGATTTCGGACCGCCGATGCACGCCCTGGTCGTGCTCGCGCCCTCGCTCCATTTCGAGGAGGAGGCGGCCGTCCGGCGCTACGTCGTCCCGGACGAGACCGCTTCGGCCCGACCCTAGAGCGACCCGGACGGACCGCCGGGGCCGGTCGGGGCGAGCGCCTCCGCGAACTGGCGGATGCGGAACGGCCGCAGCAGCACGACGTCGGGACGCGCCACCGGGTCCGACGGTAGGGTCGGGGGGCGTGAGGCGGGGGCGACCAGGATGACGCGGACCCCCGGGGCGAGGGTCCGGGCGTGAGCGACCAGCAAGCTCGAGCTGCCCTCGGCAAGGCTCGCGTCCACCACCAACAACGACGGCTTATGCGTCCGGACAAGGTCGATCGCTTCGGTCGCTCCGTGGGCCTCGCCGTCGACTCGGAAGTGGTGCAACCGCAGAAGGCCCCGCAATAGCACGCGGGTCTCCTCGTCGCCCGCGACGACGATCGCCGTGGGGGTGGAGTCGAGTGTCCCGCTCAAGGTCACTGCGCCCCGCGCGAACTGGGTTCGCACGCTGTGAGTCCGAGAAATCCTCAGAGCCTCGGTCTATTTCTCGTTACGTTTCCACTCCCCGGCCCGCTGCGACGGGAGGCCGGGTGCGCCCGAGGTCACGAAGCCTTCGACTCGGTCTCGCCCCAGTCGGCTACGCCCGCGGCCTGCAGGAGCCGGTCGAGCGCCGCGTGGTACCCGTCGGACGGAGCGGAGAGAAGGTCCCGGGCCCGGTCGCTCAAGGCCGTTCCGAACTCTCGTTCGGTTTCCGAGAATTGCCAGGAGTGCGCCGTGTCGCGGCCGAGGGCCCGCAGGAAGGCGAACGCGAGCCCCCGTTCCTTCCCCTCGGTCGGTAGGGACTGAAGGATCGCTCGTTCCGCTCCGGTCTCGCGGTGCGTGCGGTACTCCCGCGCGACCCGGTCGACCCAGGCTGCCTCGCGCGCGAGGCGGGAGTAACGGGGCAGGGTACCGAGGAGCACTTTCTCCTCGCTCGAGCGCTCGGCGCGCTTCAGGAGCTCCACGACCCGACCGGGCGACGATCGCGTCTCCTCGATAAGCCGACGGGCTTCCTTGGGGTCGCGTACGATCGTGCGGACGATCGTTTCGGCGTGGTCGCTCCACAACTTCTCGAGCGCCCGGCTGGCGCGGGGTTCGTCCACCTCGAAGGGGCCGGTCCACGACCCGAGCACGGCTTCGAGGGCCCGCCGCTCGACCGGAGTCGGCTCGAGCGCGTCCAGGAACGGGCTCAGTTGATCCCCGTAGCAGATCCCCCCGGCGATCAGCGTCACGCGCCCGGTCCGCGCGACGCGGGCCGCGAGGTCCGTGGCGAACGCGTCGAGGAGTCCGCTGTCCGAGAGCTTGCCGAGCTCGTAATCGCGCTTCACCGAGCGCGGCAGCGGCGGGAGCGAGGCATGAACGCACTCCGGACCGCCCTGGCAGCGCACGTTCGCCTCCGCCGACACCGGGAACTCGGAGGAGGGGTCGGGTCCCGCGGTGCCCTCCGAGATGCTCGAGAGGAGGTGGCGGTCGTCCTTCGCGCACCGGCGGCACACGCGGAACGCGGTCTCCGCGCCCGGCCAGCCGATCTCGAGGAACGGACGCGGTTCGCCCGCCTGAAGGTGGATGCACTCGAACCGCCGTTGCGCGGGGTTCTCTAGGAGACGGTAGGGGAGCTCGGCGATCGTCTCGGCCCGGAACTCCGAAGGCGGGGAAGGGGACGGGCCGGTGCAGAAGAGGGTCTTGCGTGTCGCGAAGAAATGGAAGCCCTTGCGGGCCCACTCGAGATAGCCCAAGAGGAGCCGGTCCGGGTCGTCCGATTGCTGAACGGCGACCTCCGCCTCGCGGTCCGTGCGGGCGAACGGGGCGTACGAGGCCTCGCCACCCGGCAGCGCGAACGAAACGACGGCGAGGTTCTTCGGGTCGAGGTAGAAGTGGAGGAGCCCCGCGTAAGCGCGCGCGAGCGGGTCGCCCCAGCGCGAGAGCCTCTGGAGGCGATGCTCGTCATCCCGTGCTTCGCGGACCTCCTCGAGCTCCGCCCGGCGGCGGTCGAACCGCTCGGGAGGGCACTGCGGACCCAGCCGCGGGAGCAACGAATCGACCGAGCCTCGCAGGACCTTCGCCCGGGCGAGGAGGTCGTGCTCGCGGACTCCCGAACCCCGACGGACCCGCGCCAAACTTCGCCTCGCCCCACGAGCCGCGTGCGGTACTTATTCCCGGGGGTCAGCGGCGGCACACGTCGAGGAAATGCCGGAACATCTCCCGACCGCCCTCAGTGTGCTCGACCTCGGGATGGAATTGGACGCCCCAGATCGGGAGCGACGGGTGCGCCATCGCCTGTACCGGGCACGCGGCCGAGTGGGCGAGGACGCTCCACCCCGGCGGGGCGACCGACACCTGGTCGTTGTGGCTCGACCAGACCCGCAAGTGCGGGGACAATCCCGCGAAGATCGGATGGTCGACCCGGTCGACCGTGAGCTCGACCGAGCCGAACTCGGGCGCCGCGGCCCGCTCGACCCGGCCTCCGAAGTGACGGGCGAGGAACTGGTGACCGACGCAGATCGCCAGTACGGGCACCTTACCGGACCCGATCCACTCGCCGACCCGTCCGAGGGGCGCGTCCGTCCCCTCGAGGCTCAGCGCGCCGCCCGAGAGGACGACGCCGTCCGCGTCGAGTTCGTCGAACGGGGTGGTGTTGGGAACGATGCGAGTGTCGGCGCCGAGGTCCCGGAGGACCCGCCACTCGCGGTGCGTCCACTGGCCGCCGTTGTCGAGAACCGGGACCTTCACGGTCGGTCCTCGGGCGGGGTGGGGTCGGACGCGGGGGTCTCGGGGTCGGGTGGTCCGCGCAGAGACGCCAGGTCGCGCTTGATCGCCGACAGGTCCGAGCGCATCTTGAGCATCTCCTCCTCGAACGGTGTGAATCCGGTGGGGACCAAGAGACGGTGTGAGAGGAAGACTCCGATGAAGATCGCTCCGACCAGAGCGAGGAGGGTGGTGAAAATGAGCGCGACCACGAAGGCGAGGGGGTCCGCGATCCAGTTCTGGACCGGGAGGGTGAAGACGTGCGTGATCTCGGCGAGCTCGACCACCAAGAGGAGGATGATGAGCGCGACCCAGAGCAGGATCGCGACGCGGCTCGCCCTCACGGTCCCCCTCCCGGGCCGACGTCCGCGAGCAAGATGGCGAACGGCAGGGTGCTGTTGGAGACGGCCACGGGGGACGGCACGGCCACCCCCGAGGTCGGCGTAGAGGAATAAAGGCTCTCGCCGCTCGGCGGCGAGGTCAGCGCAACGTAGAACGCGATCATCCCGACGTACCAGGTGCTTCCGGCCGGGCTGACGTAGTGAACCGAGATGTTCAGCGCGACCGGGTTCACCATCGACCCGAACGTTATCGAAAGTAGATCGCTCCCGTTATGCCAGTCGGTCCAGTTCAATCGGTTCCAGGCGACGGCCGAGGTCCCCGTCCAGTTGAACGAGCCCGCGAGCCCGATGTGGATCTCGTCGTAGCGGATGGTCTCGCCGAGGGCCCAGACGTAGAAGTGGACCGTGGCGTTCGTGGAGAGCTTATCGACGACGAGCTCCGCCTGCGTGAGCAGACCGGGCCCCGGCTGGTTGCTGTTGGAAACGAGCACCGGGGTGAGTACGATGAGGAGGACCAGGAGCAGAGCAACGCCCACGAGCGGCCAAGGTGCGAAGACTCCCAGTCGACCCCGAGGGCCGGAGGTCCTCACGTCTTCGAGAAAACCCGTCTCGCTCACTTCGCTCCCGCCTTCCAGCCGCGGTACAACTGGTGCGTGACCCCCAGGTGGTCGAGGACCTTTCCGGCGAGGTAATCGGTCGTCTCCTCGACCGATTTCGGACGGAGGTAATAGGCGGGCGAGGCCACGAGGATGACCGCCCCGAGCTCGCTCAGGGTGGTCAGGTGGCGCAAGAGCGTCGTGGAGAGCGGGGTCTCCCGCGGCACGACGATAAGCCGTCGGCGCTCCTTCAAGTGGACCGCGGCCGCTCGTGTGAGGAGGGTATCGCCGAGCCCGAGAGCGATCTTGGCGACCGTGTTGGAGGAGCACGGCACCACTACCATGCCGCGCGTCGGGACCGACCCGCTCGCGATGGGGGCCGCGAGGTCGTGGTCGGAATAGACGTGGGTCGCCCACGGGCGGAGCGCATCCTCGTCCAGGTCGGCCTCCTCACGGAGCACCGTGCGTGCTCCCTCCGAGACCACCAGCGACACCGGCACGTGCGCTTCCTGGAGAGCCTGTAGGACGCGGACGGCGATCGGCGCCCCGCTCGCGCCCGACACGCCCACGACGACCGGAGGCTCTTCGCTCGCCATGGGTCCCCTTTGTTAAGAGGCTTCAACGAATCGGTCGATAAGACGGTTCGTGAGGCGGCAGCAGTGGCACATCGAGCGGCTATCGTAGGAGCAGGACACACCCGATTCGGGGTGCTGGACGACGGTCCTCGCGCCCTGGTCCGCTCGGCGGTGGAGGCGGCGTTCGCGAGCGTCGACGCGGGGGCCGAACGCAAGGACGTGAGCGAGGCGTTCCTCGCCACGCTCGGGTTCGGCGGCTCTCAGATCGGCAACTCTTCCGCGGTGCTGGCCGAAGAGGCGGGCGTGGTCGGCATTCCGGTCACGCGCGTGGAGAATGCGTGCGCGTCCGGGGGTTTTGCCCTGCGTTCGGCCGTGGGCGCGCTCGCGGCCCGCGCGAGCCCGCTCGTGCTCGTTGTCGGCGTCGAGAAGATGACGGACGTCTCGAACGCCCGCCGCCGGTATTGGCTCGGAGTCTCGGGGGATACCGAGTGGGAGCGCCTCGCGGGGCTCACCTTCGCCGGCGTCTACGGGCTCATCGCCTCCCGTTACTTCACCGAGCACGGGGATGCTTCCGAGGCGCTCGCCGAGGTCGCGGTGAAGAACCACGATAACGGCGCGCTGAACCCGAACGCGCATTTCCAGAAGAGGATCACCCGGGCGGAAGTACGGAGCGCTCCCCTGGTCGCCGACCCGCTCGGTCTCTACGACTGCTGCCCGGTGAGCGACGGCGCGGTGGCCCTGCTGCTTTCGGCGCCCGAGATCGCCCACAAGTTCACCGACGCGCCGGTTTACGTCGATGGCCTCGGGGCGGGAACGGACCCGCTCGCGGTCCAGGAACGGGCCAAGTTGACGAGCTTCCGGGCCACGCAACGGGCGGCGCACGAAGCGTTCCGCTCGGCGGGCTGGAACCGTTCCGACATCTCGTTCCTCGAGGTCCACGACTGCTTCACCATCGCCGAGCTCCTCGCTCTCGAGGACCTCGGTTTCGCCGGACCCGGGGAGGCGGCGGCGCTGACCCTTTCGGGCGAGACCCGGAGGGACGGTCGCCTGCCCGTCAATCCGGACGGCGGGCTCAAGTCGAAGGGACACCCGATTGGCGCGACCGGCGTGAGCCAGGCCTACGAGATCTTCCTTCAGCTCCGAGGAGAGGCCGGCTCGCGCCAGGTCTCCCATGCCGGCCACGCCCTGGCTCACAACGTGGGCGGCGCCGGGGCGACGGCGGCCGTCACGCTCTTTTCGGTGGGGTGAACGGCGTGCGCTCCTTGGTCCGTGCCGCGGCCTACCTCCCGGCGGGGTCGTCCGATGGGGTTCGGGTGGCAGCCTTCGACGAGGACGCGTTCACGCTCGGCGCTACCGCGGTCGAGCGGGCCTGGGTGGATCGCGACCGTCCCACGGAACCGCTGGTGGTACATCTCGTCGGCGAGTTCCCTCCGGTGGCCGATTGGGGATTCCCCGTGCTTCTCGGACGAGGAACGGCTGAGATTGTGCGACATCCCGGGGATGCTCCCGAGCTCGCTCGTACCTTGCACGCCGTGGAAGCAGCGGGGGACGGTCCCGCCCTCGTCGTCGCCGCGGACCTGCCCGAGCGAGCGGCCCCGAGCGCGGGGTCCGCCACCTCGCCGACCGGGGCCGCCGCGGTCGCGTTCCTCCTCGACACGTCGACCAAGTCGGTCCCGTCCCGGTTCGAGCCCACGAACAAGGACCGCTCGGCCGTGGCCCTCGCCCTCCGCGTGGGAAGGAAAGGGAACGACCGATTGCGCAAGGAGGCGTGGCTCGGTGACTGGGCCCTGGCACCGGCCGCGGGCCGACGGATCGACATGGCACAGACCCTCCGCGCCGCCAACCGCGATCAGTCCGCCGTTTCTGAGGGCGCCTACGTCCCCCGCGCTCGGTACTTTGAGAACCTGCCGAGCCGCTGGCTCTTCACTGCGGATGAGTGCGGGGAGTGCCACGAGGTCACATTCCCGGCCCGCGACGCGTGTCGGCGCTGTCAGCGACGCGATGCGCTGGCCCCCACCAACCTGCCTCGCGACGACGTGCAGGTCGTCGCCGTGACGACGATCGGAAGGGGAGGCCAGCCCACCGAGTTCGACGTGCAAGTGGAGGCGGCCGGACCGTACCAGGTGGCGCTCGTGGAGGTCGCGAACGGGATCCGGATCACCCTTCAGGTGACCGACGCGGCCCCGGGTGAGGTGCGTGTGGGTCACCGGGTCAACACCCTTCTGCGCCGGCTCTACCCGATGGAAGGCGAGTGGAGGTACGGACGCAAGGCCGTACCGAGACCCCCGGGTGCTGCGGAGCGGCGCGAACCTTAGTCCGACGTCGGTCGCGGCGTCCAGCTCGTGCCGACCCAGCTCTCGTAGACCTTTCGAGCGAGATCCGTCGGGGACTCCATCGGAGTGAGGGCATACCTCCGAGGGAGCGAGGCGCCCATGGCCACGGATAGTTTCTGAAGGAATCCTCGACGGAAAACGGTCAGCTCGACGGGAGTACCCGCGGGGAATCGCTCGAGCGCCTTCTCGAATCCGGCGAACGTGACCTTCACGCCGTTCATCGCGACGATCTCGTCTCCCGGAGTGAGCCCCCCGGCCTGCCCGGCCCGGCCCGCGAAGGAGTGGCGGACCCGGGCGAGGCCGCCCGAATCCTCGACCACGACACCGAGGTCGCTCGGCACCGGGTCGTCGACCTCGTCCGGTCGCTTGGGCTTCGGCGCGAGGACGAGACCGGCGAAGCGAGCGTAGCCGGGCAGGTCGAGCTCTTCGGTTCCCCGGACGTACCGGTCGAAGAAGCGCGAAAGGTCGAGTCCGGTCGCGCGATTCGCCACCGACAGGAGCTCGTCCTCTTCGAGCCCGATCCCCGGTTTACCGTACTCGTTCCAGAGGAGACGGAGCACGGTCTCGAGGGAGGCGTGAGTCTCGGTACGGTGCCGGATCTCGAGGTCAAGGCACATCGACACGAGGTCCCCTTTGAGGTAGTAGGAGACCGACTGGTTGGGAGTCTCCTCGAACCGCTGGTAGAGGTCGACCCAGGTGATGAGCGAAGAATCCTCGAGAGAGATCCGGTTGCGCCCGGGCGTCTCGAGGTACGTTTTCACGAGCTCCGCTCGCTGCCGGAGGAATTGTTCCGGACTGAACAGCCCGCCGCGGCGGAGCACGAGGTAGGTGAAGTAATCGGTCGTCCCCTCCATCCACCAGAGGAGCCGGGTATAGTTCTCGCGAGTGTAGTCGAACGGTCCGAGGACCTTCGGGCGGATCCGTTTGACGTTGTAGAGATGCAGGTATTCGTGGGCGGTCAGGCCGAGGAAGTCGCGGTACGCATCGCCCGGCTGGAAAGTGCTCCGATCGATGACGCACGACGCGGAGGTGGCGTGCTCGAGGCCCCCGTCCCGCTGGTCCGTGAGGTGGTAGAAGAGAGTGTACCGGGAGAGCGGGGTGTCCCCGACGAGGGCCATCGCGGCCTCGACAATCTTGGTCACATCCTGCTCGAGGGTATGCGCATCGTAGTTCCCGCCGGGGCCGCAGAGGCAGATCCGATGCGGGATCCCGCCAGGGTGGACGGTCAGCACGACCGGCCGACCCGCGTCGACCGGTGAATCCACGAACGCGTCGTAGTTCGGGGCCCGATAGCGAGGCGGGGACCGAGCGACCTCTTCGAGCTCGGTGACGACCTTCCAGTCGGCCGGTACGTCGAGCTCGAGGGCGACCGGGTCGGCCAGATGCCCATCGACGTACGGCAGGCAGAGGGCGGCGTTGAGGAACAGGTGGTCGGAGGTGAGGTCGAACCCCTCCGTGATGAGCTGGTGGCCATAGACCGTGTACTCGATGCGGATCCCCGTCGCGCCGCCGGTCCGAATGCGCCATCGCGCCTTGTCGATGCGATCCACCGGCAACGATGCGCCCTGCGGCTGGCTCCGCGCGACGAGGTCCCGGAATCCTCGGACATAGTTCACGATCACATACGACCCGGGTACCCACGAGGGCACGACAAGGTCGAGGGTCGGTGAGGTGACGCCCTGTAGGTCGATCGAGAATCGAGCGCGGTGCTCCGCCGGAGCATCCGCACGGACCCGGTACAGGATGTCCATAGGCCCTGCCCTAGGCGAAGCCCAGCAGGTCGCGGTCGGAGGAAGGGTCGCCGTCCTTGCGGACGTACGGCTCGGCCGCGATCCCGAGGTGGGTGGCCAACGTCCGGAAGGTCTGGACGAGCTGGTGGATCGATTGGGCCATCTCCTTCTGCTCAGCCCTCAGCTGCAGGAGCTCGTCCCGCAGGTTCCGCAATTCGACTTCCCAGCGTGCTTCATCGGAACCGACGGTCAACTTTCATCCCTCGAGGAGTCGAAGGCCGCCCGATTGTATTACGTTCTCCCGCCGCGGTTCGCTTCCCGGGGCGCCCGATTCGCCTGGGCGGTGGGCTTCCGAACGGTCCACAAGCCCGGGCCGGGAGAGTTCACCGGACGTGACCGATCCTCAAGGGGTGGTTTCGAGATCCCCATGTCGTGAGGCCGAGGCACCGACGCAGGGGGCCGACGTCCGACCCGGCAGGATCTCAGGAACTTCGGGGTCACCCCCAATCGAACAGCAACGGCCATGAACTCCCCCAGTTGGGGTGGGGGTAGGCCAAATCATGACGGATGCGATCGTCGCGGAAGGCCTCACCAAGGTCTACAATGGCTCGGTGAAGGCGGTCGACGCGATTTCCTTCTCGGTGAAGGAGGGCGAGATCTACGGCTTCCTCGGCCCGAACGGGGCCGGCAAGACGACGACCCTCTCCATGCTGACCTCGGTGCTCGCTCCGACCTCGGGTCGGGCGACGGTGGACGGACTCGACGCGTTCAAGGACCCTCACGAACTCAAGCAGAGGATCGGACTGGTCTTCCAGGAATCGACCGCGGACCAGGATCTCACGGGTCGCGAGAACCTCGTGCTGGCCGCGGCGCTCTTCGGGGTTCCTCTGCGGGAGACTCCGAAGCGGGTCGAGGACCTCCTGAACCGCCTAGCGCTCGCCGATTCGGCGGACCGGCTCGTGAAGACGTTCTCGGGGGGGATGCGCCGCCGTCTCGAGCTCGCGGTCGGGATCATCCATTCGCCGCACGTCCTGTTCCTGGACGAGCCGACCCTGGGCCTGGACCCCCAGGGCAGGGCCGGCTTTTGGAAGATCATCGCCGAGCTCCGAAAGGAGACGGGAATGACCGTCTTCCTGACGACCCACTATCTCGACGAGGCGGACGGGATGTGCGACCGGATCGCGATCATCGACAACGGCAAGATCGTCGCCGCGGGGACGCCCACCGAGCTCAAGGACCGAGTGGGGGGCGACGTGGTCACCGTCCGCCCCCTGGGGACCGCGCCGGGGCTCGAGGCTGCGCTGAGAGCCCTCCCCACCGTGACCTCCGTGACGACTCAGGAGGGCACGTTCCGCGTGAAGTGTCCGAGCGGTGAGGCCCTGATCCCGAAGGCCGTCGGGGCCGCGACCGGCCTCGGCATCGCGCTCGCGGGCGTCTCGCTCCGGCGACCAAGTCTCGACGAAGTGTTCCTCGAATTCACCGGTCGAGAGTTCCGGGAGGACGAAGGACCCACGGCGACCGACCGGGCCGTGTTCATGAGCCGAGTCCAGGACGCCCGACGAGGTCGACCATGAACGTCCGTCGATGGAGCGCCCTCACGAAGCGCGAGCTCCTCAAGATCGCGCGCAACCCCGCGGCGATCGTCACGTCGCTCATGCTTC
>JBEKEY010000026.1:0-28562 GCA_050013595.1 Thermoplasmata archaeon | reverse complement strand
GGCAACCCAGTACGGCGAGGCAATCATCACGGTCTCCTGCCGTTTCCAGGGCGAGGCCGGGGTCTACTTGCCGTACATCTGGACCGACCACGACTGGTCGATGCTGCGAGGCTGGCTGAATGGTTGGCCGAAGAAGGTCGCCCAGATCCGGATGACCCGGCTTCATCCCCTTCACCCCAAGCTCCGACCTCTCGGCCGAGGAGCCCGGCTCGGCGGGGTGCTCTCTCGCCATGGGGAGCGGATTCTCTTCGCCGGCGTCACGCTGGACGAACCTGGGCGGGCGGAGGAACTTCCTCGACTCGGGACGTACTTCGGTGTCCGCTACCTCCCCGACGTCGACCCGCATCGCCCTCCGGCTCTCCATGAGGTCGTGCGAATCCAGACCACCGGCCGCACGGTTGTCGACGTCTGGAAAGGTTCGGGAGAACTGCGGTTCTATCCGGCGGAGAACGAGGAGCTTGTTCGGCTCGCACCCCGTCACATCGAGTCCGCCTACTTCTTCCGGTCCGGTTGGACCAACCCCGGCGGGACGGTCGTGGCCCGGCTAGATAGGAGCTCGTTGTGAGCCCGGTCGACCTCGTGGTCCGCGCCGCCCGTATCCGCTGGTCGGGTGCCTGGGTCGAGGCTGGGCTGGCAATCGATCAGGGCCGCATCGTCCGGGTTGCCAAAGACCCCCAGCTTCCCATCGCGGACCGGACGATCGATGCGGGCGGCAAGCTCCTCCTGCCCGGCGCGGTCGACACGCACACGCACTTCACCTATGGTCGGCCCGACCGCACCGACATCGGCACGGGAAGCCGCCTCTGCGCCTCCGGCGGGGTGACGACGTATGTCGAGCAGGCCGCCTCGACACCCCAGCATTGCCCCCCGACGCTCGACCGCGCCTCACTCCTAGCGAAGCTCGACCTCGGCCGGAAGCGTTCGATAGTCGACTTCGGTGTGCATGGGGGTGGCTGCGCGGCCAACCTCGACGAGATCCCCGCGCTGTTGGCCGGAGGAGTCGCGGGGATTAAGGTCTACATGGGCTGGAACCCGGTCGGAGACTACACGGCCTGCGACGATGGCACAATCCTCGCGGTCGCGGAACGACTCGCCGGCACCGGCGCACCCCTCGAGGTACATGCGGAGAATCCTTCGATCGTCGCGGAAGCGACCCGACGGCTGAAGGAGGCCAATCGCATCACGCCCGAGGTCTACACCGACTCCCGGCCTACGATTGCCGAGGAGGACGCGGTGGCGCGGGTCGCACGGATCGGTCGGGAGGTAGGGGCGGCGGTGCACATAGTGCACTTGAGCAGCGGGTTCACGCTCCCCACCGTCCGCACGGCCCGGGCGGCCGGTGCCGATCTCTCGGTGGAAACCTGCCCACACTATCTGTACTTCGACACGTCGGCCTACCACGAGCGGGGGCCGTATGCGAAGGTGAACCCTCCATTGCGCAGCCGAGCCGAGGTCGAGGCGATGTGGATTGGCGTGAAGGACGGAACGGTCGACTTCCTCGCTTCCGACCACGCGGCCCCGAGCACCGAGAAGGCCCCGGGGGCCGAGGACATCTTCTCGATTCCGCCGGGATTCCCGGGCAGCGAGACGATGTATCCGGTGCTCCTGCAAGAGGCGTTCTCCGGCCGCCTCTCTTGGGACCGCTTGATAACTCTCCTCGCTGAAGGCCCCGCCCGGCGCTTCGGCTACTATCCCCGCAAGGGCGCGCTGCTTCCCGGGTCCGACGCCGATTTCATCCTCGTCGACCCGAAAGCGAGCACGACGATCCGCAACGACCGGCTCCACCACCACAGCGAGTTCACGATGTTCGAAGGCTGGTCGCTCACCGGGGTGCCGGTGCGGACCATCAGCCGGGGCGTCACGGTCGCCGAGGGGGTGTTCCCGGGAGAGGTCTTCGACCTTGCCGGCCGCGGCGAGTACGTTGTTGCCCGAGCGCCGGGGGCCGCTCCGTTCGCCGACCCTAGCCGGCCGTGAGCGGACGGTGTAGGTATGCGCCGCTGCCGGGAGCGTGCAGTCCGCTCTCGTCGACGACCAGCGTGCCCCGAACATAGGTCGCGGTCGCGCCGTAGTGAAGTTCCCGGCCCTCGTAGGGCGAATAGTCAGCCGCCGAGTGGACCGACTCGGCGCTCACCCGGCGGGGTTCTTCGTGCTTCGAGAATACGACCAGGTCCGCATCGGCTCCCGGTGCGAGGGAGCCCTTGCGCGGGTACAATCCGTGGGCCCTCGCGCTGTTCTCGGATAGGATCCCCCAGAGCTTCTCGGGAGTGATCAGGCGACGACGTACGACGCCTTCTTCGAACAGGAGCGGGAGGAGGAGGCCGGTGCCAGGGAACGCGGGTTTTGCGCTCCAGAGCTCGGTCTTCTCTGCGCGCGCGTTGGAGGCATGGTCGCTGCCCACGCAGCTAATCCCGCCGTGGGCGAGGGCGTTCCAGAGCGCCTCCACATCCTCTGCTCGGCGGATCGCCGGGTTGACCTTGGCGAGGACCTGCGCGGGAGCGTCGCATGTCAGGGTGAGGTAGTGGAGGCTAGTCTCGATGATTAGGTCCGCACCCTGGCCAACAAATTCCGCCGCGCGTCGATAGCCGAGGGCAGAGCTTACGTGGGGAAGGTAGACGGGGGCGCCCGTCGCCAGGGCGACCTCGCCCAGCCGCGCAATTGCGACCGCCTCCGCGCATTCGGGCCGGGAGCGGCGGTACGCCTCGAGGTCGCTTCCCCCCTTGCGCTTCTCCTCGTCGGTCGCCTCCCGGACGATTGCCGGATCCTCGCAGTGCACACTCAGGCGGACCGCCGGAACCTCGGTCGAAAGCCCCGCGACGGTCTTTGCCAGACGGTAGAAGTACCCGGCGTCAAGGTCGCGGCCGATGTCGACACGTCCCTCGTAGTGAACGAAGTACTTCAGGGTCGTCACGCCTGCCTTCCGGACGAGTGTTGGAACCTCCTCGAGGTGCTCGCGGGTCAGCATCCCGAGGTTTACCGCGTAGTCGGTGCTCATTCGCCCCGCGAGGCGAGCCTGGAACGCATCGAACCCTTTCGCGTACGCAACGGGGCCATCGGTGTATGGCTCCCCTACTCTCCAGTACGTGACCATCGTCGTGACTCCGCCCCGAACCGCGCATTCCGACTCCGTCCGGGCATCGGCGTCGGCGGGTCGGTAAATCCCGATGTGGGTGTGGGGATCGACGATGCCGGGACCGACCAGCGCCCCGTGGACGTCAACTGTGTGGTCCGCCCGTTCGAGATCCTTGCCCACCGCGTCGATCCGGCCACCCGAAACCCCGATCTCACCTTCGACCACGCCGCGGTGGGGGAAGACGAGCCGTGCGTTCTTGAGAACGAGCTCGCTCATGGAAGCCCCCGGACCCAGTCGGCGATCCGTTGGGCCGGGAACACATTCGCGTACTTCATCCACAGGTCGAGGAGGTTCGCCGCATGAGAGAGCGCGATCCGGTCGAAGACCGCGTCCTCGACCACGACCACGCTGTAGCCGAGTCCCGCCGCGTCGACCGCCGTGCCCCGGACGCAGCCACTTGTCGTTCCCCCGCAAACGACGACGGTGTCGACCTTTTGCACCGTGAGGATTGTGGAGAGCGGCGTGCCGAGGAAGGCGCTCGCGAACGCTTTGTCGACGACGAGTTCACCGGGCCGCGGCAGCAGCGGCTCGACAATCTTGGTGCCCTTATGTCCCGCTACGAGGGTCTCGGACTTGCGGTCGGCGTGGACCCGACCGCTGATCGAGAATGGGAGGAGCGACTCCTTCGGAGCCACGGTCGTGAAGATGACGGGGCGCTGCTTCTCTCGGAACGTGGTGACGAGCGCGACGAGCTGGGGGAGGGCCGCGTACGCAGCGTGTCCCACGCTGGTGGGGTACTTGCGGATCGATTCGAGAATCGGGAGGTCCTCGCCGACGTAGTTGTACTGCGGGTCAATGACGAGAAGGACGGGGTTCTTGCCGAGCGGTCGTTCCTTTCCGTAACCGGCGGCGGTGATCACTTGTCGATCGAGTTCGCCTAGGATCGGTTCCCACACGTGCATCCAGATTCCTCGGAGGCCGAAACACCTCAGTCGATATATCCTTCCTTTCGAAGACGGGACAGTAGCCCACCGTCCGCCAAGATTCGAGCGAGGAACGGCGGCAACGGCTTCACCTTTAGCTCGCGCCCGGCCGTGCGGATCAAACCGGTCTCGAGGTCGGCTTCCACAATTGTCCCTTCAGGGACGAGAGCTCGGATCCCGGGTGCCTCGAGGACAGGGAGACCGCTGTTGATTGCCGTCCGGAAGAAAAGTCCGTTCACCGACTCCGCGAGGACGCCCGCGATGCCGAGGGCCTTCAGGTTGTCCGCAGCGGGTCGCGAAGAGCCGGTGCCAAAGTTGGTGCCCGCGACGAGGAGGTCGCCGGAGCGGACCTCGCGCGACCAGCCGGGCCGGTTCGCGCTCATCGTGAGCCAGGGCCGCTCGTCGGCCGGTAGGCGGAAGCAGGCCGCGGGATAGAGGAGGTCGGTGTTGATGTCGTCCTCGAACACCCAAGTCCGCCCTGCGAGCTTCACAGTCGTCCTCTGAGGAACGCACGCGGATCGCTCAGGTGCCCGGTGACCGCGCTCGCGGCGACCGTCGCACTTGAGGCTAGGTAGATTTTCGCGTTCGGCGAACCCATCCGGCCCTGGAAGTTGCGGGTCGTGCTGGTCACGCAGACTTCGCCGTCGCCGAGCACACCCATGTGCCCCCCGAAGCAAGCCCCGCAGGTCGGGTTTGTGACCAGGGCGCCGGCCGCGAGAATCTTGTCAACCAGCCCACGACGGGAGGCCTCAGCGAGGACCTCGGACGTGTTCGGAGTGACCGTGAAGACGACGTCCGGGTGAATGGTGCGACCGTCGAGCACGGCGGCGACCGCCTCCAGGTCTTCGATCATTCCGTTCGCGCACGATCCTACGACGGCCCGCGTGATCGTAACGTTGACGAGCTCTCCGACGGGCCGGACGTTCCGCGCGACCCGGTTTGGCTCGGCGACGAGCGGCTCGACCTCTCCGAGATTGAGATTCCACTCGGCGCAGTAGGCGGCACCGGAATCGGCGGTCACCGCGATGACCGTCTCGGATGGCGGGATCCGGGCCCGGACATAGTCAATCGCGAGGGAATCCGGGGGGAAGAGGGCGAACTCCGCGCTAATCTCGGCGCACATGGTTGCGATCATTTGACGGGTCGGAATCGCCAGGGTCGCGATCCCGTCGCCCGCGAACTCGATGTTGCGGCCGGGTATCGCTCCGTACGTTCCGGCGAGCGAGAGGAAGACGTCCTTCCCGCTGACGCCCGCGTCGAGACAGCCGGTGAGGGTGGCGCGGACGGTTTCGCCGACCTTGTACCAGGTCCGACCGGTGCATAGGATGCTCATCACCTCGAGCATACCGACCCCGCGGCCAGCGCAGCCGAGCGCCCCGGCCGCACAGGTGTGCGAATCGGTGTTCGCCAGGATTTCGCCCGGTCGGACCCAGCCACGCTCGGCCATCAGCGGATGGGAGATTCCCCCCCGGCCGATGTCGAAGAGATGGGTGATGCCCCAGCGCTTCGCAAGCTCGCGCAGCCGGACTAGGCCGGAGGCGAGCTCGACGGTGGGCGCAGGAACGAGATGGTCGAAGACCCAGGCGACCCGATCCGGCCGGTGGACCCGGTGCGGCAGGTGGTTCATGAACTCCGGATGGGTGGCGGCCATGTCGAGGAGCACCAGGCGATCCACCTCGACCTCGACGAAATCGTCGGGTTCGACCGGCCGCCCGGGCGCCTCGGTCGAATGCCGGGAGAGGATCTTCTCAATCTGCGTCTGCGGGCGGCTCATGGCGACCTCCGGACCGGTGTCGTTCCGCCGAACCGCTCGCCGGCTCGCCGGATCTCGGGTAAGCCAACGACCCGATTCAGCTCGTCGAAGAGCAACATTCGTCCCAGAAGGGACGCGGTCGTTCCCTCCCGGGCGAGGGTCGCGTAGAGCTCCCGGAGGGCGAACGCCGCGATTCTCGCCCCGGCCCCGGGGAAGATGACGAGCCGGTAGCCGATCTTCTCGAGCTCGGAGGCAGAGAGCAAAGGGGTCTTGCCCCCCTCGACCATATTCGCCATCTCCGGTCGCGGAAGCTCGGCGCAGGCCCGCCGCATAGTCGCCAGGTCGGGAGGTGCCTCCAGGAATAGTACATCCGCGCCGACCGAGGCATACGCCTTCAGGCGGTCAAGCGCGGCGTCCGTGCCTTCGGGAAGCAACGCATCGGTCCGGGCGATAATGAGGAACTCAGACGAGGAGCGCGCCTCCACCGCGGCTCTAAGCTTGCCCACCATCTCCTCGACCGGCACCACGGTCTTCTCGTTCAGGTGGCCGCAGCTCTTAGGAAACGTCTGGTCCTCGATCTGGATTGCGTTCGCGCCCGCCGCCTCGAACTCTCGGACCGTGCGCTGGACGTTGAGCGCGTTGCCGTGCCCGGTATCCCCGTCGGCGATTACCGGAATCGAGACCGCTTGGGCGATCCGGCGGACCTGGTCGCGCATCTCGACAAAGCTAATGAGTCCGACGTCCGGGGCGCCCAGCAGGCTGTACGATGCGCCAGCCCCGCTAACGTAGACGGCAGGAAATCCCGCCTCCTCAACGAGGCGTGCGGAGAGGGCGTCGTAGGCGCCAGGGGCCACGACAATCGGTCCGGATGTGAGCCGCGAGCGCAAGGTCGGTCGCATGGAGCCGGTCATGGATTTCAAGAAAGCGGCGCAGATCACTAGAGCCGGCCCGGCATAAGACGCCTTACGCTAAGCTTGGTCGGACTCCTCAGGGAAGCCGGTAAACGTCCCGTGCGTTCTCCCGTAGGAACCGCGCGAGCACGTCGTCGGGAAGGTGGTGGCCGGCGATCTCGGTCATCGCCCGCTCGAAGCCGACGATCGGATAATCCGTGCCGAAGAGGACCTTCTGCTTTCCGCGCGAGCGAAGGTACTCGACGAACCGGGGCTCCCAATACTTCGGCGCATGGGCGTCGGTGGCGATGTAGACGTTCGAGAACCGGTACGCCACGGAGATCATCTCCTCCGTCCACGGGTAGCCGATGTGGATCCCTATGATCTTCAGCTCTCGGAAGTAGATCGCGATATCTTCGAGAGTGATCGGGTGCGCAACTGACGGAACGTACGACATCGGGGTCGAGTGGCCGACCTGCATCTGCACTGGGATGTCGAGCTCGACGCACTTCGCATAGAACGGGTAATAGATTGCATCGTTGGGGGCGCGGCGGAACCAGTGCGGGTAGACGTGAGCGCCAATGAACCCGTACTTCTCGACGGCCTCCGCAAGCCGGGCGACCCCTTTCATTCCCTGGAACGGATTGAACCCCGCGATTCCCGAGAACTTGTCCGGGTACTCCCGGACCACGGCGGCGACATCCTCGTACGGAAGCTCCCACCCCTCGCCCTTCGCAGCAATCAGGAACGCGCGCTCGATTCCGGCACGATCCATCTCCTCAACCATCTGGCCCGGAGAGATGATGAGACGTGCCATATCTTGGCGAAGGGTCTTCCAGGCTTCCTCCATGTACGGGCGAATGGCGTTGACGTAGTGTTCGTTGCGCAGGTTCGCGACGACGTCAATCGCCTTCATGCCCGGCCTCCGATTGCAGTGGGGGTCGAAGGAGCCGTCATTCCGAGCTCGCGAAGGATCTCCTGGGTATGCTCGCCGAGGTCTGGCGCGGGGCGATAAACAAGCGGCTCATCGGAAGGCAACAGGGAGAGGAGCGGGGAGCCGCCGACCATCACCGTGCCCGCGTGCGGCGCGGGCATCGTGACGATCGAGCCGTTGAATTCGACTTGCGGGTCCCGAGGGAGGTCCTCGATCCGGGCGACGACCGCGCAGGGGATCCCTGCGCGGTTCAGGTTCTCGGCCGCCTCACGGGCCGTCCAGCGCCCGAGCGCAGGGACGACGATCGAAAGGACTTCGTCGCGATGGGCCACGCGTGCGGCGTTGGTCGCGAACCTCGGGTCGGTTTCAATGCCCTCAAGGCCGAGCGCCTCGCAGAACCGGTGCCAGAGCCTGTCGGTCGAGACTCCGAGCGCGATGAACCCTTCGCGGGTCGGCAGGACCTGATACGGCACGATGAGCGGGTGGGCCGTGCCGCTCGGCGGCGGCACCTTGCCCTCGAGGCTCAGAATTGGGAGCCAATGGGTCAGCATCGAGACCGACGTGTCGAGAAGGTTGACCTCGACGGGGGCGACCGGACGTCCCGCCTCTCGCTCCCGGAGCTGGGTCAGTACTCCGATTGCGGCGTAGAGCCCCGCCGCGAGGTCGAACAGCGCGATCCCGACCCGGATCGGGTCTCCCTCAACGGTTCCCGTCACGCTCATCAGCCCGGAGCGGGCCTGAGCAATCAGGTCGAACGACGGGTCGTTACGGCTGGGCCCCTCCGGGCCGTAGCCAGTGATGGAGGCCACGATCAGATTCGGCCGGATTGACTGGAGGGTTGCAGCATCGAAGCCAAGGTTGGCCATCACATCCGGCCGGAAGTTTTCCACCAAGACGTCCGCGTCCTTTACGAGCTGCCGCAGCACCTCTTTGCCGAACGGGGTCTTGAGGTCAAGCTCGATTGACCGCTTGTTGCGGTTCACTGACAGAAAGTAGGCCGAGTTGTGCGGCGAGGCGAAGGGGGGTCCCCACCCCCGGGCGAGATCACCGACACCGGGGATTTCGACCTTGACGACGTCGGCACCGAGGTCGCCCAGGATCATCGTACCGTACGGTCCGGCAATCCCTTGGGCGAGCTCGACCACGCGTAGCCCAGTCAGGGGGCGCCTGTCGGCCTTCATAGAACTCGATACAGTAAACCATGCGTTCCTTAAGTCCTTCCGCCCGATAGTGTGCCCATGCTGCCCCCGCTCGAACGTCCGGCGCTGCTGGTAATCGACATGCAGGCAGGGTTCGTCGCCCCAAACGGGGCGTATGCCCGGGCCGGTCGGCCCGTGCGCGACGCGGCCTCCATTGTACCAGTGATCGCATGGCTGCGCCAGGAGTTTCGCGCGCACGCCTATCCCTGCTTCTTCACGGCCTACCGGTACCGAGACGATGGAACCGATTTTCCCGGCCGATTCCACCGGGTTATTCCGCGGGCCTACGTGGGCCGCCGGGAGCCGGTTTTCACCCTCGGCTCTTCGGAGAGCGCAATCGTGTCCGAGCTGGCTCCGGCCCCCGACGAGGCCCTCATCCTGAAGAACCGCTACTCGGCGTTCTTCGGGACCGACCTCAAAGCCACTCTCGAGCGGGCCGGCGTCCGAACCGTGGTCATCACGGGCGTCCTCTCCCACGTCTGTGTCGACGCGACCGCCCGAGATGCGTTCGCCCTCGACTACGAGGTGGTTGTCGTCCGGGACGCCGTTGCCGGTGTCGACGACGAACTTCATCGGGCCATTCTGCGGAATCTCGAAGAAACCGTCGGGGCCGTGGTGAGTGGGGCCGAGGTCGTCGGAGCGCTGGGCGACCGGAAGAACCCTTAATCTACCGGAGCGTTCCCGGGACGGCCAGCCGTTCGCATGTCCTCCACTCCGTCCCCCCAGACAACGTCGGTCCCGACGACTTCGGGTTTCGGTGCGCTTCGGATCGACGCGTTGCGCGCCGGATACGACAGGATGGACATCCTCCACGCCGTCAGTTTGGAGATACTCGAGTCCAAGTTCACTGCCTTGGTGGGTCCCAACGGCGCCGGCAAGACGACCTTGTTGCGCGCGGTCACGGGCATGATTCCGACACTCTCGGGGTCGACGACCCTCGGAGAACGTCCTCTCACCGGTCGTTCGCCCGAAGGAATCGTTGCGGAAGGCATCTCGCTCGTGCCGGAGGGCCGGCACGTCTTCCCCAACATGACCGTCCGGGACAACCTCGCGATGGGCGCATACCTGCCGGCGGCCCGCGCCCGGTTCCAGGAGACGTACGAGGAGGTCTGCACGATGTTCCCCATCCTGAAGGAGCGCGCGCGGCAGACTGCGAAGACCCTATCCGGTGGCGAGGCCCAGATGCTCGCGATTGGGAGGGCGCTCATGGCCCGGCCGCGGATTCTGATGGTCGACGAACCGTCGCTCGGGCTCGGTCCTAACGTGGTGGTACGCCTGTTCCAGCAACTCCGCGAACTCCCCGCGCGCGGGGTGACGGTATTCGCCGTCGAGCAGAACGTCCGGCAGGCCCTTCAGATTGCAGACCGGGCTTACGTCCTCGCGCAGGGACGAATCGTCGACCAAGGAAATGGACGTGAGCTCCTCGACCATCCCGAAATTCGAAGGGCGTTCCTCGGGATATAGCCGTCCGGTCGCGGTCAGAACTGGAGAACTTTCGGGGTCCCACGGAAGCCGAAGATCCCGCGCGAGAGGAACAGAACGGCGACGAATATCACGACCCCGGTGATGAGGTAGTTGTAGACGTTAAAGCTCGTGAGTGCGACCTCGAAGACCCAGGCGAAGATCACCGCGGCGACCACCGGGCCGAAGACTTTGGCGCGGCCCCCGACGATGACCATCAGGATAATCTGCAGGTTATAGAGCAGGTTGAACGCGGACGTCGGGTCAATGTAGTGCGAGGCAAGAGCGTAGAGGCCTCCGACCGGCCCCATGATCGACGCGCTCAGCCCGAAGGCCAATGCCTTGTAGCCGCGGGCGTAGACGCCCGTCGCGATGGCGACGTCCTCGTTCTCGCGAACCGCCTCGAACGCGAGGCCTAGCCGGCTACGCGAAATTCCGTAGACCATCAACGTCGCGATCACCGCGAGCGTCAGGGCGGCGTAGTAAAGATCGGAGGGGGAAATCAGGATGAAAAAGATCGGGAAGCCCAGAGAGCCCAGCGTGACTGACTGCCAGTTGAGAATGATCAGTTGCATCAGGGATGCAGCCGCGAGAGTCGCGATCGCGAAGTACACGCCTCGCAGACCGGAACCGATGTAACCGATCAACAGGCCAAGAAGGAACGTCACGACAGCGGCCATCAGCATCGCGGTCACGACGCTCCAATGGTCCGTCACCGCGAGGATTGCGGTGGTGTATGCGCCGACGCCGAGAAGGCCCCAATGTCCAAAGCTGAGCTGACCGCTGTAGCCGCCAGAGATGTTCCAGCTCTGGGCCATCGCGACGTACCACGGGATATAGAACAGAAACACTGAGATCGTGTAGGGACTCGGGAAGACGATGGGGAGGATTGCAAGCAGGCCGAAGATAACGATCAAGACCGTCCAGCGATGGTCCCAGTGCCTCAGGCGGTCCCACGCCCGACGTATCCACTGGCCGGTGGGAGCCGATACGGAGGACAAAGCGCTCACCGGGTCTTTCCCCGGAAGCCACGAATCGCGAGCGCCGCCAGAATGGCAACGTAGGCGGCTCCGTTAGACCAGACGCCGTAAGTCCCGTTGTATACGTAGGTCGTCATCGACTCCGCGACTCCCAGCGTCAAGCCGCCGACGACCGTGCCGGGTATACTGCCCATCCCGCCCATCATGATCACGCCGAACGCCTTGAGCAGGTAGGTGAGCCCGAACTCAGGGTAGAAGAGGAACTCCATTGCCACGACCACGCCCGCGATTCCCGCCAAGAGCCCCGAGATCCCGAAGCTGATCGCGTAGAGACGTCGCGCCGGTATCCCGAGGAGACGCGCGGCGAGGAGGTCTTGGCTGGCCGCGCGCATCGCGCGGCCCGTCCACGTGTAGCGCAGGAAGGCCCACAGGCTGGCCGTCGCCGCCGCGGCGAGACCGGCCCCGATCAGAACAACCTGCGAGAGGACGGCGTCCCCCCACGGGGTGTGGAAGATCACCGGGGTGTTGAAGTACGTCGTGGGGACTTGGCGCTGGTCGTCCGTCCAGAGCTTGACGAAGATGTTGTCCATGACCAGAAAACCCGCGAACGTGAGCAAGAGTGTGGTGTCCTCGAAGAACGGGCGCTTGAGGACCGGCTGGACAAAGATGAAGTGGAACAGCACGCCGACCGCGAAGAGGCTCGGCATCACAATCAGGAGCGAGAGGAGCGGGTTGAGGCCGTACGACTCCCAGAGGAAGTAGGTCAGGTACGAGCCAAGGAGCATGAGGTAACCGTGCGTGAAGTTTATCACGCGCATGACCCCGATGAGCAGGTTCATGCCGAGAGCAAAGACGACATAGAGGCTCCCGACACCGAGGCCCCCGATTAGGGCGACTAGGAATGGGTTGAACCCCACGAAGCCCAGACCCCCCTTTCGTAAGTTTCGTGGGGGTTTGTCGCGGTGGTCCCTCCCGAGTCTATGGCCACCCGGACGACAGCGGGTAGATCGCCGTTGCCGTCGCGTACTTGGCCGGTGCGATAATCACCGGCTCGCCGTTCTGTATCTGAATGACGAACGGAGCCCGAGCGGGGTCCAGGCCATTTGAGTTGGGTTGGAATCGCCCCTCGACCGTCGCCATGTTCAGCGCGGACATCGCGGCGGCGACTGCCGGTCCGCTCGTGACGCCGGCCTTCTGGATTGCAGCGAGCTCGACCTCCGCGGCCATGATTCCCTGGTACGGCAGCTGGTTGATCGCGATTGCCTGACCATAGGTCGCGTTCATCTGTTGGAACCAGTATGTCGCGTTCGCGAAGTCGCCGGTCGCCTCGGCCTTCGTCATGTCTGCGGCCCAGTTGTCTTGACCAATCATGCCGTTGGCATCCGCACCGAGCTGACTGATGAAGAACGGGGCGTCCCACATGTCCTCCGAGAAGATCAACGATGGGCGGATGTCGAGCGCCTTCATCTGAGTCATCCAAGTGATGACGTTGCCGGGGTACTCGTCCGAGACCATCAGCGCTTGAAGCCCGTGGACGTTCGCTGACAGCAGGTAGCTGTCGGCGCTTGCTGTCGTAAGCGCGGTGGGGTCGTAGGTCTGGTTATAGAGGATGTGGTAGCTCGGCCCCAACCAGTTGATGGTCGCTCCGAGCAGAGTAATCATCGCCTCCTCGTTCGAGTAGAGCGTGGAGATGTTGAACGGTTGCGGGGAGAGGCCCTCGAAGAACTGCGCGTACGGCAGCATCTCGGGGGCGGTCAGCGGGTAGATCGAGAACAGGTACGGGTTCCCCACATGGAACTCGGGGTCGTCCGCCGCGTTAGCGATCATTGGAACCTGCAACTGCTGAATGGTCGAAGCGATTGCATCGGTGTCTGGTGTCAGGAAGCCGGAGACCAGCATGTCGACGTGGTCGCCGCTGACTGCCTGGGTAACGAGCGAAATCGCATTTGAGGGGTTGCTCTGATCGTCGTACATCTTCACCGAGACGTGCGTCATCTTACCGTGGAAGAGCACTCCGCCCTGCGCGTTCATCGCGTTCGCCCAAACAGTCACGCCATCGGCCCACGGGGTGCCTGCGGGTCCAAGACTCCCGGTCAGGGGCCCCACGACCCCCACAACGAAGTCGTTGCTGCTGCTCGACTGGGTCGAGTAGTAGTAATACAACCCGCCGCCAATCGCCGCGACGATGATAATCACGGCGACGATGATTGCGAGCGTCCGGCGACCCGTACCGGAGGGAGGCGGCGTCCCGGTCGAGGAAGTCGGTCCGCTCGGTGTCGTTGCTTCCGGTGTTCCCATACGTTCTCTTCCCGGCTCACCAGGTCCACTCCCGGGAGAGTTGAATCTCGCCAGTAAATTGACCAGAGTGATGCCTTGGCACGGCACTCGAAGGGAACTATATGAACGTTTAGCCGGGATAACGAGCGCGAACGCCGCGAAGCCCGTTCCTCACGTAACGCTCGATGGGCGACCCTCGTCTTGTCCGTCGGACTGACGAACCCTATATGGGGCAGACCGGCGTCGCACGGATGTGTGAAGAAAACGGAGGCCCACACGCGATACCGCCGGGAGCGAAGCCCGCGGCCGCAGTGGATATGTCACCAGTAACCCACGCGGGAAAGCCGGGAAGCTCCCGGACCCGGAACCTTCAGCAGCTCACACGGAGGCTCTCCAACCTACGGATTGACGACATTCCGCCGGCGGCGCACCGGATGATCCGGCTCTGCCTTCTCGATGCGCTCGGCAACATGGTTGCCGCCGCCGGGCTGCCCGAGTCGCTCGGGATCGGCCGACTCGGGGGGCCGATTCCGGGAGGTCGCGCTTCTGTCTTCGGCTGGAATCGCCGCCTGGCAGCGTTGCCCGCAGCCTTTCACAACGCCGTCCACGTCGACCTGCTCGAGGCTCAGGACGGACACCGACGCGCGGGACTCCACCCGAGCGAAGGCGCGATACCGGCCGCCCTCGCACTGGCGGAGACCGATGGCGCCTCATGGGGTGACCTGCTCAGCGCAATCGTCGCGGGTTACGAGGTCGCCATTCGATTTGGAACGGCTCTCTTCCCGGAACAGATTCGAGCCGGATTCTACCCGGACGGAACCTGCGGCCCACTCGGAGCGGCCGCTGCGGCCTCCCGGCTTCGTGGGAGCGACGGTCCGACCATGGCGCGCGCGCTCGCCACTGCAGCCTTCGCGGTCCCGCTGTCCCTCGTCCAAGACATGCGCAGTGCCGCCAAGCCCCTGATTGCAGGGATGGGAGCGGAACTCGGTCTACGGGCCGCCGAGTGGGCGGCCGCAGGGTTCGGAGGCGACCTCGCCGCGTTCGACCCGCCAAACGGGTTCCTTGAAAAGCTTTCACCCCACCCGCACCCGCGTCGGCTCGAGCGCGGGCCAGCCAAACGCTGGGCCATCGAGGAGGTTTACCTGAAGCCGTACCCGGGCGGGCGTCATGCGCACGCTGCGGTCGACGCCGTCCGAGAGGTCCTCAAGGATAGGCCGACAAATCCTCGCACAATCCGGTCGATCGAGGTACGAACCTACCGTGCGGCCGTGACGCTCACGGGCTCCATTCCGGGACCTCACAGCCCCTTGGCCGAGCTGACCCAGAGCACTCCGTATCTAGTCGCCGCCGGCGTCCGGGACGGTGTGATCGGGCCCGAGCGCTTCCATTCGAACCGACGGGCCGACCGAGCGATACTCGCCCTCGCGCGCCGCGTGCGTCTCGTCGAGGATCCGTCGTGGACCCGAAGCTATCCACGGACCACGACCGCACGGGTCACGGTCGAGTTCCGGGACGGCCGGCGCTCAATCGCGACGATTCGCCACCGCTGGGGCGATCCCGAGCAACCGATGACCGTCGAGGAGGTTCGTGCGAAGTTCGTCCGCTCGGTCGCCTACCGTGCCTCAGGTCCGACAGCATGCCGGCTGTGGGACTCGATTTGGGGCGCTTCGCCCGACGACGACGTGCCTCGCCTCTTACACGAATTCGCGGAGACCGTGAGTCCGGTCCATCGGAGGCGCCCGAAGACCCCGCGAACCTAGCTCGCTCCCAGCAGCGGCCGGCGCAAGTACCGGCCGCTTCCCGGCTTGGCCCGGAGCTCGTTCTTCTCGACGATCAGCTCCCCCCGTCGGAAGACGTGCGTAGGCCAGCCGTGGAACTTTCGGCCAGTGAACCAGGAGAAGTCTGAAGAGAGGTGGCCGACTTCGGGCGAGTAGGTGACCTCCTGCTTCGGGTCGTACACCACGAGGTCGGCGTCAGCGCCTGGCAGAATCGCCCCCTTGCGCGGGTAGAGGCCGAACCACCGGGCGGCGTTCTCGCTCGACACCCGTGCGACCGTCGGGAGGTCGATCCGACCGCGGTGGACCCCTTCGCTCATCAGGACCGGGAGGATGACTCCGGAGCCGGGGTATCCCCCTACTTTGGTCGTCCAGACATTGTCGGTCGCCATCGACTTCGTCCGATTCGGTATGTGGTCGGAACCCATGCAGCGGATGTCGCCGCGTGCGAGCGCCTGCCAGAGCGCCTCGTTGTCGGAGAGCTGGCGCAACGGAGGATTCACGCGGGCTATCACCTCGAACCGATCATCCTGGGTGAAGCAGAGGTACTGCGGGCAGGTCTCCCCGACCACGGGAACCCCGCGTCGCTGAGCATCGCCGATGAGATGTGCGCCTTCCGTTGTCGAGACGTGGACGATGTATATCGGGCAGGCGATTCGCTCGGCGAAGTGGAGGGTGCGCAGGATGCCGTCCTCCTCGCAGAACCGGGGCCGGGACTCGCAGTACGCTGCCTGCTCGGTCCGGCCGGCCCGAATCATCTCCTCCTTCAGGTACGGGTGTATCTCCCAGTTCTCAGCGTGGACCAGCGCCGAGGCGGGCGGCCCGAGCGCCCGGATCCGCTGGAGCGCGAGGTAAAAGAGGCCGTCGTCGATTCCGAAGACTCCCGGATAGATCTCCGCTGCCCGTGTCGCGGGGTAGAACTTGAACGTCGCCACGCCGTACCGGGAGAGGAGTTCGGGAATCTCCGACTCCTGCTCGGGACGACCGACGATTGGGTGGAAGCCAATGTCGAGGAGTGAGTGCTGCTCGAGGGTCGAGATTAGCTCGGGCAATTGCCGAGAGTATGGCTCCTTGTCCCCGACAAACGAGAACCCCGACGTGATGCCGCCGATGGCCATCGACTCGGTCTCCGAGAGGATGTTCTGGGAGAACGGACGTTGGCCATAGGCGATGTGCGTATGGGGGTCAATCCCGCCGGGCAGGACAATCCTTCCGCTGACATTGAGCACTTTCGCACCATTCGTCGGGATATCCTTCGCCACCGCCGCGATTTGCCCTCCCTCGATCGCGACCTCTGCATCGACCACCGCGTTCGAAGTGACCACGTGACCGCCGCGTAAGATCCAGTCGTAGCCGCTCACGAGCACTCCCGTAGGCATGGACGGTATTAGGTCCTCGGGCCAAGCCATGACGGGAAGTGGCTCACGAAGGGCCGGAGCCGACGGTCGAGGTGTGGGCCGCCCTCCGTCTCATCGTCTGGAGCACGCGACCGGGCCGACCGCGCATAATCGCACCGTCCTCCATAACCACTTCGCCGGCACGGATTGTGATGACCGGCATGCCGGTGACCTGCCAACCCTCGTATAGCGTGAAGTCGCACGCGGAGTGAAGAGTTGCCGCGCTCAACTTCGCGGTCCGCCGGAGGTCGACAACCACGAGGTCGGCGTCGGAGCCGGGACGCAGCGATCCCTTGCCAGGAAGTCCGTGGATGCGTGCCGCGTTCGCCGAGGTCAGCTCCACGAGGCGCTCGAGCGATAGCCCGCGGCGTTGAACGCCCTCTGTGAGGAGAATTGGAAGCATCGTTTCGGTTCCGGCGAAGCCGTTTTGCTGGCTCCAGATATCCCCCTGGCCGACCTTCTTGGCCTTCGAAAGTAGGGTGCAGTGATCCGTCCCGACCGTGTCGATCACGCCGGAGAGAACCCCGACCCAGAGGGCCTCCCGGTCCTCGGGGCCGCGGATGGGGGGTTTCACTTTGCCGAGCTCGGCAATCGAGCTCATCGTGTAGTCGAGCGCCAGGTAATGCGGACAAGTCTCGAGATACACCTCCACGCCACGCGCCCGGGCCGCGGAGCCGAGGCCCGGTCCCTCGGCCGTCGAGACGTGGACGATGTAGACCGGCCCCCCTAGCGACTCGGCGAGTCGGAACACCCGCTCCATCGCCGTGACCTCGAGAACGTTCGGCCGCGCGTCTGCCCAGGCCTTGAGGTCGACTCGGCCGGCCTCCTGGAACTCCCGGACGAGCAGGTCGAGCGCCGGCGGGGTCCACTCGCAATGGACTAGCGGCATCCCGCCGGCGCGGATTACCGCCCGCAAGCCGGCGTAGAACGCGCTCTCGCCGATCCCATAGAACGCGTCGCCGTTCAGGAACATCTTGAATGACGTCACGCCGCGGTGGACGAGCTCGGGCACCTCGGCCACCTGCTCGAGGTTGGTGAGCGCCGGATAGAACGCGACATCGACCGCCGCCCGCCGTTCAATCGCCTCCTGCTTGCGGGGAAGATGCGCGAGGTACGAACCGCGGTCCATCGCGCAGTGCATGACCGTAGTCACCCCGCCCGCGAGCGACGACGCGGATTCGCTCTCGCACTGCTCGGCGAACGCGTCGAGGTCGGGAAGATTGAACACCCCCCAGTGCGTATGTGGGTCAATCAGCCCGGGGAGGACGAAACGGCCTCGGGCATCCACGACCCGATCGGCCGCGATGCGAGAGGAGTCCCGGACGAGGCCCACGACCCGGCTGTCGTCGACAATCACATCCGCCTCCATCCGTGCCCCATCCGAGACGACGCGGCCGCCGCGTACTATGAGGTCGACCGTCATGCAGTCCCTTCTGGGCGCGCCCTGGCGCGGCGGAGCGTTGCGGCGAGGCCCTCGAGCGAACCGCATCGGTCAAGAGAGATAAGCGTCGCGAACAACTGGTTCGCGGCGATATCCGAAAGATGCCCTTGGGCGTTGAGGAGGAACTTCGCTCGGAGTTCTTCTTCCGATAGGGGTCGTTCCGGGTAGCCGTCGGCGATCGTGTCGGATCGTTCCCAGACGGTACCAACCGCCCGCACCACGATGCGGGTGGGGCGGCGACGGACGTACGGGAGCCGTTCGGTGACCAGCTGCCGGTAGAGGTCCCGGACCACCGCCCGGTCGGCCGTGACCCGAACTCGTGAGAAGAGCCGGCGTACTCGGGGGTCCCGGAGGGCGACTGGGCTCTGCCAGACCGGGCCAGGCGGGTAGTATGGGAGGAGCGCGAATCCCCAGGCAAGCGCGAACTGGGCATCGACCTCATCCGAGACCTCCCGGTTCGCGAGGACCGGAACCTCTACAATCGGGTCGGAAGTGACGCGCACCTCCTCGATTGTGCCCGGGGGAGTCCCGGTCTCCGTAAGGAACCGCTCGAATAGGTCAAGGCCGACGTGGCTGACGCCCCCCGTCGGATATCGTTTGAAGACGGTGTCCCGAACCCTCCAGTGCCGGCCAAGATCGGCGGCGGCCCCCGCAAGATCCGCCGGACCGTTCCCGAGTACCGAGAGCATGCCGTTCGGGCCGGCAATCGCCTCGGCGTCCCCGCGGTACCCCGCGGTCGCGAGGTCGAGAGCGGTAATCGCCGCGAGGCTGACCCACCCTGGAGAGCCGTACTTCTGGTCGGAGGGTCGGGCCGTGAAGAAGAATCGCGAACTGAGCGGGACGGGCGCGAATCCAGCCGCGATTCCTACGGCCGAGGAGGCCGTCGATGCATCGGTCTCCCGAAGGTGGGCCGCCCCGAGGACCGCGCCCACGATGCCGGCGTTGTACGCGCTCCAACGCTCCTGGAACCGGTAGGTTGGTCGCCGCGCCGTGCCACCGACCTGGCGGAGTCCTGGCATCCGGCCTGAGAGCTGGGCGGCCACCTCGTGGGCGACGACCAGCGCGGTGAGCAGGTCGCGGCCCGATCGTTCGGCATGTTCTGCGGTGGTCCAGGGCACCGGCAGAACAAACGGCGAGACATGGCAAGGAGTGAGATCCGGATCGAACTCCAAGGCGTTCACGAGTTCTCCCCAAGCGAAGGCCGCCGGACCCGGGGCGAGGTGTCGGCGGATCCCGGGAACCGATACCCCATCCCCCTGGGGGAATCCAGCGGCCCAGCGGCGCGCCGCGCTACCTTTGCGACTGTCGAGTCCACCGAGGGCGCAGCCGATACAGTCGGCGACAATCGCGCGGGAGACGTCTCGCACATCGGCGGGCACGTCGGCCCATCGTAGGTGAAGCGACCAGTCCACGATCGACTTGATCGCCCGACGGTCCGGGGAACTGTTCATGTGCACTCGAGTCCCGCTCCCCCGCCCGTCGTTCACCGTCCGAGCGAGCGCCCTCCGTCCAGAGCAAGGCAGACACCGGTCACGAAACCCGAGGCCGGTGCGGCGAGGTAGAGGATTGCGTCGGCAACATCCTGCGCCTCCCCGAACCGGGGCAACAACGTCACGTCCCGGAAGAACCGCATCGCGGCGCGGTCCTTCTGGGACGGTTCGGTCATCGCGGTACGGATGAACCCCGGGTTCACCGTGTTCACTCGAATTCCGTGCCGGGCGAGGTCGCCCGCCATCGACCGGGTCAATGCGTCGATTCCTCCTTTCGACGCCGAGTACGCCGTGCGCTCTCGACCGCCGATAAGGCTGTAGACCGACGAGATTGTGACGATTGCCCCTGCCGCGGACCGCCGAAGGTGCGGAATCGCCTCGTGGCAGACCAGGAATGTTCCGGTGAGGTTGATGTCAATCAGCCTCCGCCAGGTCTTGAGGTCGGTGGTGGCTAGGTCGCCTTTCGAGGTCACGCCTGCCGCGGTCACGACAATGTCGAGACCCCCGAGCCGCCTCGTGGCGGAGCCGACCGCGCGTTTCACGTCCGCGGAACGCGTGACATCAGCGCGGATTGCCACGGGACGAATGGAATGGGCGGTGGAGAGCGATTGCGCGATGCGCTCCAGCCCGGGGGCATCGCGATCGATGAGGGCTACAGTTGCGCCGGCATCGATGAACGTCCGGGCGACGGCCGAGCCAATCCCTCCGGCGGCCCCCGTGATGAGCGCCCGTCGGCCTTCCAGGCGAAACCTAACTTCGAAGCCACGCGAGAAGCGGGCCACACGGTGTGTACGTTGTCCACCAGAAAAGCCTTCGGATATGTGAGCTGGGGAAACGAGTTCGGAATGAACACGTCTTGGACCGTTGCCTGGCGCGTTGCGCCCAGCACCGGCGTCTTCACTCAGATCCTGTCTGGTTCCACGAAGGGCGACGCGATTCGAATTGGGTGGTCATAACAGCCATTCCCCATCCCCTCAAACGGCTGCCTGAGGGCGGGACGGTAATGCGGATTACGACCTTCACCTTCTTTCACAGTCGGAGAGGGCCCGATGCGCGATCCCGAGATGCCTTTCGTCTTCTGTCAGGCCCATGGTCGCGAGGCGGCCTACCCACCCGACGAGTCCATGGAGTTGTACGTCGCGCTCCACTTCCCCGACGGGAGACACGGCATCCTCGAGAAGCCGCTTGGCGAGGCACAACTCCGGACCATATCGAAGGACAGAGCGCTGAACCTCGAGGTCCCACAGGCGGGAGCTGCCCTTGCCGATCTTGTCTTCCTATGCGACCACCACGCCGAGGTTGCGCTCGAAATCCAGCCGACCGGCACCTCGCCGCCGCTTGTCCTCGACCTGAAGAGGACGGGGATGGAGTAAGGTCCATTACTCCGCGCGCCAAGGTAATCTACTCTAGCTCTCGAGGAAACTCCGTACGCGCGCGCGTAAGGCATTTCGGTCATTGGCAGTTCTCTTGACCTGTAAGCACGGTTTGGCCCCGAGTTTGAAAAAGGGTCCGAAACGGGCACCCTGAGTAAGGCCGGGTCCCTCCGTGGGTCGTTTCACCCTTGTGTAACGACTCCCCTTCCGTATGAGGGGGGATCTTGACACCGCGACCGAGACCCTCCTGGCAAGGGGGTAGGTGGGACTGTGCGAAACTTGGCAGATTCGACAATCCGTGAGGGCTCCCCATGACCGAAACCTGGCACCTCGAGACGGATGCCTCGGTCAAGCCGACACGGACCAAGGACGGCCACCGGTCATGGAGGAGTTTCGGAGCAGCCCCCACTCGCACGTAAGGTATACCACAAGATACATTGAAATAGTTTTATGGTATACCTTACGCAGAGGTCGGACACATGAAACTTGTTTGCCCGCGCTGCAAATCTCGGCTTCACACGCTCTACGTTAGAATCCCAATTCGAGGGTTGAGGGAGTTCGCGTCTCTCGAGGGTCTGGGATGGTGCGACAAGGAGGGCGGGGTCGTGCACGTCCCGACGAAGCGCTTGTTCCGCGAGACCCCGCTCCGGAAGAGGTGAATCCATCCCATGCCAGGCATACTGGAGTACGCCTGGTTCGGGGACCGACTGTTGTGCAGAGTAGGCTCTTGCCCTCTGTGCGGTCAGGCCTCGTTCGTAGAAGGTTTCGCAACCACATGCTGTGGCGCTGAGGTTCAGTTTACAGGAGCTCGAGCTCGGCGAGAATCGCCGGGAGACGGTAGGAGGAGATCACCGAACAACAAGATTCGAGTCCAGATACTCGGAGCGCAAGGTCGGCGTTGCTTCTACTGTGGTTGCGAGTTCGGAAGCGTCTACGTGCGGAACGGCCGCGAACTCGTCCGGCGGCTAAACTGGGACCACTTCGTCCCTTTCGCTTACCTCCAATCGAACCCCAATACAAACTGGGTCGCTTCGTGCAACGTGTGTAACTCAATCAAGCAGGGTCGGATATTCTACGATAGAACGGAGGCGAGAAACGTCATCTCTTCAGAGGCACGTACGCGTGGCTACCTCCTACCTCTCGCTGAGTAGTCTACAACTTCTCGCCCAGAAGGCGGCCGGGTTGGGCGGACGATGAAGGAGACGACCTTGGTCGCTTCCTTAGATGGTGAGGGCCGAATAGGTGCCGTTCACGAAGACCGGGACGGCGAGCGCCGAGTCAGCGGCGAATCGGTAAGGGGGTTTGGAAGCCGTGAAACTGAACGAAACCAGGGTAAAGCTGACGGTGGCGTTACCCGCGAAGATCATCTTGTCACTCGAGTCAAATATCACGTAGTATGTGCATTCCCATTTGCCGTCCCAGAACGTACCCGTTTTTCGCGCCAGGAATCGCGTCAGTTACAACGCGGAAACGGACCCGCCCAGAATCGCACCGCACTTCTTGCACCACAGGACGTAACATCGGCCTAGAGTGCGTAGCCCACGTCCTGTTTTAAGTCCAGATTCGTATTGCAGAAAGGGCACCGGAGGGGAGCGTCTGACATGGGATTCTCACTCGGACATCGATTGCGAGTATGAAAAATTGGCCAGTAGGACTCCCGGCGGCGGGGCCGTTGCTGCCGTCGGCTAAAATCGACGTTCTATACCACTCTCGCCCTCACCCCCGGTCGGAGGAAACCACCCGATTCGTGATGGTCGCTGAACGCCCCAGGCGCCCTCACCTAGAACCGGTCGCCTCCCCTTTAGCGGAGGTTGCACTCAATGACTCCCAGACAAAGCAGCCAGGTAAGCGTCCACCCGAAGAATCTGGATAACCTGGGTACACAAGCACTAAACTGGGAACCTGAAGATTGCTCGCATCAAACCGGAGGTTCTCGATCCAATCTCCGAGCGGACTGATGTTTCGGTTGCGAGTGAGTTCGAAGCGCCCTCCCCGGACCCATAGCTCTCCGGCTATCTGAATCGTGGATTCCTCGACCTCAAAGCTGAGAATCACTCTCCCGCCAACTTCGGTGATCTGAAGGCTGTGGTCATTCGCTCGAAAGCTTAGGCCGCTCGAAAGATCGAGCCACCATCGATTACCGGTCATGCAAACGACAAGCCTATCCCTTCTGTCGAAATACCTGAAATTCACGAGGAGACGCCCTCCTTCTCGACGAAGGGTTATCAGGGGTGGGTCATCAAGGACTTGGAGGGGAATCTCTGAGTTCAAGAACTCAATCCCACCAACACGGATGGTTAGATCCCCGACCGGAACGATTAGCGTTCCATTTCCGCGTTGCGTAGTCGCTTCGGGGTCAGATCTGCGGCGCTGAAGCTCATCTCTAGAAATCTCCCTGCGATGATATGCGGCGTGACAGTTCGGACAGAGGGCAATCAGGTTGTCCGGAGTTGACGGGCCTCCTTCTGCGAACTCCACGATGTGGTGGATGTGAGTAAGCGGCACGCCGTCCCACGCGCACACGAACCCCGACGCTGAGCGGACTTCGTCTCGGACTCTCTCGGGGATGTGTCGCGACCTTTGCTCACCCCGTCGCCCTGCCATCGTCTACCCAGGAGGCTCCTCTAGCGGCCCGCCCTTTGAAGCGTAAGGATTCGCCCATCTTCCGTGTTTGGATTGACGGAGTCACCTCGCCCCGGAAGAGGAGGCATATCGGTTGCGCCTTTCTCGCTATCTCTGGGCCAAGCAATGGTGTAAGTTCTGGAGCGCCGTCGCGTTCGCGTGGTCAAAGAGGAACCTGAGCCGGAGCAGCACGCCATCGAAGTCTACTGCCGTGCCACCCTCACCGAGGAGCCATACTTCGTCGAAGATGTCCGCCTCGAAGCCTTGGACGTCTCGTTCCTCGCCCATGCGTTCCTCGTTCCCCTATCATCGATCACCAAGCCGACGGCGGGAAATCCCCCGGAGAAACCCGTGCAGGTAGCGTTAGTTCAGGGCGGTCCGAGGATTGCAACGATGTCGCTCTCCGTCCTGAATTACCTAAATCTCCAGGGGCGAGCGATCGTCGTGAAGTATCTCGGAACGGCTCCGGAGGGTATCCACCACTACTTCGTTCAGCGGATCATGACCCTCCATGGACCCGACTTCGAAGCCGGACTAACGCACCAGTATCCGGAAAGGTAGGACTCTACCCATAGTCCTCCCGACAGGAGTTCCGTACCCCCGGGGGCCCTGACTTCCCCATGTCCACGTTGCGTGCACGTTCCTTCAAGGTCTATCAGTCACTTTGGGGGCAGGTTCTCGAGGCCAAACTAAGCTAGTTCGGTGCTCCGACGACGAACCGCTCACCGGCAGGCGCGATGGGCCGCCAGCCCTTCTCGAGGTAAAGGTCGAGTTCGGAAAGGGAGACTGTGCGGGGTTTGTCCCCCGGTGATGGTGCGTCTACCTTTCGGCCCTCATCCAGTTTGGCGAGGGCCTTCTCTCGAGCTATCTCCTCGGTGAGTTCGCCCATCGCGTCGATTTCCTTCTTGGTGTACCCCACCACCGACAAGATCACGCGGAGTCCGGGGCGGCTGTCGTTCGCCAGTTCGGAGAGCGTCAGGATTCGGAAGAACCGGCTAGAGGCGGCGGCGTAAGCCTCCCGCATCTGGTCCGCTATATCACCCCGGACGCGGCCCTTCGCGACGTTGTACTTCTTCGCGATGTCCGCGGTGTGCCCCATGAAGAACTCCCGGTAGTCGCGGCTCAAGAGCCCCGCGTTCTCGGCGAGCATGAACTGACTCGAGGCGAACGACCGGAGGACGTACGGGCGCCAGCGAACGCCCGTCGGCTTTGCCCGTCGGAGCGCGAGACGAACCTCTTGGGAAAACCCCTTCTCACTCAGAAAAGCCGTGCCGTCAACATCCGTCCGAAGGTGGACGTGCGGGGTCTTCGGCTCCGGGGCAAAGAGCGCGCAAGAGGGGGTGAGCTTCTCGCCCCGCTCGACTCTCAGCTTGAGGTAAGCGACTAGTGCATTGGCCGTCTCTTCGGTCCCGAACGAGAAGTAAGACGAACCCCCCTTGGACAGCTCGGCGGGAACGACCACCTGAAAAGGCACCCTCGAGAACGAGAGAGTCCCGAGGTCGAGGTCCGGCAAGTCTCGAAGGCGGAGACCGTTCGGGGACGTTCGCGAGCCGATCACCCCGGGCCGGATCCCTGTAGTCGCGAGGACTAGGATCGCCGCACGGGTCCGTACGACCGGGTTACGGTCGAGGACCGCTCGGAGCTGCTCGGGGGTCGGGACGACCTCGTTCATAATCGTCGTCGCGGAGCGAACCTTGAGGTTCGGGACCCACGACGGGGCAGCCTCTTGGCTCTTTAAGAAGGACCGTACGGAGGCCCAGACCGTCGCCAGGTAAGAGTCGGGGCGGCCCGCCTTGCGTTCGGTCTCTACCCATCGGAGAATTGTGTCCGCGAAGTGGCCATCCTCCCCGCTCCCATTACGCTGGCCTCGGGCGAGTTTCAGCAGGAGGTCGACGCTGAGATCGTTCCGTCGCATGAAGAGTTCGAGGTTCGCGAGATAGCTGTCGGAGGTGCTTCGGGTCCCGCGATTCTTATACCACCGGAGGACTCGCGGGTCGGCAAGGAGGCGTTCTCGAGATTCGCGGACGGCCGGTTTCGCCGACATTCAGAGGGGTCAAGGAATACGTCCTAATAAACACAGTGCCGACCATAAAAGGGCCCATAGCTTAGTTTGGCTGGAGCACCCGGCTGATAACCGGGAGGTCGTCGGTTCAAATCCGACTGGGCCCACTTCTTGCCGGAACGTGGATGACCCCTTTGCCCGAGAGATGCTCTGACCCATCCTTGAACCCATTGACGTCCGAGGCGATGCTACGCACTGGCCGCTGCGGCGCAAACCGAGCGGAATCCGACAACTTCTTGGTTGGACGAAGCTCGACAAAGAACCCATGGCTCTCTCGATTTGGTCCCCTACTCTGATTGGTTCGATCGCGGCGATCTGTACAACCGGTGCGTTTGTGCCTCAGGTGATTCGCGTATGGCGCCTGAAGAGCGCGGAGGAGATCTCCTTGACGACGTTTCTCGTCTTCTCCTTCGGGACGCTGGTTTGGCTGATCTACGGTCTCCAGATTCTTTCGGCACCGGTGGCCATTGCGAACGCGGTGACGTTGGCGCTGTCGCTGACGATATCCCTGAGGGACCGGTTGATAGCCCAGATGTCGTCGGTCCAAGTCCGATTGGGCGCGTCCGTCGCTCCCCAGAGGTCAGGGCGTAGCGACACGCGTCCCCGGTGCGACGCCGGGGCGGCAGTTGGTTACGGCTCTGCCTCGATCTTCTTGATCTTGCGATCCGCAGCATCCAAGATGCGATCGTCCTCGTCTGCCTTGACCGCATCTGAGCCGCGGCCAGTCTCGCTGGCTCTGTTGTCGGCGTCTTCCCAAAGAACAGCGGCCTCCGCTCTCTCCTGGTTCGCTGCATTCAGACGCTTCGCCTTGTCGGTCACTGCCCACCGTCGATACTCTGAGCGAGGATAAGGACGAGCGTCCAATCTGAACAAGCAGCGGTGCTTCCATATTGATACCCTCGGTGCTTTCCGGCGGATTAAGGAGCTCTCCGCTCGACGAATCCCTGGACGATTCCGAACCGCGTGGTCCAGATTCAAAGACCACACTTCAGTGAAGGGATTCGCGGCGTCGGTCTTGGAGGCGCGTGGCGCACTCATCGCGCTGGTCGTCGTAATCCGACGAAAGCCAAGGGACTCAGGGGGCCACCCTCTCCAACCAATTCGCTCGCTCCGTTGGATGTACAGTAACGATTCGCCGGACGGGACGGTCAGACAGCAGGTCAACTTAGGCACCCTTATCGGTAGGGACCCGGTCCGGGGAATGGATGGCGACGCCCGCTGGCGGTCCAAAATCGGAGACGGAGCTCCTACATCTCAGCACGAGCAATCCGATTCGGCAGGCGAATCCACTTCCCGCGCGCGCTCGATCACGGATGGGTCAGGTCTCTTGGGATGAATCCTACCGTCCGGTGACAGATTGGGCACAATGACACGAGATGAACAAGGCTCCGAGGGCGACCGTCATCAGGAAGTGGTCGGAGGATGTATCACTGTGTCCGCACGTGGGGTCGGTGGGAAGAGGGAAGGAATGCACATCGGAGAACCCTACCCAGGTCCCCTCTCCGGAAGTGATATCCCTGTTCAACAGCATGTATCACCCATGGCCCAGGCTCGCTCCCCACGGTTCACACCCCGAGAGGTGAAGGGCAGGCCTTCCACGGCCCGGACCGCCTACCTGAAGGAACGATACCTCCAGGAGCCGCTGATGGTGGATGTGGAGTACATCCGCCTACTCACGGAGAGCCACCGACACACCGATGGTTTGGAGGTATTGGAGCGACGCGCCGAAGATCACGCCTACGCCCTCGAACATCTGACCCCGGTGATCCATCCCCAGGACGAACTGGTGGGCAACAAGACGCGCTTCATCCGGGGGGCCATTCCTTATGCCAACTACGCCGCGGGGCCCTTCCTGCGTGAGATGCGCACGGAGGAACAGGACCCACAGCAGAAGCACGTCGACCAGGGTCACGGCGGGGGAATCGAGCAGAGCCAAGCCCTGGCGGACCGGGGCAACTTTCGCCTCCTTTCGGGCAAGTTCCTGATTCCCAAAGAGGACTACGAGGCTTTCCGGGAGATTTGCGAGTTCTGGGAGGACCGGTGTATGATGGCCCAGGGGGAACGGCTTTGGAAGACCCACTTCCCCCAAGCGGGGTTCATCGAGAAGGGTTGGGCCATGGGTTTGTACACCGCCCCTCACGAGCCCTGCCCCGAGGGCCGACTGGTCCTGGACTACGAGATGGCTCTCTCCAAGGGCTATCGTGCGCTGCTGGCGGAGCTGGAGGAACGGCTGGTTGCCTTCCGGCCCACCACCATCCAGGAGGCTGGCAAGATCCACTTTTGGAGCGCAGCGAAGCGAGTACTCGAGGGGGCCCTGACGTTCGCCGACCGTTATGCTCGCGAGGCCGAGCGCCTAGCGGAGATGGAGCCGGATGCGGCCCGGAAGGCGCGGCTCTTGCAGATGGCCGATGCGTGTCGCCGCGTCCCCGCCTACCCTCCCACGAACTTTCGGGAAGCGCTCCAGTCCTTCTGGTTCACGTACCTCCTGGGGCACATCGAGGGCTCCCATCTAGGCTACTCACCGGGGCGACTGGATCAGGTCCTCTACCCCTACTACGCCCAGGACGCCTCGATGACCTATGATGAGGCCGTGGCTCTCTTGGAGGAACTCTTTGTCAAGATGACCCAGATCGAGTACATCGCCAGCCTGAGCTGGCAGGGGCTGGGTCACGGGAATCTCTACCAAAACCTGATCCTCGGCGGCGTGGATGCCGAGGGGAAGCCCGCGGACAACGAGCTCTCCCGGGCGATGCTGGATGCCCAGATCCATGTGCAGATGACCCAGCCCACCCTGAGTGTCTGGTATGACGACAGCCTCTCCGATGCGTTCCTATTGAAGGCGGCGGAGTGCGTGA
>JBEKEY010000025.1:0-28023 GCA_050013595.1 Thermoplasmata archaeon | reverse complement strand
TCGTGCCCATCGTGCTGGTGAACTACGGACATTTCTCAACGTTCAGTGGTATCGGCGGGGCCCATCCGGGACATGTCCACGGATTCGGCGGTGGCGCCGGGGGCTTTACCGGATGATCGGCCGGGTCCTGCTCCTTTCGGGGCTGCTCCTGCTCGCCGTCTTGTCCTTCGGCGGAGCGAGTGCTCACTACACCCCGCTGCCCGGAGACCAGTTCTCCTACAACGAAGCGATCGCGCTCAGCGGTGGTACCGGAAACTACTCGGGATACACCGAGTCGACCAGCACCAACGGCTCGCTCTCCGTGGCCTCCGTGCTACCGAACGGAACGGAGTCGGCCCTTTACTACAACGTGAATTCGTACCAGAACAACCAGGGCAGTCAACAAACCTGGACCTCCTCCGGGAGGTTCACGTTCTCGGCCACGACATTCCTCTACGTGAACGGGACCGATAACCAGACCGGTTACACGAACCCCTACGTCTGGTTCTTCATGAACAACAATCTTCCCGTCGGGGCCTCGTTCACCCTCCTGAACTCCGGGTTGTCGGTCGTCTCGACGTCGGAGAACTACGCCCTCGAGACCGCGGCGGGGACCTACGTGAAGGCGATCTTCACCGAGGGGAACGGCAGCTACCAACGCAACGACGCGTACGGGGTGTTCGCCGCGTCCTACAACTGGAAGGCCTACTTCGACCCCTCGACGGGATACGTCCTCGGCTACGTCTACATCGAGCAGGATTCGGACAACGCCGGGGATGGATTCACCATCACCGACACCCTCTCCGTGACCCACACGAGCTACGCGCTCACGCCGGGTTCTGCCCCGCCAGCGTCCTCGTCCGGCACGGGGGGTTCCACGTCCAATCTGTTGCTCATCGTGGCCGTCCTTGTGGTCGTGGTGGTCATCATCGTGATCGTCGTGGTCGCGGTGTCCCGGTCCCGCCGGAACCACCCGCTCCCCCGGCACTCGGCGACCGGACGCATGACGTTCTCCCCGCCTCTCGGACCGCCACCTCCGGGGATCCAGCTGACGCCGTCCGGCCAACCGGCGGTCCAGCAGATCATCATCAAGGAGACGGTCAAGGTGAACTGCCGCTACTGCGGTGCGCTCATCGATAGCACCGCCGAGAAGTGTCCGTTCTGCGGCGCCGCCCGGACGTAGGAGCCCGCGGAGCTTCGGGTCAGAGGGGTCGGTAGAAGTAGATCTGACCGGACCGATGCATCCCGCCGCGGACCGCGACCGCCTGGGATGCGACGTTGCGCTGGGCGATCTCGGAGATGACTTCCGTCACGCCCGACCGCGTCGCCCAGAGGAGGCGAGCGAGGATCAGGTCGGTTCCCAAGCCCATGCGTCGATAGGGGGCGCGTACGGCGAGGGAATGGAGTCGGGCGTGCGCTCCGACTCGGGAGATCCACGCGACTCCCGAAAGACGACCGTCCACCTCCGAAAGGAACCCCGTTTCGTTCGCGTTCGGGAGCCCCCCAAACCACCGTGAGTTGACGACGCCTTCCACCTCCCGAATCAGGTCGAGCACGGACGGTATGTCGTCGGACCGGATTTCTCGCACGGGGTGGCGAAAGTGACTCGCCGCTGGGTCCGAACCCGGTCGAACCGAGAAGATATCGAACACTTCTCCCGAGGGCCCGAGCCAGAACTCGCAGTAAACTCCGTACGGTCCGCGGACCCGGACAAATCGTTCGGCGATCGAGCGCGAGCGCGTAAAGATCGAGGCGATGCGTTCGACCGGGTCGGACAGCATCATTCCGACCACCCGGTCCCCTTCCCGCACCACGCGGACCTCGCCGCCGCAGCGCTCGGCATCCGCCGCGAACTGCCGTAGGAAGGGATTGAACCAGGTCGATAGGTCCTCGTCCACGATGCTGTCGCGGTCGGCCGAGGTCCCTCCGACCGCGGGTGAACCGAGCATCGCGCCGGGACCGGCTCCCGGCCTCAAGGGCTTGGCGCCCCTAACCCGGAATGGGATTCCCGATTCACGTCGGTCCGGGCCCGGTGGAATCAAGGCAGATCGTCAAAGCGATTCGGGTGGCATTCGATGACCCGGGTGACGGCGTCGCCACACGACGATCCCGAGGATCACGGCAACGGCGACGGCCCCGCCACCCGCTGCTTCGATGAGACCGAGGTTCCCACCGCCGACTCCGACACGTGAGTTCTGGGTCAGGTTGGCCGGCAAGTCTTCGCCGAAGGCGATGAAACCGAACATCCCACTCTGGAAGTGGCCCGACACGGTGCACACGAACTCGTACCAGCCGATCCCTGGGGATTGGAACGACCCGGTGGCCACGTCGCCACTGGAGGAAACGTTGAGATTGAACACGATCGGGGGGGAGTGTCCGAACACCAGGTTGGAGAAGTCGGTCACCGAGATCGAAGCGGGGACCACCCAACCCTCTTTTCCGATGATGGTGAAAGTATGGGGCAGGTTGGAATCGTCGGTCATCGTGACATTGACGGTCGCGTTGGTCGGAATCTGTTCGAACGTGGACGGTTGGTAGCCGTAGTCGTTCGTCGCGGCGACGGTGAGCGAATCCGTCACACCGAGGGACCCGGAGTTCTTCGAGTCCGGCGTTCCGTCACGGGCCGACATCGCCCCGACGCTTCCGAGAATTAGGGCCACCACCGCGAGCGCCGCCAGAGCCTGTGCGGTCATTCCGCCTCGGACACCCTCGAATCGTTCGTGAGAAGGTGGCGTCGGTAGATAGTCCCTCCGTCAGTTTCATCGAAGTGAGCGGAAGGCGTCGCCGGTGCCGACCGATTTTCGCGGCGTGGGTCTCGGACACGCGTGCGGGATCAGACCCGGTCGGTCCGCTTGGGGCTGAAGAGGACGAAGGCCCGACGTGTCGGGCCGGATTTTGGGGATGGTTCCCCTTTGACCCAAGATTTAAGCTCGAGACGGAGGGTCAATTAGCCGCCGGCCGCGGTCGCGCAACGACGTGCCGGGCTCGTTGTCGCGCCCGAACGGGAAGATCGCACAGAGCGGTCCTGCGAGAAAGGAGCAAGAGGTGACCCAGGCTCAAACCGACCCGCCTCGAGCGGCAGAGTCCGGGGTCGTGCGCCGGCATCGGGTGTCCGACTTCGAGCAATGGCGCATCGCGACCTTCCACCAGCTCGGACATTACCTCCGAACCAATCGATTCTACGGACTTCTCGGCTTCGTGGTACTCATCGCGGGCCTCACGCTACTGTTCGAGGTCGACGCCGGGATCGCCACGGTGCAAGTGCAACAGCTTCACCGCCCGGCCGAATACCTGAGCAACTACCTCGTGAATACAGGCCTCTTCGTCGTTCTCGCCGCGGCGTTCTTTGGGGGCGATGCACTGAGTGTCGACTTCTCGACCGGTGCCGGGTACTACATGCTGGTCCTTCCGATCCGGCGTCCGGTCCTCCTCGCCGGGCGATACACGGCTGCGAGCCTGGTCACGCTGACGATTGTGGGGGTCTACTACCTGTTCGGCGCGGCCGGAGCGGTCTACTTCTTCGGTGGACCGAACGTCCCGTGGGAACTCCTCGTCGAATCGCTCGGAGTGGCCGTCCTGTTCTCTCTCGCCGCGCTGAGCGTCGCCTTTTGTGTGAGCGCCTTCGTTCGGTCCCCCTCCGCGGGCATCCTGATCACCGTACTGGCCCTCTACGTGGGGTTCACGACCCTACAGGCCACCATCGAGCTCGCGGGCTTCGAACCGTGGTTCTCGTTGGGCTACGCGGGCGGCGCGATGGCCGCGATCCTCGACACGGACTTCGTGCACTTCCAGACCATTCCCCTCGGGGAGGACCAATACTACACCATCTGGTCCTCCACGGTGAGCGAGGGGGTGGCGATCATGGCCGGCTACGTGGCCGTGTTTCTGCCTCTGAGCGCCTACCTGTACCAGCGGAAGGAGTCGACCGGGTGAACCATGGGGTCGTTCGAGGTCGCTGGGCTCTCGAAATCGTTCCGGACGGGCCCCGCCGTACTCCGGGACCTCTCGTTCCGGTACGAAGGAGCGGGAGCGGTCGGATACTTGGGACCGAACGGTGCTGGGAAGACGACCACGCTGAAGCTGCTCGTCGGTCTCTTGCGCCCGACCCAGGGGCACGCCTACCTCGACGGGGTCGACCCGATGGTCGACCGAAAGCGAGCGCTGTGGAACGTGGGGGCGCTCATCGAGACGCCCGAGCCATACCCCACGCTCAACGTATACGAAGCGCTCGACGTCGTAGGGCGTGCTCGCGGTCTGACGCGAGACGACGTCGACCGGGAGGTCGACCGCTGTCACGCGCTACTCGACCTCCCGCCACTGGGCCAACGGGTCGGGTGGCTCTCCAAAGGTCAGCGGCAGCGGGTTGCGCTCGCGGCCACGTTGATGGGCGACCCCACGGTGCTGCTGCTCGACGAGCCGACGAGCGGCCTCGACCCCGCGGAGCGCGTCCTCGTTCGTGGTCTATTGAACCAGCTGAAGCGCGACCACCTCGTCCTGATGAGCTCCCATCAGATGCTCGAGGTGACCGAGGTCTGCGACGAGGTGATCTTCCTTCACCACGGTCAGGTCCTGCTCAAGGACCGTGTCGACCGGGTCGCCGCCCGGATCCGCTCCCGGCAAGTGGACGTCGAGTTCGACCGTCCCGTAGTGCCCGAGCGGATGTCGGTGCTCCGGGCGATCGCCACGGAAGTGACGGCCATTTCCGACCGGCGATGGAGAATCTCGTTCGACGGGAGCGACGAAGCAAGGGCCCGACTCCTCGGCTTGTGCCAAACCCTGGCCCCGGTGACTCTGTTCGCCCACACCTCGCTCATTCTCGAGGAGGCGTACCTCGAGCTGATCCCGAAGAGCGCCGACGCTGCATGACCGACTCGAAGCCCTCCTCCGTGCCGACGGCCGCCCCCGAACCCCCGGCTCCGCCCTCGGGCGGCTCGACCGGCCCCGCTTCCCCCATCGAGGGTCGGGCGCGGGCGTTCCGGAACGGTCAGATCCAGCGGAAGAGCCGAGAACGGGAGCGGGTCGGAGTGCTCCTGGTCGTCGCCATCATCGTTCTCGGAGTCTACGTCATCGTGAGCGCGCGCCCATTTTCGCCGTCGAACAACCCGAATCCAAACCCGGGACCCCCGATCATCATCCAGCTCGGGACCCCGACCGTGGTCTCGGTCCCGTGTGCCGCCGGCGGGTCGGCCTACGCGGAAGACATTCCCCTCACGAGTACTTCGAGTCCCATCGTCACGGGGGACGTGAACGCACGCGTGAGCGAGATTTGGGACGGCGACGACATCGGGGACCCCAATGTGGTGGCGAACGCGACACCCTCGAACCTGTGCGCGGGTTTCGCACCGGATGCGTCGACCCTATGGTACGGAGTGCTCGTGGCCCCCAACGGAACGAATCTGCTCACCTACACCGCTGCCCACGCCTGGGTATCGGTGTCGAACGGACCGTCCAATATCGGGATCGAGAACGGGTCGTCCTTCGTCCTGGTCTCGTACAAGTCGTTTTCCGGGGCGGGCCTAGGCTTCGTTCTGTTCGGCTACGCCAACGGTTCGCTGATCCGCGCGACCATCCCCCTCTGACGGGAGGATGGCGGAATCCCGCGGAGAGGTTCCGTTCAGGGCTGGACGGAGATCTTGCCGGAGCGCCCCATCGAGACCTGGAGCTTCCCACGGAAGTCCTTGACCCAACCGTCGGTGATCCGGACCTTTTGGCCGACCGTGTAGCGCTTGGTATCCTCTCCCCACAGGGTGAGGGTGATCGTTCCGGTTTCGTCCTGGAGGGTCGCGTCGGCCACCTGAGAGGCGCCCCGCGAGGTCGTTACGTCGCGGACCGCCGAGATGGCGGTGATGGTCGCATCGATCGTCGCATTCTGGTTTGCTTGGAGCGAGGCAATGCCGGGCATGACGTCAAAACCTCACGCCGGCGGGCTTAAACCGTCTCCCCTCGGTCGTCGTCCTCTCAAAGCGCTCCCCGGGACCCCTATCGGCGCTCCGTGGAGACCCGATGTCTCCCCTTCGACGACTCCTGAGTCAATCGCCCCATTTGCCCAATCCCCGGACGGAAGGATTTATTCCGCGCGCCACGCATGGATGCGCACTTCAACGGAGATGACATGAGCACGGGGATGCGCTCGCACTACTCGAAACTCCAGTCCGGCCGCCTGCTGGGCCGATCGGTCGTCGTCGCTATCGCCTTCGCGATGATCGTCCTGCCCGCCGGCGGACTGGCCTCCCTCGAATCGTACCCTTCGCAGCCCGGCCACGCCGCCGCCGAGCCTCTGGGGACGCCGACATCCCGGATTCTCCATCCGTGGCCGAATCCCCCTGTCCCTGTACATCGGCTCGGACCGGTCGTTCCGGAGGAGGTCGATCCCACCGCGCTCTACTCCACCGAGCCGGCGCCCATGGGGATCGCCGATTTCGGGATCGGGCGAGGTGGAGCGCCGTACACCTACTCCACCTCCGAGTTCCTCGGCAACTTCAGCTGGCAGAAGCTGACCCTTTCGGGCTCGGGGGGGACCTCGTTCACCGACCAGCTGAACGTCGTGCTCCGGTTCGTGCAGGGGGGAGCCACGTACGCCTACTGGATCCAGGATGTCGCGTTCATGGACAGCAGCAGTGGCAACCTTTCCTTCGAGAACAACATTTGGAACTTCAGCAACACCAACGAGTGTCTTTCGCCCTCGGACCTCAGCGGTAACGGGACGGTGTACCCTTACTCGGGTTGTGTAGGGTACTACGCCGTGAGCTCCACCACCCAGCCCGGGGCTTCGGAAGTGATGCCATCGCCGGGGAACTTTCAGCTCTTGGTCCGCTCCTACCTATCGACCGGTGGCCTTCCGGAGGTCGCTTTCGAGTACCGCGACGGAGTCACCAGCTGGTACGTAACCTACGACAACGTCGTATGGCCTTGGGCCGCCCATCCGTCCGCGGACGACAACTTCCTCGTGGACGGCATGCAGTACAACCCGATCGGTCTGTTCTACGATGCGGAACTCGGGATTGGCGGGCCGGGAGGCGGGTTGGCCACGGTGGCCGAGGACGAGACCCATGCGGGCTCTCAGCTGCTGTACTGGAACGGCCACAACTTCCAGGCCCCTTTGGCGGCTTGGAACTTTGGCAGTAATACCGCCGAGGCCGTCAGTAACATCCAATCGACCTGGAGTCCCGCTACCGGGGGAACGCCCCTGACCATTCAGCTCAACGGAACGACCCGAAACGCGAGTCCCGAACGGGCGTACGACCAAGGCCAGGTGGGATTCCTGAACGTGTCCGCTCCCGCCATTTCGACCGGGACGTTGGCAGTAGGGAATGTCGACTGGAACTTCGTCGGCGACGAAGCCAACCTGACCCTCGATCCGGGAACCTACCCGGTCTGGGTGAATTCCTCCGGAAGCTCGGTCGCCCTCGGTGAGTGCTCGATCGTCGCCGGGAGCACGCTCTACGTGGACACTGCCACGGGGTGCGGTCCCAGCACGACCATTCCCAAGGCAACGCCCGGAAGAGCGGACGTGGGTCAGTCCGTCACATTCCGATCCACGGTCGAGAGCGCGGGGTCCGGCGGTGACACCTTCACCTGGAATGTCGCACCCGGAGGGCTTGGCTGTGCGAGCTCCACGACGACCACCCTCACGTGCACTCCGATTGATCCGGGCACGTACCGAATCAACCTTACGATCGAGGATTCCCTCGGGAAGACCTCCACGAGCGATACCCTCTCCTTCGCCGTGTCGTCGGACCCGAGCACCGCGATTCCTTCGCCGACTCCATCGACCGTCGAAACCGGAGGGTCGGTCGCCTTCTCCGAATCGGTCACCGGGGGCGAATCCCCGTACGCGTACGCTTGGAGCGGCCTCCCCGCCCCCTGTACGGGAACTTCCGGTCCTTCCCCCACCTGCACACCCAGCGTTCCCACGACCTACACGGTCTCGGTCACCGTCACCGACGCGAACAACTATCGTTCCGTGAGCGGGGGCCTGGGCTACACGGTGGGGGCCGGTCCCGCCCCTTCGGTTCCCGCCTCGTCGCCTTCCGGGGCGGTCGACGTCGGCGAGCTAGTGAACTTCTCGACCATCGTGACCGACGGTTCGGGGACCTACAGCTATCGATGGCACGGGCTGCCCACCGGTTGCGTTTCGGCCGATCAATTGAGAGTGAGTTGCAGGCCCTCCCAGTCGGGGGCGTTCAACGTCTCCGTCACCGTGACCGACACAGGGCTCGGCAACACGACGAGCGGATCGCTATCGTATTCGGTAGATCCCGACCCGACAGTCACTCTCGTTGCTCCGCCCCGGACGGTCGACGCAGGGCAGTCCGCGCTGTTCCGCGCGGTCGCCAGCGGAGGTTCGGGGGTGTACCAGTATCTCTGGGCCGGCCTGCCGCTCGGTTGTTCGACCTCGGGATCCGCCATGGACTCGTGCGTACCGTCGGCAGGGGGCGACTTTTCGGTCACCGTCACGGTCACGGACTCGAACGGTGGGAGTGCGACGAGCCACGTGCTCGAATACTACGTGGACGGCGACCCGACAGTCACGGCTCCTAACCTCTCGGAGTCCTCGGTCGACCTTGGACAGTGGGTCAATCTCTCGACCGCGGCGAGCGGAGGGTCGGGCGGCTACACCTACGCCTGGTTCGGACTGCCACTCGGCTGCGCCAGTGCGAACACGAGCTCGATCTCCTGCCTGGCGGCGTCCCCCGGCAACTACTCCGTCCAGGTCAATGTCACGGACACGAACGGAGTTACCGCCACGAGCCACGTCCGACCGATTCGCGTCTGGGTGGATCCGTCGGTGAGCTCGTTCGTCGCCGCGCCGAGCGGCTTGCTCGAGGGGTCGGGCATCACCCTTTCGGTCGCGATTTCCGGCGGTTCCGGTCCGTTCACCTACAGCTACTCGGGGCTTCCTTCGGGATGTGCCCCCGTGAACCGCTCGACGCTTTCGTGCACGCCCACCGAGACGGGTACCTTCGCGGTGAACGTGACGGTCACGGATGCGAACGCTTGGAGAACGACGGCAACCACGGTGGTCACCGTCAACCCCGAGGTGCTCGGATTGCCTCCGAGCGAGGCTTATCTCATTGTGGGAGTCCTGGTGGTTGCCATCGGCGCGGGGCTCCTCGTGATCGTCGTGCTGCGACGTCGGAAGATTGCAGGTCGACCTGGATAAGGTCGAAACTCTCCGAGAATCCCGTCAGGAACGGAGGTTCTCCGGGACCCCCTGGGAGCGGCGATTCGGGGACTGCTTCGGAGTCCGGGGAGTGCGGCCCCGCAGTCATTAAACTCGTGCGTTCGATGCCGGGATAATGGCGAACGCGGTGGGGGACGATCTGCTGCTCTTTGTCGCCGGAGAGCCGGACTCGGGCGCCAACTCGATCCGCTTGGGGGGCGTGGGCCTGCTTCTCCGATGGACGGCGATGATCGTGCCGGGCTCCGGGCGTCTCGGGCCGGGAGGCGTTCCCACGCCGGGCTCCAGCTTCCAGCAGCCTCCGTTGACCGACGCTCGCCCGTGGCACCTCCCGGGCCAGCAGTTGATCTGCGTCAACATGGTGCTCGATGCCGCCGAGCACGCGGGCCGAGCCGTGACCATCGTCGACGTGGACCGTCCCGGGGATCAACAGGACCTAGTCCAACGGTGGTTCGGACCTCAGGATGTGATCCCCCTGCTCGTCCGCCCTGACGGAACTCGTATCATGGGCATGGAGAACTTCTCCCCGGAGAAGGTTCGTCGTTTTGTCGGTCGGCGATAATATTCTCGTCCGCAGGATTCGCCGAGGTGCGGGGAACCTTCTCCCCGACAAGGCCCAGTACCCGTTCGGTTACGAGATACGGGTGGCCCGGAGTCCGTGCGGGAGGGACGGGTAGCGCATCCGGAGGGTTTCGAGGGCATTCACGATCCGTTCCGAGACGACCATGTCCCGAAACCATTTCCGGTCGGAAGGGACGACGTACCACGGCGCCCAGGGGGTGCTCGTTTTCGATAGCGCTTCCTCGTACGCCCGGGTGTACGCGTTCCAGAGCAATCGTTCGCGGACATCCGATTCGCGGAACTTCCAGTGCTTCGTGGGGTCGTCGAGCCGTGCCTGAAGTCGACGCTTCTGCTCGGCCCTGCCGATGTGAAGGAAGAACTTCAGAAGTGTCGTTCCCTCCTGAGTGAGCGTCCGTTCGAACTCGCAGATCTCGTGAAACCGGCGCTCCCAGACTTCCTTGGGGACGAGCCGGTGCACCCGAGGGACGAGGACATCTTCGTAGTGACTACGATTGAAGAGGACCATCTCGCCCCGCGCCGGGAGCTGTTCGTGGACTCTCCATAGGAAGTCGTGGTCGAGCTCAGGGACCGTCGGGGCCTTGAACGATACGACACGAACGCCCTGCGGGTTGACGCCCTCGAAGACGCGCCGGATCGTCCCGTCCTTTCCGGCCGAATCCATTCCTTGCAGGACGATGAGCACCGAGTGGTGGTGGCCGGCGTACAAGAGTTCCTGAAGCTGGGTCAATCGAGAGGTCAGCTTCTCGAGCTTCTTGCGGCTCGCCTCCTTTCCGCCGTCAAAACCGGAGGCGTCGTCCGGGTCCAACCGGCTCAGCCGAAGTCGCGATCCGGGACGGACCATGAACCGGCTCCCCGGCGTCATAGGGTCTCGCTCTTTCTCGCCCACGGCTCGGTGCGGGAAGGCCGGGGACCCGATAGCGCCGTCGCCACCTTTCCAGAACATTCCCGAGGGCATTTCGACGCCCGGACCCGCGTTGAGGCACCCAGAATGCGGAGGTAAGGTGACTAGGATACGCGAGTGTGGAGGAGCGTTTTCAGATCCGACACATCCCCGGGGGTCCCCGACTCATCCCCTTTTTCTCCCCTCGTGGGTATCCGGCGACGATGACCGATAGGGATCAGTGCGAACTGCACGAAGCCGCGGTCTTCAACGGGCCTCAGGAGACCGACGATCTGCTGCGCTTGGCCCGGAGCCCGATCGGGGATGAATGCCAGATATGTTCCGTCTGCCGATCCGCTCGGGAATTCATCGAGCGTCGATTGGCGGAGCAGGCCGGACAGGTCTTCCCACCGGGGCAGAACGGCGACGCGGCCTGGAAGAAACTCCAGAATGCCATCGCGAGCGCCAAACTCTCCGTCCACAAAGGGACCTAAAGGATCTGCCGGAACCAGCTGCAATCGAGCAGACTGTGCGGACACCGTCCGCTCCGACGACTTCCATGGTCCGAAGAATCGGCCCGCGCCGTCCAAACGTGTTCGACCGCCCGGTCGCTCCGTGACGGCGTGACGTGCTGACCGCCTCCCCAGGCGGGGCGCGACGGCGGTCGCCGCGCCGGTCGTGGCGATCGCGGTCTCGGTCCTCTGCCCACGAGGTCACCGACCTTCGAAAGGATTGGTTGGGGTAACGCCGTCGGCCCCACCGCCGCCGACCGGGGCGTGGACTCCCCCGCCCCCTCCACCTCCTCCGCGTCCCCCACTCCCGCCGCCCCCTCCCCCGTAAACCCAAGAGCAACGGGTTCGCCCCGGAATGGCCCCCTGTGAGAGGGTGGCCCGCCCGAAGCTTCCTTCGGCTCACGTGACGTCTTGGGGAACCATCGCCGGGGCGGCCCCTCGGGGCGGGGCCGTTCTCCGCTCCGGCGGCGCGTACGCGGTTCGGAGCCGCAGGAAGAACCAGACCGCGGCAATCACGAGAGGGACGTTGTAGGGGAGTCCGATGGTCAGCAGGATCCCGAAAGCCGATTGCCAGATGACGAACCCGAAGGCGAGAGCGACCAGAATGTACTCGTTGCGGCTCTGTCCCACCCCTCGGCGGAGGATCTCGAAGAGCCCCACCAGGAAGGCGATCTCGATCGCCACGACCTCGGCCGCGGGCACTCGGAGGTACGCTCCTCCGTACTCGAGCAGGAAGAGGACGGGGAACACCGCGAATCCCATGATTCCCGCCGAGAAGGCGGTCAACGTGGGCCGCGGGTGAAGCGGCTGTCCGAGTCTCGCCGGGAGACGGTAGGCGAGGGTCACGAGTACGGCGATGGTGATGAGACTCCCGAAAAGGAGCGGGATCCCCATCCAGAACCCGAACGACCCGTACACGATCACGGTCTCGAGCGAGGTCGAACCGGCGAGGGAGAGGAGCGCTACGACGACCCCACGCCGGCCCACCAAGGAACGTCCCCGGGTGCTGGGAAGGGCGAGTCCGAGCAGCACGATCGGCAGCCCGATCGAGTAGATCATGTGGAAGGCGAGCACGCCGGTCGCCCAGACCCAATTCACCCCGGCGAAGCGGCCGAACGCACCGAGGACCCCATCCGCACCGTGGTTCGAATTGAAGAGCGTGTTGTCGCCGAGACCTTCCTCCGTGATCCCGTAGGCCAGCCCCAGGAGGGCGACCGTGCCCCACCCCTTGTGCCAGCGCAGAACAGCTTCTCGAACGAGGAGCGCGCCCGCGGTGTACTGGCCCACGTTGATGGCCAACTGCAGGAAGAACCACACCGGATTCACGGCGAGATTGACGATCGGGCTCGATGTGGAGAGATACTCCGGGAGCCCGGGCGTGAGCAGTGCGAGGCAGAGGATCGGGTGGGCCCGGAAGAAGGCCATCGCTCGCGCCCCGACCGAGAGCTCGGGCGGAAGGGAAGGAACACCGCCCGACAGTGGAGAGGGGCTGGAAACCGAGACCACGGTCTTCGAAGTTATGGCGAGGTTCGCTACATCAAGGTGAGGTTCCGCTCGAGAACCGGCGCCGGGCCATTCCCCGTGCCGCGGAGGGGGTCCCCCTCACGACTCGACCCCTGTCCGCGGGTATATACAGCCGTAATCCCGTAGCGTTGTCGACATGTCCCTGGGACCCTCGGCGGCCCATGGCTTGATCCCCGAGCTGATTCAACGCCCTACGAGCGTTCTCCTCCACGGCTCGAGCCGGCCGCTACTGAACTGGGTGATGTATGCGCTCCTCGACCGGTCGCAGCCGAACTTTTGGTGGACGGACGTACGGCTGAAGGAGGAGCGGCTCGACCCCCTCGACCCGCTCGCGCGCCACGTGCTGCCCGAAGGCCAGCTCAGCATCCTCGAGCCGGCAACGCTGCAGCGAAGTCCCGACCCCGGTGACGCGTTCTCGACCATGATCCATTCGGACGAGCCCGCCGAGTCGCTGCAACGCGCGATGGAATTCCTTCGGCTCCCCGCCCACACCCAGGAACGGATCTCCCGGGCCCCGCTCGGGAAACGACCCGCCCAGTTCGGCCTGTCGAACTGCCATCGATTGGCGGCCATCTTTCCGGCCAACTCCATTCAACCCACCCTTCGCGCCATCCTTGCGTCGGGAGTCTCTCTCGTGATGACGTGGGCGGATGCGCTGCCGGAGAGCGCTCAACTGTTCGATTTCGTCGTCGGAGTCGAGGGCTCCAGCCCGGCGGTCTGGAAGGATGCCGTGCTGAATTGCGAACTCGGAAGGTCGGAAGGGTTGGTCCAGGCGGGAAGTCGACTTCGCTTGGGCGACCTCCGCTCCGTCGCCGACATCCTCGAACCGATGGGGTTGTCCCGTACCTAGGCTCGGCTCGCTCCCGGAGAGCTCCGGTCCGCGGGGAATGCGACCTCGTCCGGTCGGTCCTTCGGGATGAAGTCGCCCGAATTCGGGTGGGTGAGGAGAGCGTACCACGGAGCGAGGACGTCGACGAGCGCGCCGACCAGACCGTTCGCTAGGAACCGGGGGATCGAGATAGCCCGCTCCAGGTAGTGAGCGTGGAGTCGATATCCTTCGACGTACGCGAGTATCATGGAGACCCAGATGAACCCCGTGAAAACGCTCGTGAGGACCAAGAGAGGTCCGTAGCGGAGCTCAATGCTCGCGACGAGAATGGCGACCGAGGGGAGCGCCGAGAACCACGAGAGCCCGGAGTACGCGACGGTGAGCCGTCGGCGCCGGGGCAGCTCGTGACAGTGAAGGACCGCGAACATCACCCCGTGCATCCAGCGACGCCGTTGACGAAGTTGGTCGCGCAGGGAGAACGCGCCCTTCTCGTAGGCGAATCCCTTCAGGAGCCCGAACACCGAGCCGTAGCGCGCGCGCACGCGGATCTCGAACATGAGATCCTCGGAGGGAGCGTATCCTCGGGAGTCCCAGCCGACCGAATCCTCGATATCAGCGCGGACCAAGAAATGAGAGCCGTGGAACCCGGCGGTCGGGTTCCCGGGCATCGTCATCGAATCGAGTACCCTCAGGTCGTCGTACGACCGGGTGAGCTCTTGAACATGGCTCGGTGAGCCCCTCCAGTCGATCGGGTAGAGGATGATGCCGGCGCCGACCAGCGTCCGTCCGTCGAGCACGAAATCGGAGATCCCTCGGAGCGTGTCCTGGCCGACGCACGTTTCCTCGTCCTGGTGATAGACCCAGACCTCCGGCACCGAGAGCCCGAGACGAGCGCGCTCGTCGCTGGCATACTGAAGTGCCCGAGCCTTGCCGGTCGTTCCGAGGGAGGTCCGGTACAGGGCCGGCACGATCAGGAGCCGGGCGCCTGCCCGTTCGAGACGGTCATAGACGACCGGGGCGCTCCAGTATCCCTCCGGTTCCACGACCAACCACAGAAGGTACCGAAAGCCGAGCCTCGGCGTGTTCCGCATCCAGTACAGCACGGACCGGGCGCTCGCGTCCAGGGCACGGGCGTTCTTTCCGATCGCCGTCACCTGGAAGAGGACGGTGGGCTGCCTCACGTCTCCTCCGAGAGCTCGAGCCGGTTCTCTCGGAGAACCCGCTGCGTCCCGCGGAAGGCCGCAACGAAGAACGGAACCGGGACCATCCAGACGAGGGGCAGGACGGCGAGCCAGATCGGGGGGACGGGCTCGTGGGCCTGGAGCGTGAGCCACAGGAGACTGGAACTGATGGCGACCGCGGCCGCGACCGTGCCCCAACCCAGAGCGAGACGACGATCATGGAGCTTCGAGACCGTGCGGTTGTATCGCTCCACTGTGAAGTCTTCGTACGAACCCGTGAGGGGGGGGATCGATGAGTCAGGCGGGATCACTCCTTTGGAAGCGACGGGGGCGGGCGGAGGCAGGGCGGGAGGTTCTCCCACCAACGGGTGGGTCGTCGGCACCCGCCACGAGACCGCTTCACCTGCGCCTTCATCCCAAGGGTTCGACTGGATGAAGCCGAGCTCGGCCGAAGCCCGGTCGATCTCGCGGTCCACCATCGCGAGGGCGTGCCGAAGTCCGTCCAGCTCTTCCTCGACCCCTTGCGATCGGGTCACGAGTTCGCTCACTGCGGTCCGCGCTACGGTGATTCGCTCCTCGAGGTACGGGCTCGGCTCGCCCCAAGGTGCAGAATTCCTGCCTTCCGGGGCATCGTTCGGAGCCGGGGGCGGCTCCTCGGCCACGGGCCGAGGAGTTGTCCCTCGGCGCGGTGCGAGTTCGTCGCGGAGTCGGTCGAGTTCACGTAGGACATGCTCGTCTTCACCATCCGCTCGCGAGTAACGCGATAGGGTCGGCGCGGTCGGAGACCCCGAGTCCGGTCCATCCTCGGACCCGACCGGGTCGATCGTGAAATCGGTCGTCCGATAACCGCCCTTTTCCTCCTCACGAGCTTCCGGGGCACGACCGGTCTCGTCGCCGGGCGTAGCCCCGGCCCGGCGCGAACGATCCGGTCGATCGGGAGGCGACTCGCCGAGCTGTGACAACATGAATCGCTCGCGGTTTTCCCTTTAATGCTATTCCTTGGACGGGCAAGCGTCGTCGCCCCGTCCCGATTTGTGCGGCCGACTCTCCCATCGACCGCCGTGGAGGTAATGAATCCGGCCCGTTTCGAGGGCGCGTTGCCCGACACCGAAAGCCCCCCTCCGCGAGTCGCGTCGCTCGGCCGGCTCCCGTTTGCTCTCTCCGCGGACGAACTGCGCCAGCGCGGCGCTGAGATCCTGGCGGAGGAGCGGCAACAGCTCGCGGACCTCGCGTCGCGGCCCGGCAGCGCCACCGTCGCGAGCTTCTTGGAGCCCCTCAACCGGATCCTCGTGGCCGCACGGGACGTAGGAGCCCACGGGGGTCTACTCTTCCAAGCCCACCCGAGCCCCGAGATACGGGTGGCCGGACGCGAGCTCTCCGAGGATTCGGACCGTTTCTTCAACGAGTTTCGACTGAACGAGTCAGTCTACCGCCACCTTCGTTCGATCGACCTCTCGGACCAAGACCCGACGACCCGCTGGGGGCTCGAGAGGTTGCTGAAGGAGATGCGACGTGCCGGCGTGGAGCAGACCGTCCCCCGGCGGAAGGAGATCGTCGACCTCGCGAACGAACTCGACCAGGTCGAGAACGAGTTCAGCGCGAACATCTCCTCGGCCGTGCGATCGGTGGTGACGGAAGGCACGGACCCCCTCCGCGGTCTTCCTGCGGATTTCATCGCAACGCACGCGCCGGGCGCGGACGGAAAGATACGGATCACGACGAGGTATCCCGACGTCTTCCCGGTCATGAGCTACGCCGACGATGCCGACCTGCGTCGCCGCCTTTACAACGAATTCATGAACGTCGCGGCGCCCGAGAATCTCCGTGTGCTCCATGATCTGCTCGTAGGACGACGGAAGTTCGTCCGACTTCTCGGATACGCCGACTACGCCCAGTATGCTGTCGAAGACAAGATGAGCGAGCGCCCCGAGGCCGTCGAGATCTTCCTCGACCGGGTAAGGAACCTTGTCCGAGAGCCCTCCCGCCAAGAGATGGCACGATTGCTCGCGAGGAAGCAGAAGGACCAACCGGAGGCAACGCAGCTCGAGGAGTGGGATGGCCCGCTCGCAGCCACCGGGTACTACGGCACCAAGATTCGCCAGGAAGAGTACGGGGTCGACGCGCGACGGCTTCGAGCGTACCTGCCGTACACCGCGGTGCGCGACGGACTCTTCGAACTGTGCCGAGAGCTGTTCGGCCTCGAGTTTCGGCGCGACCGCACTCCCGAGCTATGGCACCCGACCGTCGAAGCGTACGATGTTGGGCGGAAGGGCGACCCCCTGGGCCGGTGCTACTTCGACTTCGTGCCCCGGCCCGGAAAATTCACTCACGCGGCCCACTTCACCGTGCGCACCGGCGTGTTGGGAGGCGGCCTCCCTCAAGGGGCGCTGATCTGCAACTTCCTCGACGACAAGACGCCCGTGGAGGAAGCGCGCATGGAGTACCGGGACGTCGTGACCTTCTTCCACGAGTTCGGTCACCTCCTCCACCACCTCCTCTCCGGCCACGGTCGCTGGGTCTACAGCGGGATGGGGTCCGTGGAGCGTGATTTCATCGAAGCGCCGTCCCAACTCTTCGAGGAGTGGGCGCGTGACCCGGCGACCCTCGCGCGGTTCGCACGGAATCCCGACACTGGCGAGCCCATCCCGACGGCCCTGGTGGCCCGATTGAAGGAATCCGAAGCCATGGGTCGCGCGTCGTTCGTCCTCCGTCAGTCCGGGCTCGCGAGCGTTTCGTTGGAAGTCCACCTTCGCGACCCGAACGGATTCGACGCTTCCGAGCTCTATCGAGAGATCTTCTCGAAGCAGGTGGGGGTTCCGATCGATCCGGAGTACCACGCCATGGCGAGCTTCGGCCACCTGACCGGGTACTCCGCGTTCTACTACACGTACCTCTGGTCGGCCGTGATCGCACGGGATCTCCTGACCCCGTTCGAGGCGAAGGGGTCGCTCACCGACCGGTCCCTCGCCGAGCGTTATGCCAATGAGGTGCTTGCGCCGGGCGGGAGCCGGCCGGCGGCCGAGCTGGTCCGCAACTTCTTGGGCCGGGAATACAACTTCGACGCCTTCAGCCGTTGGGCCCTCGCTGGCACGAAGCCCCCGTGAGCTCAGCTCGAGGAGATTCGGTGCCAAGACCCCCGAGGCTTGGGGTTACTTCGAGGAAGTCGCCTGATTGAGCTCGTGGCGCGCGAGATAACTGCGACCCAGGACGAATCCGATACCGGCACCGATCACGCCGCCGACGATGATCCCGATGATGAGGTACTCGAGCGCCGGTACCAGGTCGCTCAAGTCGAGGTAGGCGATCTGCTGAAGGAAGATCACGATGACGATGCCGAGCACGACCCCGCAGGAGGCGCCGTGGGAAGTGGCGCTCACGAGCTGCCTCCGGGCGGTGGGGTCTCCGCTCCGGCCGTCTCGGCAGGGGGTGGAGACTCGGTCGGCGGGGTCGAGGGCGGCGGAGTCGACGCCGGAGGGTTCGAAGGCGGCGAGCCCGCGAGCTTGCGGCCCAGAGCGGCGTACCGCCCGGACCGGACGAGCGCGTAGATCTCATAGATCGCGAGGATCAGCAGCACGATCGGGATGGCGGCCACGAACCCGAACAGCGCGTTCGCTCGAACGTAGAAGTTCTCGCTGAACAACGTCGTCTGGTTCGGTGCGATGAAACTCGCGGTGATCTTGTACACACCTTCGAGGACGTAAGCGATGGAGAGAGGAGTCCAGGTGAGCGGAATGCTTGAGTTCGAGCTCGCTACGGGGTTGTTGACGGTCTGGGTCCGGCTCGCGACGGCGAACCCGAAGTAGAACATCTGCAGCTGGGCGCTGCCCACGGTGACTTTGGCGGAGGAGCCTGTGTTCCAGCTGAACAAGACCGTGGCCGAGCTCGTGAAGTCGATTCCCAGCGCCGAGGACGAGGTCGAAGCGGTCTGGACGTCGACGTTGTTCCAGGTTACGGACCACGCGTCCGCGACAAAGGGTTGGGCGCCCGAGGGCTGGGAGGTGGGGCTCGCCCTCGCCGGAACCGGCACGCTCACGAGGAGAGCAACGACCGCCATCGCGAGAAACGCGCCCACGAGCCCGGCACGCCCGAACGGCCGGCGAAGGAAATGCATGTCCTCCGCACGGAGCTCGGGTTTATCAACCCATGCTTACGAAGCGGCCGAAGTCCACGGATCTTCCGCTGGGTCCTAGGTCGGGGCGGGCGCGCCGCCGAACGTAGCCCGGAATCGTTCGAGGTCCTCGGTCTTCATCAGCGACGGGGCGAGGTAGACCCAGATCCGAGCATCGTTCTCGCGCGCCAGGCGGTCGAATTGCACGAGGCCGGTGAGGACGACATCGGCACCGTGGAGGCGGACCAGATACTCCACCCCTTCGAGGAAGAACGCCGTGACCTGTTCCTCGAGCAGCTTCCGAGTGAGGAAGCTCCACGCTCCCTCGAGATCCGAGGGACGAAGTGCCGGCCCCCGTCCGATGTTCGTCAACCAGAACACCTCGACCGGCCGCGACCCGACGCGGGCCCGGATCCGCTCGGGAGACTCGCGAACGACACACACGCCGTGGTGGCCCGCGGACGCCGCTTCGAGGAATCCACCGAGCGACGTGACGAGCGAATCGCCGATCATGAGTTCGATCCCGGAGGGTGGGGCCGCGGGTTCCGGTTCGATGCGTTCGGAAAGAATTGTCGGAAGCACGGTGGTCCCCGCGTCGGTCGATGGAGTCGCGGCCTTCAAGGGCGGAGCCGGAGCGACCTCGCTCGGACCAAGCTCGGTTTCCGGGCGCGGTAAGGGTTGGACGATCTCCGGCGGACGAACCATCGGGGGGCTGACTTCGGATTCCGGAGAGACCGGCGGGGTCGCTTCGGTCGGCGACAGGACCGAGGGAGAATCTCCCGCGAGCGTCTTGTCGTTCGGGGATTCTTCGGGCGAGGGCGGCTCCTCGGGGATGGGCGGGGTGGCTTCCGGCGCCGGCTCGGGAGGTTCACCCGAGGGTGGCGTCTCGCCGGGCGTCGACGGAGTCTCGGGGGCGTTCGGAACCGAGGGTGTTTCGGGCGGGCTGAGGTCAGGGGGCGGGGACGAGTCCCCCTCGGTCGGCTCGGTCATGACCGGTTCCGGAGAAGTCGGTTCGGGCGGGGGCGTCTCCAATGCCGCGGGCACGGAGGCGACCGACTCGGGGGGAACCGGCTCGGGGACGACCGGTTCAGAAGCAAACGGTTCGGGCACAACCGACTCCGCAGGAGTCGGTTCGGGGGTTACGAGTTCCGGAGCGAGGGGTTCGGAATCGTCAGCGACCTCGTCAGAAGGAATGCTGGGTTCCTCCGTCTCCTCAGCTTCAGGAGTTCCTTCGGGGGGCCGTGGGGGGATGGGAGCGGTCTCCTCCTCCGAGGGTCTCTCGAGTTCGGGCATCGGATTCTCAGGAGGTTCGGCCGGCTCGCCGGCCGGCGTGAGTTCCATTTCTGCGATCGAAGACGCCGGTGGAATGATTTCCGTTGGCCCCGGAGTTTCTTCCAACACCGGAGCGGAGGCCGTCGATTCGGCCACCTCGGTCGGGGCAGTTGGAACGGGAGCCTCTGGGACCACTTCCGGGGATGGTAGTATTGGCTCTGGTGGCGCACTCGCGTTGGGGATCTCCCCCTCCGGGGCTGCGTCAAGGTGAGCCTCCTCGCGGACCTCCGGGCCCGCCACATCGGTTGCCGGGGGTGAGGTCTCGATCGCGAGGTCATCCGCCTTCGGCGATGGGAGAGCGATGCCACCGATAGGTTGCGAAGGCTCGTTTGGAACGGGGGGAGGGACCGGTTCGACGGAAGGGGGCATTTCGTCCATCGCGGGAACGGGCCCCGCGGTTCGGAGGGCCGGCAGCGTCCCGGACGATCGTCTTGCTTCCACCGCGGGTTCGGCCACAGGGCGAGCCGGGAACTCCGGGGCGGCCGCCCGGATCGCCCTTAACGGCGGCGGGCGGGTCCGTCGGGTCGAAGCCGGCGGGATGGTCCCGCCGAGCTTCGAGAACACGGCCTCGGCGACCGGTCCGCCGAAGCCCGGGAGTTCGGTCACCGTCTCGAACGATGCATGGCGCAGGTCGTCGACGCTGTGGATGCCCTGCTCCCACGCGCCGGCGACCTTCGACGGGCCTAGGAGGGGAACGCCGAGAATGTCATCCAGCTCCTGGCCCAGGGCTCGAACGGCTTCTTCGTGGGCAACGAATTTCTCGTCGGAGTAGTCGAATTCCTCGGGAGTCGCTGCGGTCGACGTCGAGACCCGCTCCATCCGGACGCGCGTCCGGGGCCGCTTCTCATGTCGCGGGGGGAGCGAAAGGTCGGGAATATGGATCCACCATCGGTCCCCCGTTCGAGTGCGTCCGCTCATCGAATCCGGTGGGATCGCTCCCTCCGATTTCTCGACGACCCGGAGCTCCCGAAGTCCCAGGTAGCGGGCGATCGGCTCCGCGGCGACCCGAAGTTCCGTCGCGAGGGGGTCGCGGGCCGTCACGAGAGCGATGCGCGTCACCGCGCCCGATGTCGCGCCCGCCGACCGGAGCCTCCGCTCGATGCGACGCACGAGCCAAAACGCGTCCCCGGAAAGCGGCGGAGCTCGCGCCCGTGCGAAATCCGCGCCGGCCGGAAGTTCGAGGTACAGCTCCCCGATCGAGCACGGGACGGGAACGACCCGATCGGGCAGCGTGTCGGAGAGAGCCACCATGTTCGGGAAGATCCGACGCGGCTGCCCGTCGATCACGACCGTGAGCTCCTCATGTCCCACCGCGGTCTCCCAACGACGGGGCGCCATCCGCGACAGCAAGTGGACGATCTGCGAGGCCTGGGAAGGGTACGCCTTCTGGATCTCCGCTTCGATCGGGCGGATCGTGCGCTGGCGGCCGGTCCAAGGCTCGCGCGGCGACGCGACCTCGAATCGTTGGACCCCGGCGAGGCGGGCGAGGGTCTCCTTCTCCGCCCGGAGCTTGTCGCCCAAGTCGTCGGCCGAAACGACCAGGACGAGCGACGGTAGGACGGTTGTCCGAGGCAGCGCGAGCGACCGCCGGAATCGATCGACACTGCGCAGCACCTTCCCCCAACGGTCCCAGGCCGCGACCAATTCGTCGTTCAGCAGGGCCCGATCGAGACCGGCCATCGGTTGCTCGAAGACGCTGGTCCTTTCGGCAGCGAGGGCACGATGCATCGCTTCCGAGGTGAACGGCAGGATGGGCGCGAGGACCTCCGAGAGGCCCCGGAGGAGATGGGCGAGCGTCCGGAGCGCCGCCCGCTTGGTGGTCGGGGTCCCCGCCAGCCCGAGACGCGGGGCGACGAGCTTCCGGTACTGGACGAGGTCGTTATCGAGGAATCGGAACGCACGGCGGTGCACGAGCGCCGGCGCCCAGTGGTCGTAGTGGGCGAGCGCGAGGGTCCGGGTGCGTTCCCATCGCGCGAGAATCGCGCGGTCCTCCACCTCGAGGTCCCCGAGGAACCCCCCGATCGGACGCGCGAACGCCGCCAGCATCGAGGGGTCGCACATCCCGAGCACCTCCTGGGAGAGCACCCACCAGCGCCGGATCCGGTCGGATTCCTGACGACATCGCTCCGCGAAACTTCCCAGAGGAGAATCCGGGAGTCCGCTGCGGATGAACGCCGCGCGAACGGCATCCGCGCCGAAGCTGACCACGAGCTCGGGAGCGTCGTTCGCCGCGACCGTCGGGATGACGGTCAGGTTCACCTCGCCGACGAAGCCCTGCACTCCCGAGAGTGCGGCCAGGTGATTGACGAGCGAGGGGACGCGACGGCGTTCCCCCACGTACAGATGGACCGAGTCCCCGTCGGGAAAGGGGTCAAAACGGGCCCAGGCCGAGAAGGCGCCGCCGCTCGAGGGAAGGAGTCGCCGCTGGATGATCGTCCGTTGACCGCCGCAGGGGCAGGCCACGGGGCCGTCCGGCGCTGCGAGCCGGTCGCATCGTGCGCATTCGAGCAGAGCCACCGCGGTGGAGTCCTCGCTGGTGAGCGCTTCGCTGACGGGCCACGGAGCGACCTCCGCGAGGTCCGGGAGCGTCTCCTCGGGCAAGAGGCGAGAGAAGAGCTCGCGACGTTCGGGAGGAAGATGCGAAGGTTCGAGGCACCAGGCGCGACCGGGGGCCCACAGGAGCGACGTACCGCATATCGCGCACCGTGGAACTCCCCGCTTCACGCGCAGTCGCGCGAGCAAGGCACCCGCTTCCGAAAGGTCGCGCAGGACGAATTCGTTGGCGCTCTCGAGGTCGAGGCCCGCGTACTTGTGGAGGAGCGTGAAGTCAAGCTTTCCCTTCGGGGTGACGAGGGGCCAACCGGTGACACCGGTACGGGCGGCGATCCGGCCATCGGTGGGCCCGTGGCCGGGCACGAGGGGAACGATACCGGTGCCGGTGTCGGTCACATCGGACGCCACGAGGATCGTGCCGCCCGGGGCCGTCAGGTCCCCGCCGATCGGAAACTCATGGCGGAGGGGATAGGAATAGGGGGTTCCCTGGAGGGCGCGTCCGGGATGCTCCTCGACGACCTCGAGCGAAGCTTCGGGGATCCATGTGCGCAGACGGTCCAGGGACGATTTCGAGGTGAGGACCAACTCTCGGTCGTCCCGTCGTCGATAGCCCGCGATCACGTATGTGAGGTCCGGATTCACGAGGAGCGCGCTCGTGCCGAGGAGCTTCCACGGGACATCGACCCAAACCAGGACGTTGACGGTCAGGTCCTTGAGCCGCACCGGAAAGCGTACGAGGAACGTGTCGCCTTCTCGTTCCTCGTAGATGATGCGTTCGGGACTTCGCGGCGACCCGCACGAGGGGCACATACGGAAAGCGCCGTCCCGAGTGACCAGGATCCCCTTCGACGCGAGTCGACCGACGATCGCTTGAACACCCGCATGTCGGTCCTCCGAATCCCACGGAGCCGTGCCGTCTCCTCCAGTCCAGACGCCGAGCGCGGTCAGAAGCGCCGGTACGGCGGAGGTCGCGGTCGGTCCTACGCCCGTGCCTTGGCGCAGCGTCGCCACCGCGCGCCGGCCCACGAGCTCGAGGTACCGAGCGTCGACGTCGGCGACCACCGCTCGGTGAGCTACGAGGGAAGGGAAGTCGCCCTGCGTCCACGCGCCGACGTACTGTCGGACCGCCGGTCCGCTCGGGGGGCCGAGCACCCCACCCGCCGGGGGTAGCCGCCGTCCCCTCCAGAGGGTGAGGACGTCCCCTTCGACCGAATGTGCGTTGTAGTCCGGAGGGACCGTGTCCATATCGATAGGTCGTTCCCTACCGATAGGATACCGGTTCGCGGGATTAAACCCTCGTCGGGAAAACCGGTGGCCGAGAAGCCCCCCGGTCGGGGGAACTCTTATCCTCCCGCAAATCTGCCCGCCACCCGAGGAAAGACCCGATGGCCTGGAGCACGCAGGAAGTCCGGGAGCTCAAAGAGGGCCGTTACATGCTCATCGACGAGGAGCCCTGTCGAATTCTGAGCATCCAGACCTCCAAGCCGGGGAAACACGGCGAGGCGAAGGCGCGGATCGACGCGGTCGGACTCTTCGATGGCTCCAAGCGCAGTGTCGTCTACCCCGTGAAGCACAAGGTCCAAGTGCCGTTGATCGGGAAGCGGCAGGCCCAGGTCCTTTCGATGACCGACGCCGAGGTCCAGTTGATGGACCTCGAGTCCTACGAGACATTCAGCCTCCCGCTCGACGCCGAGACCAAGACGCAGGTCGCTCCGGGCGCCGAGGTCCAGTACCTCGACGCGATGGGAAAACGGCGGATCACCCGCACGTAGAGCCGTCCTCCGGGAGTCGCCGAGGAGAACGGCGCGCACCTCGCTTCATTAATAAGGGGGACCGGGCATGAAACCGGTGTCCGAAGCGTGCGAAAGCCGCTGTCGGGTCGGCTCAGTTTAGGGGGGTGGTCGCACGACAGGTCCGGGCGGATTGGGGTCCGTATCGTCATCCCGCCTCACCCGCATCCTCCAAGAAAAGGCTGAAGCGCTGAAGAAGCAGCGGCAAACGGCCGAAGCGACGCTGAAGGATATCGACGATCAGATCGCGATGTTGGACCAGCTCGGCATCGCTCCGCCGGAAGCTCACGAACGCCAGGTAGCCTTGCGCGAGCTCGCCCGCCGGGCCGACTGGAACGGTGTCGAAAGTCAGGCCAAGGCCATGACCGATTACCTCTCGAAGACCGTCCCCACGACCATCCAGGAACGTCGTACCCGGACGGCCGAATCGGTGCGTCGGTTCTCCGGACTCGGATTCGTGGTCCCGGCGGAGGTCAACACGGAGCTCGACGCGCTCGCCCATCCTCCCGAGGGCGAAGCGTGGTCGGCGACCGTGGCACGGCTCGCCCACGTGGAAGAAGCGCTCCACTCGTCGGAGGTGGCCCACGTCAATGAGGTCCGGGAGCGCGCCCTCGCGGTCGCGACCTGGGCCGGCCTGACCGGGGCCCGTCGGAGCGAGTTCGAAAAACGGCTCGACGACGCGCTGCTTCCCGTCAAGGAGGACCGCCTTGCCGAAGCGTTCGAGGGGGTGGACCGACTGCTCCGGACCGGCCTTCCCGAATCCGCCGGTCGCCGTCAGAAGGTCCAGGACGAGGGCACGCGGCTCGTCGCGGCGGCGAAGGAGTTCGGCGCCCCGACCTCGCATCTGGAAGCGGCACTCACGGCGGGGGCCGACGCGGCTCCGGACCGGTGGCCTGACGTCGTCCCCACGGCCGAAGTCGCGATCCGCGAGGTAGGCGAGGCGCTCCGAGAGCGTTGTGTCCAGATCCTAGAGGCGCTGCGCACCTCCCTCGATTCGACTCGGGAGTACGGAGTGGACCCCTCCTCCGCTCGCCTCGCCGTCGACGACGCCTTATCCCGCATTCGAACCTCACCCGCGCTCGAGATCGGCCCGATCTTCCTCGAGGCCCGCCGGGCCGCGGAGGAGCCGATCGTCACCGTCGTCGCCGGCCTTCTCGATGAAGCCCGGCCCCGGATCGCGGACGCCCGTCGTTTGGGTCGCGACCCGAGCGAAGTGTTCGCCGCGATGAACCGGGCGCGCGAGGCGCTCCGCCTCAAGATCTACTCGGAGGCTTTCGCCGCGAGCCAGGAGGCCCTCGACAAGGTCAGCCGGCTCACGGACGAGCTCGACACCGCCCGCGACGAGCTCCAATCGCTCGAGGAGATGGCCGCTCGATTCCGAAAGACGGGCTTCTCTATCGAACCGTTCGACCCCTCGCTCATCCGGATCCGAGCTTCGCTCGACCGGGCTGAAGTGACGCAGGCCCGCGAACTGCTGAAGGACACGGTCGTCCATCTCGGGCGCGAAGCCCTCCAGTTCTTCGCCCAGCGCTGGGCCGGCCTCGACAAGGCCCGAGATTACGCGAGGGAACGCCAATTCCTCTCCCCCGGGGCCGACCGGGACATGAACGAAGCGCGCGAGCTCCTCGACACGGGCGAGCTCGCGGAAAGCGCCGAGCGGATTTCCCGAGCGGAGACGGAGCTCCGCCGGGCGGCGACCCCCTACGTGGCGCGTCGGGTGGAGGAGATGGAGCAGGGACTCTCCGACATCCCGGACGAGGCATTGGTCGCCCCGGTCCGTCGGCTCCTCGCGGACGCGGACGTGACCCTTCGGGTCAAGCAGGACCTGATGGGCTCGATCGAGAGCCTGCGCCGGGCCGAACGTGAGTTCGGGGCGGTCGTCGCGGCGCACGCCTCCGCGCTGGTCGAGATCCTCGAGGCCGAGCGCGAGGTCCTCGAGACGATGGGCGGCCCGAGCGACGAGATCCAGCGACAGATCGACGAGGTCCAGCAGATCTTCAACATGGGGGACTTCGTCAAGGCGTCGCGGGCGTCGCAGGAGATCCGCACCCGCGCCCAGCAGCAGCAACTCCTGAGGAGCGAGGAGTCGGTCTCGCACGCCAAGCTCTCGCTCGTCGAGCTCGAGACGATGGGCTTCGACCTCACGAAGTTCCGCGGGCAGCTCGACGAAGCGCAGAGCGCGGCGCGCGCGGGCCGATTCGCGGACGCCTACCGACTCGCGACGCGGCTCGAAGAGTCCGCGCTGCGCGCTCGAGCCGCCGGACAAGCGATCCTCGAGGGGATCGCGCGCACGCAGGAGACCCTCGGACGCCTTCGCGAAGCCGGGGTCGACCCGAATCCGTTCTACGAGCCTCTGCGCAACGTTCGCCTCGCGTTCCAGAGCCTGGACTTCGACCGGGCCCACGCGACGCTCGAAGAGGTCGAGCACAAGCTCGGGGACGAGGCCGCGCGTGGCGAGACGACCCGGCTCCTCGGGGACGTGGAACACCTGATCGAGGACGGCCGCCGGCTCTCCGCTCCCATGGAACCGTTCCAGGCCCGCCTGGAGCAGCTTCGCACCGAAGCCGCGACCGCTCCTCCCGAGGCGACCCGGACCGGCGCACGGCTCCTCCACGAGGAGCTCAACGCCAACATCCGGCCGATCCTGGACGAGAACCTTCGGGCCTTGGAACGTGACTTGGATATTGCGCGCTCCGCGGGGGTCGACCTCGACAAGATCCTCTTACCGCTCGGAGAAGCCCGCCGAAGGATCGCCCTCCCGGTGCCAATCGGCGCGGCGGCGCTGCTCGACGCAGCGCGCGCGGAATTCGTGTCGACGCGTGGGTTCGTCGAACACGCCGAGCGGGTGGCCAAGCGGGCCCGCGAAGCCCTGGCCGAAGCGGACCTCCTCCACGTCCACACACCCTCGCTGCGAGAACAGATGGAGCGGATCGACAAGCTGCTCGCCGAGCGACAGTATGCCCGCGTGGTCGAGCTCGGTGGTCCGCTCGAGCGGGAGCTGATCCAAGCGACCTACCAACACGTATCGAAGACGTTGGCGGGGTTCCAGGCCACCGTGACCCGGCTACGGAAGGAAGGCATCGCTACCTCGCTCGCCGAAAATCTCCTCCATCGGGCCCGGATGGCGCTCGACGAAGGACGCCCCGTCGAGGCCCTTCAACTCGCGGGACAGAGCGAAGGCGAGCTCGAACGCGCGGACCTCCAGCGGCGCATCGCGGAGGGTTCGCTCGCGGCCGCCGAGTCGTCCATCGCCCGTGCCGCGGTGGACGGCATACTATCCCCCGTGGCCACCGAGGAGCTCGCCGCTGCGAAGCTGGCGTTCCAGGGCCACGAGTACCCACCGGTCCTCGAGCACTCCCTCCTCGCCTCCGACGCGCTAGGTATCGCACGCGAGGGTCACCGCCGGGCTCGGGACGCCCTCGCCGCCGCGGAACGGCAAATCCGCGAGGCGTCCGACGTGGGCGCCGACACCGAGCCCGCGAGCCTACGGGCCGGCGAAGCTCGCCAACAGATCGATGCGGGGCTGTATCCCGACGCGACCCGAGTCGCTCGGGAAGCTACCGAGGAGGCTC
>JBEKEY010000024.1:0-29132 GCA_050013595.1 Thermoplasmata archaeon | reverse complement strand
CTGCACGTCTTCCTGCCGCAAGCAGCAGCTCAATCTCGGCCGCGTCGGCCACCGCTTCAAGTGGACCCGCGCGCACGAGCTCAAGCGCGCCGCGGACCGCTCGTCGGCCCAGCGGGGCTCGACCGCGTCGACCGGCACGAAGGCCGGCCGCACCCGCCCCGGACGCCGTACCGCCGCCCCGGTCCGCGCACCGGCCCCACCGGCGGTCGAAGCCGCCTCCGTTGCCGCGCCGGCCGCTCCGAAGGAGACACCGGCGAAGACCGAATCGACCGCTCCCTCGCCGGCGCCCGCGGCGAAGCCACGACGGCCTCGCAAGAAGGCCGAGACCCCGACAAGCGAGTGAGAACCCCGTTCCCGCCCCGCGCGTGGAGCGGAATCCGTAAGCCCTCGCGCGATGCGCGTCCCTCCGCATGGAGTCCGAGGAGAGCTGGACCTCGGCGTCCGACCTCGCGGACTACGCGTACTGTCCTCGTTCGCACTGGTACCGGCATCACCCGCCCCGGAAAGGCCCGAGCCGCGCCTCCCAGCGGAGCGCCCGCGGTGGCGTTCGCTACCACGACCGCGTCCTGACCGCCGAGCGCCATCGCGCCGAACGCGGCGGGACGTACTGGGGGGTCCTGCTGCTCGGCATCGCCCTCACCGGAGTGGGGATATGGTGGATCTTTCGCCCCTGACCTCTCCGTTGGTCATCGCAGGGCTCCTGACCCTCGTCGGCCTCGGGCTCGCGGCGTGGGCGCTCCGGGCCCTTTCGCAACGTCGCGCCGACCTCGCCGGCGGCCAGCTGGTCGCCGTGGACGCGGGACGTCCGACCACGCTTCGGTCCGAGCGCTACCGTCTCGTCGGACGACCGGACGAGCTGCGTCGCCTGCGGGACGGACGGGTCGTCCCGGTGGAGTTCAAGAGCCGGTCGACCCCGCCGCGCGGGCCGAGCCCCTCGCACGTGGTCCAGGTCCGGGCCTACTGCCTGCTCGTCGAGGAAACGACGGGGGTCGCCCCTCCCTACGGGGTGCTCCGGTATTCGGACGGGGAGTTCCGTGTCCGCTGGGACGACCGCGCGCGGAAGGAACTCCTCGCGCTCCGAGAAGAGCTCCGGCGACCCTACGATGGACGCGCGACCCCGTCCCGCGCCCGATGCGCTCGGTGTCCGTGGTTCGGCGAGTGCGATGCCCGGGCTACCTAGCGAACGCCCAGTACACGTCCGTGCGGTACGGGAGGCGGATCCGCGAGCGGCCCCGGGTCTCGGGTTCGGTGGCGAGGAGCTCGCGAACCTCGCGGGCCACCTCGCGCCGCTCGGCGGGGGGAAGAATGGCGATCATGCTCACCGACATCGCGCGGTCGACGAACAATGCCGGCGTCCCGTCCTGAAAGTGGCGAAACGCGCGGTAGCGAAGGGGCGAGAAACCGGAGCCCTTGCGCGAGAACGCCGGCCGCAACACGGTCGTCCAGTAGCTCCCCGAGGTTCGTTCCCGCCACGGCATGGCGGAGCGGCCGCGGGCTTCGAGGATTTCGCTGAGCCGGCGCGACCAGTGTACCGAATCGTCCCGGGTGTTCCAGACGAGTCCGAGGCCACCGCCCGACCGTAGCACTCTTCGGATCTCCCGCAGAGCGGGCCGGGTTCGGAACCAGTGGAACGCCTGGGCGCTGACCACGGCGTCCGCGAACCCGTCGGGGAGCGGCATCTTCTCGGCCGTTCCATCGAGCACGAGAACGTCGGGCACCACCCGCTCGAAGACCTCGCGCATGCCGACCGTCGGCTCCACGGCGACGCGCGCAGCGCCGAGGGGAGCGAGGGCGCGCGTGAACTTCCCGGTCCCGCTCGCGAGGTCGACTACGGTGCGCGAAGGGCCGAGACCGAGCACCCGAGCGAGGTGGCGGACCGCCGAGAGCGGGTAATCCGGGCGTCCGCGCTCGTACGCCGCGGCGGCCCGGTCGAAGCCGTGCACCGAGGGGTGGACCCGAACGGTCGGTCGTGCCATCGTGGTACCTTCCGCGAAACTCCCGAAAGGATACGCTCTCGCCCTCGGCGCGTAACCTTTACCTGCCGGCCGGGCTCGGCGGGCCGATGGCGGAAGGGAACGTCGAGCGGACCTTTGCTCTCGTGAAGCCGGACGGAGTGCGCCGCGGTCTGGTCGGGGAGATCGTGACCCGATTCGAGCAGAAGGGGCTCAAGGTCGTGGCCGCGAAGATGCTTCGGGTCGCGCCCGAGCTCGCCCAGCGCCACTACGCCGAGCACCAGGGAAAGCCGTTCTATCCGGCGCTCATCCAGCACATCACGTCGGGGCCGGTCCTCGCGCTCGCCCTCGAAGGCCGCTCGGCGATCGCGGTCGTCCGTCTCCTGACGGGAGCGACCAACCCTCAGACCGCCGCCCCCGGAACGATCCGAGGCGACCTGGCGCTCGGGATGACCCCGAACCTCATTCACGCGTCCGATTCCGCCGAATCCGCCGCGCGCGAGCTCGCGCTCTACTTCACCGCGGACGAGTACGCCGCCTATTCGCGCGTCGGCGAGGAATACGTCTAGAACGATGGGGACCGCCCTCGCGGACGCGGCGCAGGCGCTCCGTCAGGGCGGGCTCGTCGTCTACCCGACCGACACCCTCCTCGGTCTCGGCGTGCTCGCGCGCCATCGGGGGGCGGTGGCGAGGCTCGTCGCGGCGAAGGGCCGCTCGCCCTCGCAGCCGATCTCGGTCTGCGTGAGCTCGACCGAAGAGGTCGAGCGGTACGCCCGCGTCTCGCCGGCCGCACGCCGCTTCCTGCGCCGCCATCTTCCCGGACCGTTCACCGTCCTGTTGACGCCGTCCGCCGAGGCTCGCCGCGCGTTCGCGCCGAGCGTGGGCGGCCTCGCGACGATCGGGTTCCGGGTGCCCGACCACCCCGTCGCGCGCGAGCTCGCCCGCCTCGCGGGTCCGATCACGGCCACCTCGGCCAACCGGCACGGCGAGACGACCGCCCGCACGGTCGCGCAGGCCCGCCGGTCGCTCGGAAGCGCGGTGCGGGTCTATCTGTCGGCCGGCCCGCGGGGTTCGGGGCAACCGTCGACCCTCGTCGACCTCATCGGCGAGGAGCCGCGCGAGATCGTGAGGAGCTGAACGCCCATGGCCCGATATCCTCCGGACCTCGAGCGCTGGCGCGAGGCCGCCCGGATCGCGGCCCGGGCCCGCGAGCTCGGGCTCCGGATCGCCGTCCCGGGAGCCCGCCTCTCGGACGTCGCGGTGGAGGTCGAGACGTTCATCCGCTCGCAGGGGGCCGAGCCCGCGTTCCCCGCGAACCTTTCGCGCAACGACGAGGCGGCCCACTTCACCCCCGCGCCCGACGACCCGGTCACGCTCGTCGCGGGAGACCTCTTGAAGGTCGACGTCGGCGCCCATCTCGAGGGAGCGATCGCCGACACCGCCGACACGGTCGAGGTGGGGGGGACGCACCAGTACGACCACCTCATCCGCGCCGCGCGGGAAGGTCGGGCCGCCGGGATCGCGCGCGTACGGGCCGGCGTCCGCGTCGACGAGATCTCGCGCGCGATCGCGCAAGCGATCCGGGCCCGAGGGTTGAAGCCGGTCGCGAACCTCACGGGCCACTCGATCGAGCGCTACCTACTGCATGCGGGCAAGGCGATTCCGAACGTACCGGGCGCGAGCGACGCGGTGCTCGAGGAAGGCGAAGTGATCGCGATCGAACCGTTCGCGACCCACGGCGCGGGCGAGATCGGGAACGGCCCGTTCGGCAACATCGTACGGTTCCGCGCGGACCCCGGCCCTTCCGACCCCGCGCTCGCGGCCATGTTCCACCGGTTCCGGACGCTTCCGTTCACCGCTCGCTGGGTCGCGTCGCCCGAGGAGGCGAGCGCGCTCAAGCAGTACCGTCGTCGGCTCCAATCGTACCCGGTGTTCGTCGAGCGCGGGCACGGTATCGTCGCCCAGGCGGAACACACGGTCCTCGTCGGAGCGACCGGTCCCGAGGTCCTCTCCGGTCCGTGAGGCGCCCACTACCGAACTAGCGTCGCGGGTTCTCGAACTCGACGCGCGCGAGCGCGGCGCCCTTCACGACCGACTCGATCTTCGCCCGCGCGACCGTGAGGCTACGGGTCCGCAGACCGCAGTCCGGGTTCACCCAGATCCGCGCCGGGTCGCCGAGGTACTTCGCGGCCCTCCGAATGCGTTCCGCGACGACCTCGGGCGTTTCGACCGTGTCGCGGTGAACGTCGGCGACCCCGAGCCCCACGTCCCGCGTGTCGCCGTACTCGGCGAGCGTCTTCAGCACCGCGTAGCCGTCGTGCCCCGTCGTGTCGCGGTTCGCGAACTCCCAGGCCCACTGCCGGCACCGCTTCGCCTCGAGGAGCGCGGGCAGGAGGTCGGCGTAGTTCGAGTAGCAAATGTGCATCGTGAACTCCGCGTCGAGGCCCTCCGTCGCCGCGTTGAACCCGTCGACCACGATCGACGCCTCGTCCGGATGCGTGCCGGCCGCCGGCTCGTCGATCTGGATCACCCGGCAACCGGCCTCGATGAGCGCGGCGAGGGTCGGGCGGATCGCCCGACGGGCGAGGTCGACCACGAACTCGTGCTGCGCGGCGCGGCGTGCCGCGCGTCCCTTCCAGCCTGGCTGGCGGGCGAGGTAGTACTCGTTGTACGACCAGTCGGCGAGCGTGTACGGACCGGTGATCGGGAGCTTCGGTTCCGCGCGCGCGTGCCGTTGCACGTACTCGAACTCGTCCACGTGGTACGGGTGGTCGAGACGGACCTCGCTCGTCACGGCCGCCTTGAGGTAGTACTTGCTGTCGAAGGAGCGCACGTGGCCACCGAAGCGGAAGCCGTGCATCTGGCGGATCGGATACTCGTACATCTCGATGCGACGGGCTTCCCCGTCGTACACCCGGTCGAGCCCGGCGGTCTCGAGGAACCGCAGGCCGAAGAGGGCGCCGAGGTCCCGGACCGCGTCCGGGGCCGCGTCCTCCGGTCGACCGGCGAGCAGCGCATCGCGCACCTGCGGCGCCTCGGCGGCGAACCCGACCCGCGCGTCCCAGCTCCTCAGCTCCTCGCGTGCGCTCTCGTCGAGCGCCTCCGAGCGCTGACCCTGGATCTGCCAGCGGGGCTTCGCGAGGCTACCGATCTCCTGCGTCGGGAACAGCCCTCGCGTCACGGCGACCCCTCCGTCAAGGCCCGGCGGACGGCCGGAAGGACGTGGAGCTTGCGTACCGCCGGTTCCCACGGGAGAAGGTCGAGCGGGCCGCCCGGGCCGAGCCAGACGGTGGGTGCGGGGCGGCGAGCGTGGGCGGCCCGGACCACGCGCGCGACCTCCGCGGGGTCCTCTTCGAGGGTCGTGCGTGGGTCGATGACCCCGAGCCCGAGCCCGAGGCGCGAAGGACCGGCGGGAAGGTGGTCGACCTCCGTCTCGGCGAGGTCGAAGCCGACCGCCGACACGGGAAGACGGTCGAGCAGCGGGAAGGCGGGTCGCGCGTCGGCGCCGTAGGTCCAGACGATCGAGGTCCCGCCGTTGAGCGCGGCCTCCACGGCGCGGTAACCGGCGACCACCGCCTCGGCGCGCGGGCCCTCGGGGGGCCGTACGACGAGCTGCGGTTCGGAAAAGAGGAACGTGGTGAACCCGCGGCCCCGCAGCTCCTTCACTTCCTCGCCGAGAAGGCGGCCGAGCCGGTGGATGAGCGCGCTTTCGGTCTCCCCCGAGCGGTTGTCGAGCATGACGGCGAAGGAGTATGGACCCGGAAGGAGGACGCGCGCCTTCGCCGACGCGTCGTGGAGCGGCGGAGGCAGCCGGGAGGCGATCGCCCCCGGGGTCCGACCGGGCGGGGCGAGAAGGATCGGTTGGCGGTAGAACGTGTTCGTCTCGAGCCACCGGGTGAGCGGACCGACCGTGAATTCCTCCCACGTCTCGGCGAACGGTCGGAAGAGGTCCGGCCAGCGCAGGTAGCCCGCGGTCGTCTCGTCGAATCCAAGCCGGTGCTCGAGCGCGACCACCTCCCCTTCGGTCCGCGCGAAGAGCGCCTCGAGCGAGTCCGCGCTCGTTCGACCCCGGTCGAAGTCCCGGGTGGCGGTCACCAACGCCTCGGAGCGGGGAAACGGCCCGGTGAGCCCGGCGCGGACGATCATCGCGCGTCCCGACCCGGGAGGGGACTTAACGCTGACGAATTTTCGACAGGGTACGGGCGAAGAAACGCGGTTGCGCGAGGGGAAAGGTCGTGACCGGCTACCCGTCGAGATTCGCGGAGACGATGCGGTCGAAATCGAGCGGCTTCGGCGGCCAACCCTCGTTCATGTACCGAACGAACGCCTCGAGCGACTCCTGGGTGAGCGCCTCGTTGCGAACGCGCTCAAAGCCGATCGTCGACACGTACCGCTCGGTCAAGGCGTGCTTCGCGCCGTAGTGCGCAGGATAGACCTCCGTCTCTCCCGGGAGGGTCAGCAGCTTCTGCGTCAGGGACGCGTAGAGCTCCTCCGGCGAGCCCCCTCCGAGGTCAGTGCGACCGCAGCTGCCGAGCAGGAGGGTGTCACCGGTGAAGACCTTGTCGCGCGTCTTCAGGCTCACGTGGTCGGGCGTATGCCCGGGCGTCTCGAGGACGAGGAGCTCCTCCGTACCGAAAGCGATCGCATCCCCCTCGGAGAGCGACCGATGCGGGTAGTGGGCCCCGGAACGGCGGCCAAGGTGGATCGGCGCGTCCGTGGCGGCGTGGAGCGCGGAGTGGCCCGCGAGATGGTCGGCGTGCGTGTGGGTCTCGACGATCCCGACGAGGCGCCAGTCCCCCTCCGCGAGGAGCGCGCGGTAGGGCGCGATGTCGCGACCGGGGTCGATGATGATGCTCTCCCGAGCGTCCGGGTCACCGAGAAAGTAGGTGAGGCAACCGGCGTCGGGTCGGGGGATCTGGCGCAGGAACAGGTGCGCCGTCGGGTCGTCTTCCGGATAGCGGGCGAGGCCGGGGTCAGCGACGCGGGAATATTCTTCGAGGCCACCTTCGAGCGCCGCGGCGAGGGGGAATCCCCGGCTCTGCAGGTACCCCGCGGCGCGCCGGGCCTGAGCGCCGAAGTGGTCGTAGGTGACCAACGGACGGTCGTGGGGAAGCGAAGTGAGCGTCGCGCCGATCGTCTCGAGGGGAGTGTGGAGGTCGCCCGGCAGGTGGACAACGGCCCGCTCCTCGGCAGGACGGACGTCGAGAAGCAGCGGCGGAGCGTCGGACTCGATCAGCCGCCGCAGGTCGACGGGCGAGATGAGCGGCACCGCCCCGGTCCGGGGAGGGCGGACGAACGGATGCGGAAGAGCGCCGGGAGTCGTCGCGTTCACAGGCGGGGGCTCATGCATTCCCGGGCCTATTTAGTCCCGCGTTCCGGCGCGATTTTGGAACGGCTCGGTGCGGCGGGCGGGTCCGTCAATTGCCGAACTCCCCGGTCGTCTCCGGCAAAGTGTTAATAAACCGAGGTCGGGTGAACGCCGGTCGATGGCCCAGAGCTCGCCGCCCGCCGTCGACCCGGACCGAGTCGCGCGCCGGAAAGCCCGCCGAGCGGCCGAGCGGAGCGAGGACCAGACGGACCTCCTGGGCGAACGCTCGCTCGAGCTCTCCCGCTATTTTGCGGGGAAGATCGAGACGGTGCCCAAGGTGCCGGTGCGCTCGCTCGCGGATTTCGCCCTCTGGTACACTCCCGGGGTGGCGGCGGTCTCGCGGGCGATCCAGGCGGACCCCGAACGGTCGTTCGACCTCACCGGGCGATGGAACACGATCGCGATCGTGACGGACGGCTCCCGCGTGCTCGGGCTGGGGGACATCGGGCCGCGCGCCGCGCTCCCGGTCATGGAAGGGAAGGCGCTCCTGTTCAAGTTCCTCGGGGGCGTCGACGCGATCCCGATCCCCATCCAGGTGAAGTCGCCCGACCAGTTCATCGCGACGGTCGAGGCGCTCGCCCCCGCGTTCGGCGGGATCAACCTCGAAGACATCGCTTCGCCGAAATGCTTCGGGATCCTCGAGGAGCTCCAGAAGCGCCTTTCGATCCCTGTCTGGCACGACGACCAGCTCGGAACGGCCGCGGCGACGGTGGCCGGCCTGCTGAACGCCCTGGAACTCACGCATCGGTCGATCCGTGAGGTGCGCACGGTCCTCCTTGGGGCCGGCGCCGCGAACCTCGTGACCGCGCGGCTCCTGCTCACGCTCGGACTTCCGGCGCACCAGCTCACGCTCGTCGACCAGAAGGGGATACTGCACGCCGAGCGGGAGGATCTCGACGAGCTCGAGCTGCGCAACCCGTGGAAGTACCGCATCGCACTCAAGACGAACGGCGGGGGACGCACGGGGGACCTCATGGCGGCGCTCGAAGGCGCGGACGTCCTGCTCGCGGCCTCCACCCCGAACCCGAACACGATCCGCCCCGAGCACGTGCGCGCGATGGCGAAGGACCCGATCGTCTTCGCGCTCGCGAACCCCATGCCCGAGATCTGGCCGGACGTGGCGCGGGGCGCGGGCGCTGCGGTCGTCGCGACCGGGCGCAGCGATTTCCCGAACCAGGTCAACAATTCGCTGATCTTCCCTGCGGTCTTCCGCGGGATCCTCGACGCGCGGGCCCGGTCGATCCCGGACGAGGTCGTCCTTGCGGCGGCGAAGGAGCTCGCGCGCGGGGCCGCGATCAAGGGCCTGTCGGCCCACCACCTCCTGCCCACCATGGAGGAGCCCGAGGTGTTCCCGCTGATCGCGGCCGCCGTGGGCGACACGGCGGTCCGCCTCGGCATCGCGCGAAGAAAGCTCTCGCACGACGAGTTCCTCGAGCGGGCGAACACCCTGATGGGCCGGTCCGCGAAACTGGTGAAGGCCCTCGCCCGCGCTCGTCTTACGCCCGCGATGCCTCGGGTCTCGGGGCGACGGAGGCGGTCTCGATGAGTTCGAACACGGAGGGCGGGGGTTCGGCGGGCGGTCCGGGCGAGTCGCCGGCCGTTCCGATCCACCTTCGGTCGGCCCGGGAAACCGATGTTCCCGCGCTCGTGCCCCTCCTCCTTCGGCTGAAGCGGTTGAACGAGGAGTTCGACCCGCTCCTCAAGGTCCGCGACGATGCCGACCAGCAGGCGCGTCAGATCCTGAAGGCGGACATCGCGAACCCGAAGGCGGTCGTCCTGGCCGCGGAAGGGGTCGGCGCGGACAAGGACAAGGTCGTCGGTTTCGTGCGCGCGCTCGTCCGCGAGCGGCCGTTCTACGCCCCCGAGCACGAGGGTGTGATCCTGGACATCTACCTCCTGCCGCTCTACCGTCGCCGCGGGGTCGGCGAGCACATCCTCCGCGAGACCTCGAACGCGCTCCGGGCGAAGGGCGCCGGGGTCGTCACCGCCGAGTTCCCAGCCCAGAACGAGATCGCGAACCGCTTCTACTCGAAACGCGGGTTCCGGCCGATCACTGCGGTGCAGGCTCGCTCGCTCTAGACCCGATCACTCGTCCGGATACGATTCCCACGCCAGGCCCCGCAAACGGGTGATGACCCCGTTGATCGTTTTCGCGCGTTGCAGGTCCCCCTCGACCTCGTAGGCCAGGAACCCCGGCCCGCGGGCCACGTGGTACCAGTAGAAGCCGACCTTCACCGGGCGGACGGTCAGTCCGTGAACCTCCGCGGCCCGAAGGATCGCGGGGATCGCTTCGACGGGAACGACCGTCTCGATGCGCGGGGATCGTCGGGGCGGGGCGAAGAAGCTCAACCATTGCGGATGGGTCGACCGCGGGTCCCCCGTGCGGAGGACCGCGTCTCGGTCCGTTGTGAATTGGCGCAGGTCGACCTTGAAGCTCGGGTCGTTCCAATCGACGAGGACCGACCTGCCGCCGGGGTGGCCGAAGCGGATGCCCTGGTCGTCGATCACCAGCTCGGACGTCTCGGTCGAGGTCACCGGGCGGCCGGCTCCGATCGAGAGCGCGAACAGGGCCACGGCCGCGAGCACCAGGACGATGGCGACCGCGGTTCCCCCCGGGGTGCGACCCACCAGGAGAAGGATGGCGAAGAACAGCAGAAAGGCCCCCAGTCCCGCGGCGAGGCCGGCCGAGACGCTTCGGGCGGACCTCGCCTCCTTGGCGAGCGCGAGTTCGGGAGCCAGGTCGAACGTGATCGGATAGGGGCGGGCCGATTCCGGTTTCGAGGTCGCGAGGGGGGTTTCCGTCACCGGCGCGCTCCTGGGAGAGGAGGAGCGAAACCGGGTCGGAGTACTTCAGAACTCCCGCACGAATCGTTCGGCCGCCGGCCGAATGCGCCGCGACAGGCGCTGACCTTAAGCAAACCCGGGCTCCTCGGCCGACATGGCGAAGACCCCGAGCGTTCCCGCGTCGTCCGCGCCCCGCTTCCTGCGCCGTGGCAAGGTGAAGGAGGTCTACGAGATCTCTGCGACCGAGCTCGAGTTCCGGTTCACGAACGACATCTCGGTCTTCGATAAGCACATCCCGAGCGAGATCCCGCACAAAGGCGAGACGCTCGCGCGGACCGCGGCCTACTGGTTCGAGCTCTGCTCACGACTCGGCGTCCCGCACCACTACCTCGGGCTCGCGGGCCCGACGGCGATGCGGGTGAAGCGCGTGCAAGTGGTCCCGAAGCCGGCCACCCTCGGACCGCACCCGAAGGGGTACCTCGTGCCGCTCGAGCTGATCGTCCGCTACTATCTCGCCGGGTCGATGTGGGACCGGGTGAAGGCGGGCAAGGTCTCGTCAGACGCGCTCGGCTTCCCGAAGGGAAAGACCCTCACGTACGGTATACCGCTCCCCCAGCCCCATTTCGAGATGACGACGAAGCTCGAACCGGTCGACCGTCTGCTCTCGATGGAGGAGGCGCTCTCCGTCTCCGCGCTGGAGCCGAAGCAGATCGATTCGATCCGCGAAACGATCCTCAAGGTCGACATCGCGATGCAGAAGGAGATCGGCCCGCGCGGCCTCATCCACGTCGACGGGAAGAAGGAGTTCGCGGTCGACGCGGAGGGCGTCCTCATGGTCGTCGACACGTTCGGAACGGCCGACGAGGACCGGTTCTGGGACCAGGCCGCGTACGAGCGCGGCCGCCAGGTCGATTTCTCGAAGGAGTTCGTGCGCCAGCATTACCGCCAGTCGGGCTACTACGATGCGCTGCTCAAGGCCCGCGAGACGAAGGGAGCGGAGCCCGCGATCCCAGCCCTTCCCCCCCTTCTCGTGGACGAGGTAGGCCGTCTCTACACCACGGTCTATCAACGCCTCACGGGCGAGCCGTTCGTTCCGCTCGCCCGCTCCGGCTAGGGCCCTTCGTTCACCGTTTCGCGACCCCTCCCGTACCCTTATCTCCCCGCGCCCCGGTCGGTCGAACGTGCCGTCCAAATCGAGTCCCAAACCTGCCGGTTCGGAGGAGGGTCCCCAGCCTCCGAAGCAAGCGCTCGCCCTCGAAGACCTCCCCGGGATCGGGGGGATCACCGCCGAAAAGCTACGCGAGAACGGTTATACCGACCTGATGGAGCTCGCGGTCGCGTCGCCCGGCGACGTCGCCGAGGCCGCGGAGATCGGGGTCGCGATCGCCCAGAAGATCATCGGCGAAGCCCGCCGCAAGGCGGACGTCGGGGGATTCGAGATCGGCACGACGCTCCTCGAGCGGAGGAAGAGGCTCGGACGGATCACGACCAACTCGAAGGCGCTCGACGAGCTGCTCGGCGGGGGCATCGAGACGCAGGCGATCACCGAGTTCTCCGGAGAGTTCGGCACGGGGAAGACCCAGATCGGGCACCAGGCGGCGGTCGATGTCCAGCTGCCTCCCGCGCAGGGGGGCCTCCTCGGCGAGGTCGTCTACATCGATACCGAGAGCACGTTCCGCCCCGAGCGCATCGTCGATATGGCGAAGGGCGTCGGCCTTGACCCGGAGGAGGCGCTGAAGCACATCCATGTGGCGCGGGCGTTCAACTCGAACCACCAGATGCTCCTCGTCCAGAAAGCCCAGGAGCTCGCCCGCGAGAAGCCGATCCGCCTGCTCGTGGTCGATTCGCTCACGGCACATTTCCGCTCGGAGTACCTCGGTCGGGCCGAGCTCGCGCCCCGGCAGCAGCACCTCAACCGGCACCTGCACGAGCTCCTGCGCTTCGCGGACACCTACAACGCGTCCATCGTCGTCACGAACCAGGTCTCGGCCCGACCGGACATCCTCTTCGGCGACCCGACCCGGCCGATCGGCGGGAACATCGTCGCGCACGCGGCGACGTACCGGATCTACCTGCGGAAGTCGAAACCGCCGAAGCGCATCGCCCGGCTCATCGATTCCCCGAATCTCCCCGAAGGCGAAGCGGTCTTCTCGCTCACGACCGAAGGGATCCGCGACTAACTAGCGCGCTCCCGCACCCTCGGCGACCCGGCGGAGCGCGGTCGCCTTCACGTACAGCCAGATCGCAGTGCCCCGGCGAAGTCCGAGCTGACGAACCGGCTCCTCGGTGATGGCAACGCGCAACTTCGAGCTCGCGCAACGGACGACCAAGGTGACCCCGAGGTTCCCCGGCTCTTCGCGGACCTCCTCTACGGTCGCTCGAAGGACGTTCCGCGCGCTCGACGGGAAGCGGCGCCGAGCGACCACGACCGCCTCCGGGTCGAGGAGGACGGAGACGGTTTCGCCCTCCGCCGCCGGGAAGGCGACCCGGAGCCGCAGCGTGCGGCCAACGCGAACCTCCGGCGCCGGCGTCCCGTGATAGACTCCCTTGAGGAGGTTCGGAAAGGTGAGCGGGGAGACCGGATGCGTGTCGAGGAGCTCGACCGAGCCGAAGCCGCCGCGGACGATCCTGTCGCCGAGCTCGGTGAGAGTCGTGCCTCCGTGGGCTGCGCCACCGCGCACCCCCCGAACGACCCGGCCGCCGAACGCCCGTTCGAGCCTCCCGATCCGGTAGACCGCCCGGTCCCGGGAGATCCCGACCCGACGGCTCGCGGCGACGAGCGAGCGCTCCTTCTCGAGCGAGCGCAGGAGCGCGACGTCCGTGCTCGTGACGACGTCGGCGCGGTGCGTGGTCATGGACGGTTCCCTGAATCGGCGGAGGAACGCCCCAAGGGATGCAAGTTCATTTCCTCTACGTCGAAGCGGACCCGTCCGCGAACGGAGGGGAAGGGGACCGACAGCGGCGGCGCCATCCGCAACGCCACCGAAAGCCCGTCGACCTGGACCGTCACCGCGAGGCCCTCGGGGGTGGGGCGGGAGCTCCTCACGACGCCTTCCCACCTCCCCCCCGACGTGCCCGACGGGAGGAGCGCAGGACGCGCGAAGGCGATGCCCTCCGGCCCGGCGTGGTTCCGCAGCCACGCCGTGAACGACCCCGCGGGGCCCGCATCGAGCGACGCGCGGTCGTAGACGTTCTCGAACCCTACGAATCGCGCGGTGAACGAATCGGACGGGTTCGCGAGCAGGGCGGTCGCGTCGCCGCGCAGGCCCACTTTGCCCGCGCGCAGCACGAGGAACGAGTCGGCAACGGAGAACGCGAGCGACGGGTCGTGCGTGACGACCACGACCGGCACTTCCTCGGTCTCCCGCAGCTCTTCGAACACCCGACCGAGCTCGAAGCGCGCCTCGACGTCGAGCGCCTGCCACGGCTCGTCCCAGAGGATCAGCTCGGGCTCGGCGGCAAGGGCGCGGGCGATCGCCGTCCGCTCGAGCTCCCCTCCGCTGAGGCGCGCCGGATAGCGCTTCGCCAGCGCTGTCAGACGGAACCGTTCGAGGAGGGGTCGGGTGCGCGCGAGCGCGTCGGTGATCCCCCGGAGCTCGAGCGGATAGGTCACGTTCCGCTCCACGGTGCGGTGCGGGAACAGGCCGAGCCCCTGCGGGACGTAGCCGAGCCGGCGCTCCTCGGGAGGCCGCCCGGTGAGGTCCATGCCGTCGCGGACGACCCGCCCCGAACGTGCCGGTAGGAAGCCGGCGAGGGTGCGAAGCAGCGTGGTCTTTCCCGCGCCCGAGCTCCCGAGCACGGCCAGCGCGTGCCCCGGACGGAGCTCGAGGTCGATCGGTCCCAATCGGAAACCATCGACCCGGGACTCGAGCCCCTCGACCGACCAGCCGCTCACGGGAGTAGCTCCCCCCGTCGCCACGGGACCCAGCCGGACCGCTCGCCGAGGCGAACGAGGAAGAAGAGGACGAACGCGATCAGGAGGAAGACCGAGCTTACGGCGGCTGCGTCCGCAAGGTCCCCCGCCTGGAACAGGTTGTAGACGAGGACGGAGAGCGTCGAGGTGACGGGTCCGTTGTACGGTCCGCCCGGGTATACGGTGTACGCGAGGATCAGAATCCCGCCGATCTCGCTGACCGCCCGGGCCCACGTGAGGAGGAGGCCCGCGACGATGCCGCGTAGCGCGAGCGGGAATGTCACGGTGAGAAAGGCGGTCGCCGGGCCGGCGCCGAGCGACCGTGCGGCTTCGAGGACCCGGCCGTCGACCGCGCGGAAGGAAAGGTCCGCGGCGAGGACGGTGTACGGCGCGCTCACGAACACCATGACGAGGACGACGCCCCAGATCGTGTCGTAGACGGGGAATCCGATCGCGGTCGTGAACCGGTAGAGCGGGCTTCCCGGGACGAGGAGGAAGAACAGGCCTACCCCGACCAGGAGGTGGGGAACGACGACCGGTAGGGCGACGAGCGACTCGACCACGCTGCGCCCTCGGAACGAGCGACGGGCGAGCAGGTAGCCGAGCGGGATCGCGAAGACCACGGCCGCGAGCACGGCGATGCCGGAGGCGAAGAACGTGAGCCAGAGCGCGGCGGCGACCGCCGGGTTGCCCGCGTCCGTCACGATCCGCTGCGGGGGTGCGTAGGTGAACAGGGCGTAGATCGGCAGGAGAAAGAGCAGCAGCAGCGAACCCGAGAGCACCAACTGGAGGGCGAGCCAGTACGGTCCGGTGCGCCAGCGCCGGCGCGGGGGGCTCCCGCCGCCGCTCACGAGGGCAGCAACGGGGTGGCCCAGGACGGAAGGGCCGTCACGTCCGGGGCGAGCACCGGGGGCACCGCCGATGGGTCATCGGACCACCCCGGGAAGATCGGTGTGAAAGCGCCTCCTTGGGAGAGGAGCGCGGCACCCTGCGGCGACAGCAGCAGGTGGATGAACGCCGCGCCGAGCGCCGGATCCGGGGCGTTCAGCGGAACCGTGACCGAGAACAGTACCGGGCAAGGAACGACCTTCTCCGTGACCCCAAGGGAGGGCGTGATCATGGTGGAGAGCTTGGCGTAGTCGCTGAGCGCGCTCGAGTTGTTGGCGAGGAGCCCCACGATCGGGTTGAACGGGACGTAGGCGAGGTGGTTCACCACCGCGTACGAGCGGTAGGTGATGACCGCGGACACCACACCGGTGGAAAGGAGAGAGGCTGCCGCCGATTCGTGCTCGATCCGGGTGTTCGAAAGACCGGCGGCGAGGCTCCCCGGGGCGCCGCTGTAGAAGTGGCTGTACACCGCGGAGATGTCGCCGCCGTCAAAGAGCATTCCCTGGAGCATCATGCTGAAGATCTCATTGTAGCCGTTCGGGTCGGTCGACGCGTTCCAGATCCCCATCGGGACCTTGTCGGTCGCGTTGAGCAGCATCGAAGGCCAGTTGGTGGAGTTGACCCCCGTGAAGGCCGTGTTGCCCGGTTCGTAAGCGAGCACCTCCGGGGTCGCGCCGAAGACGACCTCCCAGTTCGCGTGCTTGGGCTCCAGCAGCTGAGGGACGAGCCGGAAGTCGGCGAGCGCGGCGACATCGGCGAGAGCTCCGGTGGTGATCGCGTCGGTGATATCGAGGGAACCTTCGTAGCTCTGAGCGGCGATCGGGGCGGTGATCCCGGGGGTCTCGTTCACGAGCTGGCTCGCGATCTCCGGGAAGATCGTGTCGAGCGTTCCGGCGGCGTAGACCGAGAGGGTCGAGTTCTCGACCGCCGCCGGAGAAGAGGCCGGGGAGCCCCGATACTCGTACCCTGCGAAGAAGCCGATCCCACCCACGGCGGCGGCGACCACAATCACCACAACGACCCAAACGCTGGTCGGAGCGCCGATCGTTCGGGTGCGCGAGGGTGCGTTCACCGGTGGCGGATTCGTGGGAGAGGCCATCGATGTGGGGAATTGCCCTGTCGGATAAACCTTTTCGTCGCGCGGTCAAAAATCCCGGCGGCGTTCGGCCGGAGAATAACAACGATACACCCGGCCCACGAGCGTGCCGAGCGGGACCGGCCCGAACTTTCGGCTGTCGCGGCTCAACTCCGGGTTGTCACCGAGGAGATAGACGAAGCCCGCGGGGACGGGAGGGCCTTCGACAAGCGGAGTCTCGCCGGGCAGAAAGGCGACCCTCTTCACGAAATACCGGTGAGGAGGCTCGGTCTCGCGCGCCACCACGAGCTCGCCCCGGGTGGGGGGACGCTCGCGGTACGCCCGCGTGTCGACATAGAGGCGGTCGCCGGGGAGAACGGTCGGCGCCATCGACCGGTCGGCGATACGGAAGCGTCGCCGAAGGAGCCGGCGGAGGAACCGCGCCCACCTTCGAGGCCCTGACGTCTCTCCCGCGTCCGGCAACCTTATCCTTCGACCGAGGTATCGCGGGATATGTCCGCTTTCCCTCGAATCCGCGACTGGGCCGTTCGGGCCCGGGACGCCGTCATTCCGCCCGCGACCGCGTACGCCCATTGCGACATCCCGTGCGGCATCTACGACCCGCACGAGGCCCAGATCGCCGCGCTCACGGTGCTGCGGATGGACCAACTGATCGGCGAGCTCGCCGCTCCGGCGATGGACGCGAAGCCCGAGGACCGGGCGGCGTACGTCTCGAAGATGTCCCGCTACACCGCCGTCAAGGAGCAGCACTCCGAGAAGGTGAAGGCGGAAGTCCGTGTGATCTGGGGCGACTACTTCACCCCCGACCACGCGAAGCAGTTCCCGCAGACGCACGAGCTCGTCTGGAAGATCCTGAAGCAGGCGTCGAAGACTCGGCAGGGGACGGCGCTCGCCGACGCGCAAGAGCTTCTGAAGCTCGTCCAGGAGTTCGCCGAGCTCTTCTGGCAGACGAAGGGCGCGAAAACCAAGCGGCAACCTTCGATGCAGAAGTCCGGGGGCGAGCTCGTCCTCCCGGTCTCGGCCTAGTCCGGGGGCGGACGGCCTGTCTCACCTACGCCCGCCGAGGGCGGTGCGACCATGACGGAGACCCTGCCGCTCGACGGTAGGACGCTCACGCTCGAGCAGTTCCTCGCCGTCGTGCGGGAGAACCGGGCGGTCGCGCTCACGCCCGAGACCCGTGCGGCCCTCGCTGCGAGCCGGCGGGCGGTCGAACGCGCTGTGAGCTCCGGCCGAATGGTCTACGGCGTCACGACTGGATTCGGGGCGCTCTCGGACCGCCCTATCTCGCCTGCGAAGGCCCGGGAGCTGCAGGTGTCGCTCGTGCGCAGCCACGCGAGCGGTACCGGTCCGGCGCTGCCGCGCGAGGTGGTCCGCGGTCTCATGCTACTACGGCTCAACTCGCTCGTCCGCGGTCACTCGGGGATACGGGCCGAGGTCGCGGAGCGCCTCGTGGAGTTCCTGAATCGAAGTCTCCTCCCGTGGATCCCCGAGCAGGGTTCGGTGGGAGCCTCCGGTGACCTCGCGCCGCTCGCCCACCTCGCGCTCGCGCTGACTGGCGAGGGGGCGTTCGTCGGTCGCTCGGGGGAGAGCGAGCCGGCCACGGCCGTCCTCGCTCGCGAGGGGATCGCTCCGCTCGAGCTCGTCGAGAAGGAGGGCGTGGCGTTGCTGAACGGCACGGCGCTCATGGCATCCTATCTCGCGCTCTCGGTCGCCGACGTCCGCGACCTTCTCGATGCGGCGCTCGTCGCCGCGTCGATGTCGTACGACGCGCTCGAGGGAAGTCCGGAGAGCCTCGACGATCGCCTCGGCGAGGTCCGCAACTCCCCCGACCAGCGTGCCATCGCCCGATCGCTGCGGGCCCTCCTCGAAGGGAGCGGCCTCGCGGTGCGGCGCACGACCTGGGCCGGCCAGGACCCGTACACGCTCCGCTGTCTCCCCCAGGTGCTGAGCGCGGTCCGCCTCGCGCTCGAGTTCGCCGAGCGGATCGCGGCCTCGGAGCTCAACGCGGTCACCGACAACCCGCTCGTGTTCGGGGAGGATGAGTTCGTGAACGGCGGGAACTTCCATGGCCAACCGCTCGCGCTCGCCCTCGACACCCTCGCGCTCGCGGTCCAGTACATTGCCTCGTTCTCGGAACGACGCGTCGCTCGGCTCGTCCATCCGGCGCTCAACCGAGGCCTTCCGGCCTTCCTCTCCCCCGAACCGGGATTGAGCTCCGGGTTCATGGTGCCCCAGTACCTCGCGGCGGCGCTCGTGAACGAGAACGCCACCCTGGTCCATCCGGCGAGCGCGACGAGCCTCTCCACCTCGGCCGACCAGGAGGATTTCGTCAGCATGGGTCCGTGGGCGGGGTCGAAGCTCCGCCGGGTGCTCGCGAACACCCGCCGGGCCGTCGCGGTCGAGTGGATCGTCGCCGGCCAGGCGCTCGAGCTCCGCCGGCCCCGTCAGGGAGGCCGCGGCAGCGAGGCCGCCCTAACGTCCCTTCGGACCCGGGTCGCGCCCTGGTTGCGTGACCGAAGTCCCGCGCCCGACATCGAGCGGGTCGCCGCTGCGATCGAGTCCGGCGAGCTCGTCCGTGAGGTCCGGGCGAAGGTTCCGTTCTAGGCCGGAGGCGCCGCGACGGGCGGGGCCCTCGGTTCCGTCGCCTTCGGGAACCGGACGGTCTGGCCGCAGCTGGGACAGACGTACTCGCTCAGGGCGCGGTGTCGGAGCGGGGTCCGGCATTTCGGGCACGGGATCGGTTTCGCGCTCACGTACGCGGCGAAGAGCTCCTGCGACCGGCGGTCCTCAGCGCCCCCCGATACGGTCTTCGATGGAGCGGGAAGGGGCGGAGCAGCCGACGTCGTCGGCGAGGTCTCGGCCGCGGACGTGCCGCGCGACGAGGAAAGGCGTCCGCACTGGGGGCAGACCACGAGGCTTCCCGAGCCCGTGGATTGGAGAGGAACGTGACAGTGCGGACAGAGCGTCTTCAGACCGACCGGCGTGAACACCGGCGAAGGCGCGCGCGGGGCCCGCGGACTTTCCGGTAGCGGAGGCGCCGCCGACGGCACGGTGGGGTCGGGCGGGGGCGGTGCCGGGAGGGCCCAGCGCACGACCCGACGACTCGGCTCGTAGAGGATCGGACTGTCGGGTCGGGCGAGCTCGTGGGCGAGCAGCTTCTCGGCCTTGCGCTCCCGCATCGAGAGGGCGGCGGCGAGGCCGGGTACGCTCGTCGTGCCGAGGGATTGGACGGTGGACCGGAGGCGTTCAAGGTCTTGCTGCGAAGGACCGAAGAGGGCGAACATCGCGCGCCCTCCTCCGCGCACTACAAAGAACCTATCGTTCCAGAAGCAAAGAATAAGGGAGGCACCGGCGGGGCGGCCCTCGGTCTCTTGGACGGTGCCACCAAGAGCCGCTTCCGCCGATGCCCGAGGCCAATCAATGTATAACCGGGAGAGACTATATAGTTATCAGGGGGGTCGGAACGTGGGCGATGAGGGTCTTCCGCGCATCGCCCGCGTCCGTTTCGCACGATGGCGCTGGGTTCTTTAGGAAGCAGCGCTAGAGTTTGTTGGGCGGTCCGGGTCCGCCCGTTCGGTGACTACCATGGGCGGGTTCTTGTCTCCCTCGGAAACGGCCGCGGGGATCCTTCCCCCGGTCTCGGAGGTTACCCCCAGCGCCGCGCCCGCGGTACTGCTCGGAGGTAGCGAGGACACCCGACTCCTCCTGCGGGGCCTCCTGCGTCTCCACCGTCATCGCGTCCTCCTCGAAACGCAAACTCCCGGAGGGATCGAACACCTGCCCGTCTCTTCCGAGCTAAAGGTCCTCATTCTGGATGCCGGATCCGAGACCGACCGCTCGTGGTCGGTGGCGCTCTCCGCGGCCCTAGCGAGTCGGTCCGACCTGCGGGCGCTCGTCATCCTCCCCTCTTCGGACCCGGCGCTCGAGACGCTGGCCCGGCAGGCGGGCGCCCGTACGGTCCTCGTCCGCCCGTTTGCGATCCGCGACTTCATCGAGGCCGTCGACTCGACCACGGCCGACCCCGCACCGACCTGACCGGGCGGGGTTCGCGAGACCCAGCCGTGGTGCGGCTACGTCGTCCCCCGTCTGCGGCCGTGACCCGCTCCCTGGCGGCCGCCGTCCGTGGACGGATCACGACGCGCGACGTTGACCTCGCCCCGTACGACCACGATGCGTCCCATCTCGCGGGCCGACCGCTCGCCGCGGTCGCCCCGGTGGACACGGACAATGTCGTGGAGCTCGTTCGCTGGGCGCGCCGGACCCACGTTGCGCTCGTCGCGCGCGGCGCGGGTACTTCCCTCGATGGCGAGTCGGTTCCCGCCGACGGCGCGGTCGTGGTCGACCTCTCCGGTTGGACCCGTCTTCTCGAGGTCGACACGGACGGTCTCTGGGCGCGGGTCCAACCGGGGGTCGTGAACCGCGAGCTCCAGCGGGCCCTCCTTCCGCACGGTCTCTTCTTCCCGCCCAATCCGGGGTCGTGGACGACCTCGACGATCGGTGGGAACGTGGGGACGAACGCGTCCGGCCCGCGCTCGTTCCGCTATGGTCCGACCCGCGCCTGGGTCCGTGAGGTCGAGGCGGTACTCGGCACCGCTTCCTTGGTTCGTCTCGGCTCGCGGGTCGCGAAACGTTCGGTCGGTCCCGACCTCCTCCAGCTTTTCGTCGGCAGCGAGGGTACGCTCGGGATCACCACCGAGGTCACGGTCCGCCTCGCGCCGGTGCCGCGAGTCCGCCACGGTCTGGTGGTGACGCTTCCCGCCCAAGTGGCCCTCGGTCGTCTTGCCTCTCGCCTATCGCGAATCCCGGGCAGCGGGCTTTCCGCCATCGAATACCTCGACCGAAACTGCGCGGCCGCGATCGCCGAACGACGTAGGGCCCCTTGGCCGAGGGAGGCCTCGCTCCTCTTGCTCGAGGTCGAGGCCGAAGGGACTGTCGAGGCGCGGCGGCGCCTCGCCCGAGTGCGCTCGGCGCTCGCCGAGGTGAAGGCGGCGGACGGGCTCATGGTGTTCGCGGACGCCGACGAGCTTTGGACGCTGCGCGGGTCGAGCGGTGACGTCCTCGAGGAGCGATTTGGCCTCACCGTCCGCGAGGATGTCGCGGTCCCGCTCGTTCGAGTGGACGCGCTTGTCGCCGAGTTCGAGCGGATCGCCCGTCGGGAGCACGTTCCTTACTTCCTCTTCGGCCACCTCGGTGAGGGCAGTCTCCATCCGAACTTCGCGGTCGACCCCGGATCACGGGCAGCCCAGCGGATCCGCACTGCTGTCGTGCGAGCTTCGCGTTCCCTCGGGGGAACGATCAGCTCGGAGCACGGGGTAGGCCGCCTGAAGCGCCGTTTCCTTACCGAGGAGCTCGGCGCGAGCGCGGTCGCGCTGCTCGGGGCCGTGAAACGGGCCTGCGACCCCGACGGGATCCTGAACCCGGGGAAGCTCTATCCGGGGCCTGCTCGAACAAGGTGACGAGCTTCTCGGTCGCTTTCGGGACGGGGAGACGGGCGAATTCGGAGCGGGTTACCCATCGTCGGTCGCTCTTCGTTCCCGCGCCGGAGCCCGGTTCGGGTCGGCCGGCGAAGGCATGCAATTCCACCGTGAAGTGGCTGTAGCCGTGGCGAACGGTCCCGACCCGGACCAGGTCGCGGACCGTGAGCCCGGTCTCCTCCTCGAGCTCGCGTCGGGCCGCCGCTTCCGGACGTTCTCCCGGCTCGATCCGGCCGCCCGGAAACTCCCAGAGACCCGGTAGGAGGCCGGTCGGAGGCCGACACTGAACGAGCCACCGACCGCGGTCGGAAAGGATGACGACGGCGGCTCGAACGTGGGGACGTCTCCCGTGTCGCGCGTGCACCGGTAGAGTTCCCGGGTCCGGGAGTTCGCGAAAGGCGCGGCACGCGAAGGCCGCCGGGCAGACGGAGCATCGGGGTCGGAGGGGAGTACAGACCGTTTCACCGAGTTCCATCACGGCCTCGTTGAAATCCCCCGGTTGGCGCCGCGGCAGGAGGGCGACGAGCGTGGCCTCGAGACGTGCGCGGACGGGTCCTGCGCGCACGTCTCCCTCCTCCCGCGTCCAGCGGGCCGCGACCCGCAGACCGTTCGCTTCGAGGGCGAGCTCGGGGCGATCGAACGCGATTGCCGCGACGGCCCGAGCGATGTACGGACCGACGCCGGGAAGCTCTTCGAGCTCGGCTACGGTCGACGGGAGACGACCTCCCTTCTCGCGGACGATTAAGCGGGCGGCTTCGTGAAGGCGGTGGGCCCGGCCGTAGTAGCCAGCTCCTTCCCAGGCCTTGAGGACCCGGCCGACGGGGGCGCCCGCGAGCGCCTCGACCGTCGGGAACGTCGTCACGAACCGTACGTAATACGGCGCGGCCTGAGCGACGCGCGTCTGCTGAAGGAGGACCTCGGCGACCCAGACCCGGTACGGGTCACGGCCGACCCGCCAGGGCAACGGGCGCCGCGCCTTGCGATACCAACGAAGAAGAGCGGTCGTGAGCGCGGGCGGGAGCGACGTCACGGCCGTCGGAGGGGAAGGCACGGACCTCCGTCGCCGGACGAACGAGGGACTTAAAGCGGGGTGGGAGTTCGAACGCCCATCGTGGGCGGACGGACGGAGCCAATCCGGGTCACCGACGCGACGTTCGAGCGCGAGGTTATCCGGTCGCCGGTCCCGGTGGTCGTCGACTTCTACGCGGACTGGTGCGCGCCGTGCCGGGTCGCGGAGCCGGTGCTCCGGGACCTCAGCGTTCAGCTGGGCGGCCGCGTCAAGTTCGCCAAGGTGAACATCGACGAGGCGGCGCTCGTCACCCGGTCGTACGGGATCCACTCGATCCCGACGTACGTTTTCGTGGAAGCCGGACAGGAGAAGGGCCGGGAGGTCGGAACGCTGGACCCCGTGGTGTTCCGGCAGATCCTTCGCAAGTACTTCGCGAAAGCGCGCCCCTAGTGGCGGAACACGCGCCAGCCCGTGAAGTACATCGAGATCCCGTAGCGCTCGGCGGCCGCGATCACCTCGGGGTCCCGGAGACTGCCGCCCGGCTGCACGATCACGGCCACGCCCGCGCGTCCCGCGGCCTCGACGCCGTCGGGGAACGGGAAGAAAGCATCCGAGGCGAGCACGGAGCCCCTCGCCCGGTCGCCGGCGACCTCACAGGCGAGCTCGGACGCCTTCACCCGGGTCGGCTGGCCCGAACCCACCCCGACGGTCGACAACCCCTTCGCGAGGACGATCGCATTCGACTTCGCGTGACGCACGACGCGCCAGGCGAAGTCGAGGGTTCGCAGCTGGTCCGCGGTGGCCGCGGGCCCGGTGATCAGCTTCAGGTCGGTCGGGGCGAGCTGCCGGACATCCACCTCCTGGAGCAGGAGACGACCGAGCCCGCTCTTCGCCTCCCAGCGGCCGGGGACCGGGGTCGGGGCCGCGGTGCGGACCACCTTGATCTTCGTCCTTCGTTCGAGCGCTTCCAGGGCCGACGGGTGGAACTCGGGAGCCGCGATCAGGTCGACGAAGACCCCCTTGAGAGCGATCGGGTCGTCCTCACCGACCGGTCGATTCACGGCGATGGCGCACCCGTACCGTGCGACCGGGTCCGTGGCGATTGCGTTCTCCAGCGCCTCGGCAACGGTCGTCCCCGACGCGACCCCGCAGGGCGTCGCGTGCTTCACGACCGCTGCACTAGGCGCGGAGAATTCCCCAACGATCGAGAGCGCCGTATCGATATCGAGCAGGTTGGTGAAGGAGAGTCCCTCCCCCTTCAGCATGGCGAACGGGCTCGGGACGAGCCCGGCGCCCGTCGACACGGCTCCGTAGACCGCGGCCTTCTGGTGCGGGTTCTCACCGTAGCGAAGCCGCACCGGCTCCCGGCGGAACACGACCTTCTCCGGGAACACTTCCGCGGACGTCGCCCGAGGCTTCAACCCGGAGGCGATCGCCTCGTCGTAGGAAGTGCACAGGTCGAACGCCTCTACCGCGAGCCGCCGCCGTGTTTCGGCGCTCACCGTTCCGCCGTTCCCGCGCAGCTCCGAGAGAAGCGCGTCGTACGCCGAGGGGTCCGAGACGACCGTGACCCACGCGTGGTTCTTCGCGCCGGCCCGGGCGAGCGTGACCCCGCCGATGTCGATGAACTCCTCGAGGTCCTCGGCGCCCGGGTGCTCGGCGAGATGCCGCTCGAACGGGTAGAAGTTCACCGCGACGAGGTCGAACGGCAACAGGCCGCGGTCCTCGAGCTCCTTGCGACCGGCCGCCGTCCGAGGGGCGAGGATCCCCCCGAGCAGGCCCGGATGCAACGTCTTGATCCGGCCCCCGAACCAGGACGCGATCCCGGTGAGCTCCTCGGCCGGTCGCACCTCGAGTAGAGAATCTTCGAGCGCCCGACGGGTTCCCCCCGTGGCCCACAGTTCGACGCCGAGGTCGGCGAGACCGATCGCGAACGGGGCGAGGCCCGATTTGTCATCCACGGACAGCAGCGCCCGCTCAACCCGGGTCCGAGATGCCTGATCGGCCGCCACTCACCGTACCCGGAACGGGGAGGAAGGCAGAGAGATAAGATTCGCGGAGGCCAGGGTTCGCGACCCATCCCAGGGCGTGGTGGAAGAACGTCCGCCGAGCACAAGTCTTAATACTCCACCCCCGGCTAAATTCAAGGTACCCAGGGCGAGGACGGGTGCCCGCGATTCATAGGCTGCACGATCATCGGTCGGCCGGGGCGCACGCCGGCCGGACACGTCGACGAACCGCCGTCTCACCACGAAGGGCGTGGCGTCGTCGGTCCCGCCGAGCCCAGGTGTCGGCCGTCGCGACCATCCTCGGTCTCCTGCTCGTCGTCACGTTCATCGCGAACTACCTCGCGACGACCTTGCCGAACACGATGGGCCAGAACGACCTCCAGCACGAGGTGACGGTCGAGAACCAGGTCGCCCAGATGTCGGCGTTGCTGCAGGCGACCGCCCAGAGCGGAGCGGTGGGGGCGGAGATCTCCCAGCCGATCACCCTCGGGTCGGCCTCGGCTCCGCCGTTCGCCAATGCCGATTCGAGCACTGTCCTTCCGGGGAACGCCACAGGGGGGTTCGGAGTCAGTTTCGTGCTCGCAGGGGGGGCCACGTACAACCCGCCGGTCGCCGGTCCCCAAGGTGGGCCGTACAACGTCGCGAATGACCCCACCTGCATCCCCATTCCGCCGGCGCAACCGACCAATACCATCACCTGCTCGGGTGCCTCGACGATCATCTACAACTTCACGGGGGCGCTCGCGAACCAAGCCTCCTATGGCCTGACGTTGAGCGGTGGCGGGGTCGTCCGCGTTAACATCATCTCGAACCACTCGACCGTTTCGATAACGGGCAGCTCGAACCCCGGAATCAACCTCCTAATCCTGGGAAGCAACGACACGATTTCGGTCGTCACGTCCACCGTGCCCGAGAACGTAGTGATCGTCGGCAATTACGACACGTTGAGTTTCACCGGTTCGGGAGCCGGGACGCGCGAAAACGTGCTCATTGTTGGAAACCACGATACGGTGAACAATGTCGCCAGCGGGTCCACGGAGGTGGCTTCGATTTATGGGTCGAACGATACGTTCAATCCCGGCACGGTCTCGAACTCCAATTTCCACGTCTTCTTCAACGGGTTCAATCCCACGACCCCGAGTGCGACGTGCCCGGTCGACAACATTTCCCAGACGGACACGGTCGGGTCCCCCGTCGGGTCCGGGTCGACGTTCGCGGTTACTTACAACAATACGGTTTACACGGGGACGGGGACCGTTCACGGGACCGGCGGTAACTGGGCGGTGACGTACCAGATTCCCACACCCTTTTCCTGCCCATTCTTCGTGCAGAGCGTCCTGCCGATTTCCAACGGCCTTTCACCGCCCAGCGCGTCGTTGGTGGTCCAATTGCGGAACACGTACGCCCCGTCCGCGGAGGTGGCCTTCGACCAAGGTGCGGTCGTGTACGCTCAACCCGGATCCATACCCATCTTCGTCGTTCCACCGCGGATCTCCTTCGAGAACGGGATCCTCACGCTCTTCGTGCCCCAGTTCTCCGGTCACTTCGGCTCCGAAGCCGGGGTCGGGACGGCCGACGTGTCCCTGCGACTCCTTTCGAGCCAGCAATTCGTGGTTCCGTCGAACAGCTTCGGTTTCCAGAACCTGAGCAATGTCATCATCACGGTCAAGACCCCGTACGCCGCGGCCTGGGCCGCCAACCTCCTCGGCAACTCGGCGCTCGCGCCGTTCGTTACCTGCGCGCCGATCAGTTGCACCACCATCGCGAAGACGCTCTACTATCCGGGTCACGGGCTCGATACGATCACGCTCTCCATACCGACCTCGGGGCTCAGCTTCCAGCTTCTCGTGGCACGCTACGGGATCAACGTCGCGTAGCGGACGGGTCGTACCCCGACCGGGCACGGCCGCGGGTCGAGTTAGAGCCTACGACGAACGTGCCCGGGTCCGGTGCCCGCGGAGCCATGCCTTTGCGCCCACCAGGGTGCCCCAGGTGCGATAGGTAGCGAGGACAGCGTCGTTCGATCCGGTGGGGGCCTTGCTCCAAGCCGCGCGGACGCGAGGCGCCGCGAGGTGGTCGACCTCGGCGATCGCGCGTCGTCCCTCGGAGCGGATGAGGCGGAACCGCGGTACCGGAGCTCCGGCGGAGGCGAGTCGCTCGGCGAGCAGGCCCTCCCACGCTCGGGGGGAAAGGGTCGGAAAGTGTTCCCCCGCCACCTCGAGACCGAGGTAGCGGGGTCGCAAGCCGCGAGGCTTACCGGACGAGGTCGATGACTTCCTCGGATTCACCAGCCGCGTAGCCTCCCTTCTGTCCGAGGAGACTCTGGGCACGCACGCCGGTGATGATGAGGAGCACCTTGATGGTGTTCTCCATCTCGGAGGAGTTCTCGACCGAGCAGCCCCAGATGATCCGGGCGCGCTTCGAGATCTTCCCACCGACCAGCGCGGCGGCCTTCTCGGCCTCGCTGACCGTCATGGTCGGACCCCCGATCACGCGCACGAGGGCGCCGGTCGCGTCCTTCAACTCGACCGCGCCGAGCAGCGGGGAGGTGAGCGCCTCGGTGACCGCCTCGGTGACGCGGTCGGTCGCGCTCTCGCTCTCGCCGAGCCCGATGAGCGCCACGCCGCCGTCCTTCATGACCGTCAGGATATCGGCGTAATCGAGGTTCACGAGGCCGGGCTTCGTCACGATTTCCGTGATGCCCTTGATCGCGGTCATCAGGACCGCATCCGCGAGCTTGAACGCGGAGTCGAGGGGCATCCGGGGAACGAGCTCGAGGAGCTTGTCGTTCTGGATCACGATGGTGGTGTCGCAGACGCGGCGCAGGCGCTCGAGCCCGTCCCGGGCCTGCTCCATGCGCGCGGCGCCTTCGCCGGCGAACGGGAGGGTGACGACGCCCATCGTCAGGGCGCCGGCCTCCTTCGCGAGTCGGGCGACCAGGTGAGCGGAACCGGTCCCGGTGCCGCCGCCCATGCCCGCGGTGATGAAGACGAGGTGCGCTCCGTTCACGAACTGACGGAGCTCTTCTTCGTTCTCTCGAGCCGCTTCCTCGCCGATCTCGGGGCGGGCGCCGGCGCCGAGTCCCTTCGTCGCGCGGCGGCCGATGAGGATCTTGCGGGGAGAGTGGATGGTGAGCAGGTGTTTCGCATCCGTGTTGATGGCGCACATCTCGGCGCCCTGGATGCCTTCCTCGACGCAGCGGTTGATCGTGTTGGAGCCGCCCCCGCCGCATCCGACGATCCGGATGTTGACCTTGAGGGTCTCCGCCAGCTTCGCCAGCTCGGCGTCGTCCGCGCTACCGTAGGCGGGCGCGGTCGTCTTCTTCTCTTCGACCAAGGTCTGGTTTTCCTGGTGTTTCGCGATCGCTTCCTGAATGATGGACTTCATCGTTTTGTTCCCCGCCCCGTTTGTCGGACGAGCGTCATACGCTCTGGACAAGCAGTTTGGAGAATCGTACATAAACGTTTGCGTAGAGCGGAAGCTACCGGCGCGTTCTCCCCCGTGACGACCGAGGCCGGCGCCGCGAGCGTTATCCGAAACGCCCGGGTCGGAGACTCCGGATGAAGCGCGATCGCGCGAGAACCGGTCGACGAACGAGGGTGCCGGGTCCGACCGGGCACGTGCGCCACAACCGGGCCGTCTGGGATCGAGTGAGCCCATGGTACGAGCGCCGTCACGCCCGGGTGTTGGGCGGGAGATTCGCGATGACGTGGGGCATCTTTCGGGTACCCGAGCGTAAACTACGACTCCTGGGGCCTACCCGGAGGAAGAAGATCCTCGAACTCGGGTGCGGCGCGGCTCGATGGTCGGCCGCCTTGAGGGAAGGAGGGGCCCGGCCGGTCGGCCTCGACCTGTCGTCGGTCCAGCTCGCCCGCGCGCGGAAGCTCCAGCAGGAGAGGGGGGCGCGATTCCCCCTCATTCGTGGGAGCGCAGAACGGCTCCCGTTCCGGGACGCCGCGTTCGACCTCGTCTTCTGCGACTGGGGCGCGATGACATTCGCCGACCCGATGGGCTCGGTGCCCGAATGCGCCCGAGTGCTCCGCCACGGCGGGACTTTTGTGTTCTCGACCGCGAGTCCGTTCCGCTACCTGACGCTCGACCTCGACAAGGACCGGCAGTCCCGTCGCCTTATCCGACCCTACTTCGCGGACCGACGCATCCGCCTCGGGAACGACGACGCCATCGAGTTCCAGCTTCCGTACGGTGCCTGGATCGACCTCTTCGACCGCAACGGTCTCGCGCTCGAACGTTTGGTCGAAACTCGTCCGACCCCCGGCCAACGGACGACGTACCTATCCGGCGCCGATGCGCAGTGGGGTCGGTCCTGGCCGCTCGAAGCGATCTGGAAACTGCGCAAGGATTGAACAACCGGAGGTCCGCTGCACGGCCCCGGACGTCGCGACGGAGCGGCGGGAGCGCGCGGGTTTATCATTGACGACTCTCTCCAACGCCCGTGGAATCGTATTTTCGGGCCATCGAGTCCGAAGTGGACCGCGCCTACGCGGTCGCGGAAAAGGCCCGTCTGGTCGGCTTCGGCCCCGAGGTGGCTCCCGAGATCCCCCGTGCGCAGGACATGGCGATGCGGGTCGAGAAACTCCTCGCTCACCTCGGGATCGAGGGGATCTCCGCGGAGATCCGC
>JBEKEY010000023.1:0-29617 GCA_050013595.1 Thermoplasmata archaeon | reverse complement strand
GAGTTGGGTGATACGCGCAGCGATCATGTCCGCGTGTCCCTGCTCCTCCGCGGCGTGCTGGGCAAACTCCGCGGCGACCGGTATGGCGTTGATACCGGCTGCCATGTATTGGTGACGCTTGTATCTGAGCACGCAAACGATCTCGGTCGCGAGCGCCTCGTTGAGGATGCGGACGACTTCCGTCCGATTGGACTTATACTCGGGGGTAACGGCACCCTGCTCGATGTGCTCCCGCGCGCGTTTGCGGATCTCCTTGATGTCCAGGAGGAACGGTCCGTCGGTGTTTGTGGCGGTCGGCTCGGTCATGTTAGTAGACGCACAGCTCGGTCCCCATAAAACCTGGCGGTAGTGCAGCGTTTGCCGGACGACATCCGACATGGCATGAACGCGCGGAACGCACGCGTTCACGGTCATGCGGTGATTCTGGCCCGGCCCACGGACGCCCTTTTTTGAGGAACTCAAGCCTACGTCTTGTTGAACAAGATCTCCTGGGCGCTGATGATTCTCTGGACCCTGCGCTCTGATTGTCTTTCGGGTCTCACCCACCCGCTCGGGTGAATCAGCCTCCCCGGTGTGCCACGCCGACGGTGCGGATTCCGACCGGAAGATCTCCGTGAATCGCCTCCGCGTGCACCCCGAAGGTTCAGGGCGTTATGGACGGAGCTCACGAAGGGGGCCTCCTCCAACGCCCGTCCCGCGTCGCATCCGGCTTGATTCGGCTAAAGTCGCACCTTAAGAAGGGTCGGTCACCCACTGTTCTTCATGACCGCGACGCAAAAGAAGAAGGGCATCGTACTCGAGGTAAAGAAATCGGCGGGCAAAATCAGCGTGAAACTTGGCCCGAAAGAATCGCTTAGCGATAAGGTGGTTTCCTTCGTGAAGGGCAAATAATCCTTGCGATGGACGAGCTCGGCGTAGGACGCCGGGCGGGCGAAGAGAGCGCGCACCTGCTGCAGACGAGCGAGTTCTTCGCAGGGCCGGGGGACGAACTCCCAGAATAAGCAGCGCTGCCCCCTCGCCGCCCGCTTGATCTGCTGTTGGCGGTCGGGAGCTCCTCAGGGGAAGCCTCCGGTTTGGAGGAATCGCTGACCGACCGCAAGCAGCGCGCGAGAAGACCGAGATTCGCCCGTGGGAATGACCGCGGACCGGAATCGCTCCTCCGAAGGCTATGGCTCGGGAGATTTCAACGCCGATGATTCCGAAGACGGACGTGGACCCCTGAGACTACTTCTCACGGGCGTCCTCAACACGTCCCCTCGGCGTGTTCTGCTTCCGGGTGTAGCTGCCCCTGGAGACCATCACGGCCCCGAGGACCAAGAAGACGAGGAACAGGACCAAAGCAATCACCCAGTAGCTCCGGCTCAGGTACAGCAAGTAGACAGCCAGGCCCATCCCGATGACGATGACGAACGCTCCGAGCACCTTCATCAGGCCGCCCCCCTCATACGCCCCATACCCCATCGAAATCGCCTCGACCCAGGACCAGGGTTTACCTATTATAACCAGTCGCAACCCCTCCCCCCCCTTCGACTGACGGCACTTCATGGAGATGGGCCGGAGCGCGTTCGGTAGATTTCGAACCGGCCCGTCCCCTCCTCGGGTCCCGGCAGAGGCGCACTAAGCGCACCGTCGGAAAATCGTCGCAATCGATCCGGGTTGCCTCGCGGTCTTGAATCCGCCTTCCTAACCGGTTCGTTTTCCGAGGAGACGAAGCGCCAGAGCTTGCCCCAAGGTACGAATGAGCATCGTTCAGTCCTGCTCGGTTCGGTAGGGACCGGGAGGGGGTCAGTTCATCCCCGACCGGAACCGCTTGCTCAGCCCGGAGGCCGGGATTCCCAGGGGAGGTCCACTCGGACGCCTTCTCGGAGCGCGACCCACCGATCGAGGCCCAGCGTCTCGTGAGCGAGGCGAATCCAATCCTTGATGCGAGGGCTTTCCGGGGACGTCTTAAGCCCGGAGAACAGCACGATCAGTTCTTCGGAGTTCATCGCGGGAAGCGTCCATCGCATCCACGCTTCGAACTGGGGGAGGGGGATCTTGTCGTAGAAGTTCATCCTCATCGCACGGATTTCCTCGTCGCTAAACCACTCCCACATGACCGGAACGAGCAACGTCTCCTCGTTGTTCATGTGAGAAAGGTAGAACGCCAATAGGTCGTTCACTTCCTGGATAAAGCGGTCCCCCAGTTCGATGCGGGAGCCGGGGTCCCGAAGACTCATCATCGTTTTACACGTCTTCGCGACGCTCTCGATACGCCTCGCGAGTTCGGCGTGTTCCTTCATGACGAGGTCCACGACGTCGGGGTCGTGAACCCGAACCTTGGCGAAGATGTCCCGTTCCTCGTGACCGGCGTGGATCTTCAGCAAACAAAGAAGGCAGTTCGAGAGAGAATCCCCGAGGTCGCGGACGATTCGGGCCACGACCGCGTTCGATTCGTCGACGTCAGCAAAACTCAGGGCTTGGAGTCCGCTTCCCAGACGGTAGAGCATCAAACGTATGCCCTTGTGAATCGGTCGGAACAGGTTCTCGCGTTCGCTCATGGGATAGAAATCTCTATATATAGAAAATATTGAATGGTTTATAAGTTCGTCGAACGTGATTCGGCCTCGGCAGTTGTGTCAAACCCGCCGAGAGTCGAGCGCACTGCGCGTCCTCCGTTTCGACGTGTAGAATTGACGAGCCCGAGCGTCCTCGGGACCGACACGGGCAACCCGTGACGCGTGCGACAGGACCTCGGCTCGCGTCCGATTGGGATTTACCGAGAGGCTCGCTAACCTAACGAGAGAGAGGGCCTGTGATCTTCGAATTAGGAGAGGAACTTCTTCGATGGGGGAGGGGCATGGACCCTCCCGCCTCGACCGCGGAGGGCGAACGGGCGAATGGTTGAGCTGTTCCCATTCCGGGGGTGGCACCCGGACCCCAGCAAGGTCGATCCCGACTCGGTAATCTGTCCTGTCTACGACACGGTTTCGGACGCCGAGTTGGCACGCTTTTCAGCTCGCCGCTTCAATGCGGCTCGATTCGTCCCCCGCCCCCACGGGATGGCGCTCGAGCAGTTCCTTCTCTCTTCGGTCGGGCATCTGGGCGAGGCCCTTCGTGCGGGCGCCTATGTTCAGGACCCGGCTCCAGCGTTCTATGTTTACGGGCTGCGGTATCGGCCCCCCACCGACGTCGCCGATGCTCTCGAGCCGTCGCAGCGTCGTTCGGAGTACCTTCTACTCGGCCTCGTCGGGGTCCTTGACTTGGACCGGATCGCGCACGGCGAGGTCGCGCTCCACGAACGCACGTTTCCCGACCGCGTCGACGAGCGCGAAGCACTGGCCGATGCTACCGGCATGAACTTCGCACCGATCATGGCCGGATACACCTCGGCCGACCATCGCCTCAACAATCGGGTCGAAGAGCGGCTCGGAATGGACCGACGGCGACTGGCCTTTGAGAGCGCGAGCCCACCGGTCGTCTCGGCCCAATTGAACGGGACCCACCACCTCCTTTGGCGAATCGACGACCCCGAGATGATCCGGGCGATCCAGAACGACCTCGAATCCGCCCGGTTGCTCATCTTGGACGGGCATCATCGGTTCACGGCGGCGGCGAAGCGCCATCACGAGGGTCAGCGGACCATGCCCCTCGTCATGTTGGTGGAGGGCGAGGACCGCGCACTGCAGGTCCTCCCTTGGCACCGCGTACTCCCGGGAGACGTGACCGCTCCCGAGGGAGTGGTGGATGCGGCGCGGGTCGCGTTCCCCGAAACACGAACCCTCGGCCCCGCGACCTCGATCGAGAGTGCCGTCGGCCACCTGCACGCTATGTCGGCAGGTCGTCGCCGAGGATTCCTGCTCCTTGCGCCCGGAGCGGCCCTTGAGGTGCCGGGCCCGGCCAGCGACGATGCCGGGGCGGATTTCGATTTCCTCCATACGTTCCTTGAAGAGCAACTGGGCCTTGACCCGCATGAGCTCGAATTCGTTCGGTCTCCTCGACAGGCGGTCGAGCGGGCGGCGGCGACCGCCCACGCCCCGGCCGGCACAGCCTTCCTTCTGCCGGGTCTTACGGAGAAGGGGATCGAGGAGCGGGCCTTCGGTACCGGGCGGTTAATGGCCCACAAATCCACCATGTTCTTGCCGAAGGTCGCGGAGGGCGTGATCTTCGCCCCGGTCGATGGAGTCGGCTGACCTCGCCCCCCTTCGGGAGCGCGCGCGGGCTACGGGTGAGCGGCGCTCAGGCTGGCGCCCGAGGGTCCTGCGTCCGCGCGAGCGGGCCGGGTGGAGGCGTCGGCGCGGACCATGGGCAGCCGTTGGGACACCCGGGCCGGCTTCAGCGGAAGCCCGAGACGCGCGCGAACCCAGTGCCGGACATCCGAGATGTAGAGATTGTCGTACGGACACGCTTCGACACAATCTCCCACGCCGCAGCACTTCGAGCTCCGGAACTCCCCCTTCGAGCGGAAGTGGCCCGGCATGTCGACCAGTGCCACGGGGCAGCCCTTCGCACAATCGAGCGTCGTGCAATCCTTGCAGACCTGCTGGCTACGGACCTTCAGCTTGAAGAAGCCGATCTTCTGGAACGACTGAGCGATCGTCCCGGTGTAGCACCAGCCCATGGTGACACAGTTGTAGTTGCCGGTGTAGGGTATCGTGACGAACATCAGGTACCACAGGACCGAAAAATAGAGTGCGAAGAAGAACACCGCCGGGTCGTTTCCTTGGATGTAGATGTTGAGCCTCCCGGTCGAGTCGAGGTAGGAAACGAGCGACGTGGCGACCAGGGAACCCATGACGAGCCCGGTCGTAACGCCGTAGGCCGTGGAGAGGCGACTCGATAGGTACTTGCGCCCGACGGGGCCCGACCGGTTGAACGTCTTCATCGCGTCGATCGTCGTGCCCTGGTACATCAGGGGGGCGGTACAGAATACCGAACAGATCACCCGTCGACCGAAGAGTACCACCAACGCGCCGGTGACCGCATACGTGGCGAGGACCGCCACGAAGACCACGGTCGCGAGAGGATACGAACCGAGACCCATCGGCCAGCCCAGGACCGGGACCGTGCTCGGATTGGGCGCGTTCGGGAAGACCAGGCCGAAGTACAGGCTCGGGTAGAACACGGCAAACGCCGAGTAACAGCCCAGCATCAGTACGAGTCGGATCCGGTTCTCGAGGTGCCGTGTCTCGCGGAGCTTGAAGACGACAAGCATTCCCATCTCGACTCCCATCATCAGGAGGAACCAGGTCGACGCGCAGACGGTCGCGAGGAACCAGAATCCGTTCGAGAGGGCGTTCACGACGACCACGGGGGCGGACCCGCTCAACGGGAGCATGGGAAACCCGCCGAGGTAGCTCGCGGGGTCGACCTGGACGTCGAGGACGGCTCCCATGAAGACCTCGGCGACGAAGATGAGCGCGAGGATGGCGAACGCCCAGTTCGGACGGAGCTGCCAGGGGGGGGCCAGTTCGGCCGAGAGCTGCTCCGGTCGAACGACCGCCCCGAAGAAGACGATCATCTCGAGGGCGATGGACAAGGCAAAGAGGGCACCGTTGCCGTAGTAGAGCCAGAGGAACAGGCCCGCCATCATCAGGCCGTAGACGGCGAGCAGTTCCACGAGGTAGTTCGAGAATCCCACTCCCAACTGGTGGTGACGATAGAGGTGTTCCATCAGGTACACGAACAGGACGATCATCGCCGCGCTCGAAACGTAGATCGAGAGCGCGGTCCACGGCGCCCAGTCGAGGGCGGGGGGCGAGAACAGCATGATGAGGGACTGGGAAGAGAGGACGACGAAGATCGGGAGCGACAGTCGGTCCCTCAGGAAGGCCGCGGTGAGGATCATCTCGGCCGACATCGTGAACAGGAACCACGGGGAATTGACCGAGGCAACCAGTAGGGGCCCGAGTCCCCACGCGCCCGCGCCCCCCAACGCGGGTGCGGTTCCCGCAGCCGCTTGGAACGTCCACCCCATGAGGAGCTCGTTGGCGAGGACCAGCGCGATGACCGAGGCGACGAACCCGGGTCCGGCCCAGGACGAGGGCATCGCCGCGGCGGTCGGCTTTCCACTGGTTTGGAGCTCCTTCAGGAAGGCGAGAAACACGACCACCACACTCACGGACATCAGAGCGCTCGCTGCCCAGATTCCTTCGACGAACGAGGCCACCGATGGGTGGACGAAGTAAATGGCCGCGCCGAGCAGCATGCCCACCATCATCAGCAGCAGGAAAACCACCGCCCCCGATCGGAGTGGGGTGCGGGCCTCGCTAGCCCATTTCACGAGGTAGGCGATCGAGACCGCCATGCCCGCGGCCAGCGGAGCGAGGATCAGGTTGGGGTCTACCATCGGCGGTGGCTCGCCGCGCCGCGGGCGATGTTCATTGAAAATCCAGCGGTATTGGGCTCGACGAGGATGTCGCGGGCGCGGCCCCCGGAGTCGTTGGGGCTGGCCGGTTCGACTCTGAGAGCCAGTCCATGGTCGCTTTTGGCCAAAGGGCTACCGCGGCCGCAAACGCAGTGAGCAGCACGTACTGGAATCCCCAGCGAAGGGCGAGAGCGATCCCCCACGGGAACACGGGGGCTACCGCCCCGAACGAGGCAGAGAATCCGAAGAGTCCCAGGAGTTCGTTCCCGAAGCCCTCGACGCCCCAGCCCGCGAACGGCGGAGGAACCCACGTTCCGAGGCTCCATGCCCCCAACAGGAGCGACCCTCGGAATACGAGTCCGGGAACGGTCGAGAGGGACGGGAGCAACCAGCGGCGAACGGACCTAGGCGAGAGCGCGACGAGGACCGCCATCCCGCCGAGCAACCAGTGCTCGAATACCCAGTTGAACCAGAGGGCGGCGAGAGCGTTCGATGGTGCGATGGTCGTCCACGACGCGAGGACCGCGAGCGCCCACGTCAATCCCGCCGCGAGAAGGCCGGCCCGCAGAGCCCCGGTGACGAACGCCCGACGGTCGAGGTGATGCACCTCCTCCTCTCGAGGAGCGAACGCGGGATCGGTCGTTCCGAAGAGATTCCCGTAGACCCGAAGCAGGAGTTCCTGGGCGATGAGCGCGACGAAGACGACCACGATCTGGAAGACCCCGAGAAACCAGTTGTTGTAGAGCAGGTTCGACGTCGAGGAACCGCTGGACGCGGAAACGAGCGCAACGCCGGCGGTCGCCGCCGCGGTGGTCGAGCAGCATGCCCCCAGCGTGACGAGCGCGATCAGGGCGGGCGTAAGCCCCGCGATCGTCCCGGTGGCCGCCGGTCGGCCCGAGGCGGACTTCCGCTCTCGGATGATCTGAACCCCGAGCAAGACCGCGACAGCCATGCCCAGTCCTACGCCCACCGCGACCGCAGCCATCGAAGCCGTAGCGAAGAGCGGGAGCTCGATGAAACCCCAGGGGGCTTCGATGAGGAACCCGGGATAGTTCCAACTTTGGAGACCGAGGGCGTTCCCCCACAGCAGAAGAACGCTGTACCCGCCCGAGAATCGGCCGAAGACCAGCATCCCGCCGATCAGCATCGAACCGAGCGCATACGCGACGGCGATGAAGACGGCCAAGGAAATGCCGTGAGAGCGTCGGATGTAACCCCGTACCTCACTGAGGGTAAGGAGGCCGACGAGGGAGGGCCCGGGGGAGGACTCCAACACGGTTCACTAGGTGGGTTGCGAACTTATAATTGATGCGTAGGGACCTCGACGGCATCGCGATCGCGCGGTGAGAGGGGCGGCGCGCCCTCGGTCCGTGCTTCTCTCCCTTGGGACGTACCCGCCGCCGGAAACTAAGGGACGACCAGCACGGGGCAGCGGGCGTGCTGCAGGACGGAGGAGGTGATGCCGCCGAGGAGCATGCGGGCCCCGAGTGAATGACCCCGCCGTCCGAAGACCATGAGGTCGGTGGGATGGGTCTCGACGTAGTTCAGCAAAGAATCCACGGGCGGCCCGTCCAGAAGAACGGTCGTGACGTCGGTCGGGCCGGAATTTCGTACTTGGGAAGCCCACGACCCGACCACCGCCTCGAGCTCCTGCGCGGATGCGGGGTCGGACTCCGACGCAGTCCGGACATGGACCAGGATGATCCGAGCCTTCATCGCCCGGGCGATCTCCGCGCCGAGCTCGGCCGCTCGTTTGGACACCGGCGACCAGTCGACCGCCACCACCACCGTGGGCGTCATCCGTCCCACCTCGGAACCGGTCCTCTCGGATGCCCCCGACGCGTCGGGGACAAGGGAAATCCCGAGAGCTCCTCCTTCCTCCGCGGCATCCGGCGCCTCCTCGACTTGGGTTGAAGTCACTCGGGAGCTTGAGGGTTGGGGCCTTGTGTCTCGTCCCGGGGGATCCTTGGACGAAGGCGCTCTCACCAATCTATTTGACGAAGGAGTGATTCGCTCGGCGTCGCCCCAAGGAGCGCGTTCATTGACGGACCCTATCGAGCAAGAGCCAACGCCGGGGACGCGCTGGAGCGAGTCCGAAGGATCGTCGGTTCGAGTGCACGGTCAACTCCCCGACCGCGGGGAGGAGGTCCTCGATCGCTCCGCCATCGAATTCCTCGTGTCGATCCACCGACAATTCGAGGGGCGGCGCCGAGAGCTCCTGCACGCACGGGGCGGGTTCCGGCAGATTCTCTCGGCCGGTGGTCGTCCGGAATTTCCTCGGGAGACGGAGCAGCTACGAAACGACCGCTGGACCGTTCCGCCGCCTCCCACCGACCTTCTCGATCGGCGCGTGGAGATCACGGGCCCTGTCGACCGGAAGATGATCATCAACGCCCTCAACTCCGGGGCCCGAGTCTTCATGGCCGATTTCGAGGACGCCCACTCGCCGACCTGGACCGGGACCGTGATGGGGCAGGTGAACGTGTCGGACGCCGTCCGCCGTCGCATCCAGTACCGCTCCCCCGAGGGGAAGGAATACCGGTTGAACGAGACGACCGCGACTCTGATGGTTCGGCCACGAGGCTGGCACCTAAACGAGCGACACCTCGAGGTCGACGGACAACCGATCTCGGCGAGCCTGTTCGACTTCGGTCTCTTCCTCTTCCACAACGCGCACGAACTTCGCCGTCGCGGTACGGGGCCGTACCTGTATCTTCCCAAGTTGGAGCATTACCTCGAGGCCCGTCTCTGGAACGACGTCTTCCGAAGCACCGAAGACTCGCTCGCACTCCCCCGGGGCACGATCCGGGCCACCGTGCTGATCGAGACGCTGCCCGCGGCGTTCCAGATGGACGAGATCCTGTGGGAACTGCGAGAGCACTCGGTCGGGCTCAACTGTGGCCGTTGGGACTATCTCTTCAGCTTCATCAAGCAGTTCGAGAACGTCGCCGAAGCCCGGTTCCCCGATCGATCCCGCCTGACCATGGGCACGCCGTTCCTGGCGGCGTATTCACACCTTCTCATCGAGAACTGTCACCGACGCGGTGCGCACGCCATGGGCGGCATGGCCGCCCAGATCCCGATCAAGGACGACCCGGAGGCGAACGCGAAGGCGATCGCCCAAGTGGTCGCGGACAAGGAACGGGAAGTGATGGCGGGACACGACGGCACTTGGGTCGCCCACCCCGGCCTCGTGCGCGTCGCGATGGAGGTCTTCGACCGGGGGATGCCGACCCCGAACCAGATCACTCGACCACTGACGGGTGTTCGCATCGGTCCGCGGGAGCTTCTCGAGGTGCCGACCGGACCCATCACGCGCGAAGGCGTCCGGCGAAACGCGCGCGCCTCCCTCCGCTACCTCGAATCCTGGCTTCGAGGGAACGGCTGTGTTCCGATCGACCACCTGATGGAGGATGCCGCGACCGCCGAGATCGCCCGGACCCAGCTCTGGCAATGGGTCCATCACGGCGCCGTCCGGGACGACGGTCAGTCGGTCGACCTACCGATGGTCCGCGAGGCGTTCCGCGAAGAACAGGCGAAGTTCCTCTCGGACCCGGAACGACCGGCGTCGAGGCGAGCTCTCGAACGCGCGGCCGCCCTCCTCGAGGAGGTCGTTGCGTCCCCCGTTCTCGTCGGGTTTATCACCGAGCGCGCGTACTCTGAACTGGGGGACCCGCAAGGGGGCGAAGGGACATGACGGGACTCGTGGAATCCGAATGGAAGGAAAACCCGCGCTGGAAGGGGATCGTTCGACCGTATCGAGCCGCCGACGTGGAGCGCTTGAGAGGTTCCATTCCCATCGCGCACACGCTCGCCGCCGTGGGATCCCAGCGTCTCTGGCGGCTGCTCCATTCCGAGTCGTACCTCCCCACGCTCGGGGCCATGACCGGCACGCAGGCGGTGCAGATGATCGCCGCCGGCCTTCCGGCGATTTACGCGAGCGGTTGGCAAGTCGCCGCCGACGCGAACGATGCGGACCAGACCTACCCTGACCAGAGCCTCTACCCCGCCGACTCGATGCCCAACCTGGTCCGGCGGATCAACAATGCCCTTCGCCGGGAGGACGAGAAGCAACACGCCGTCGGTAAGGACGAGGTCTACTGGTACGCTCCGATCGTCGCCGATGGGGAAGCGGGGTTCGGCGGCAATCTGAACGTCTTTGAACTGACGAAGTCGCTGATCGATGCCGGGACGTCCGGCCTCCACCTCGAGGACCAGCTGGCCTCCGTCAAGAAGTGCGGGCATATGGGTGGGAAGGTCCTCGTTCCTGCGCGGGAATTCAACCAAAAGCTCTGGGCCGCCCGGCTCGCCGCCGACATCGCTGCCGTGCCCACGGTGGTCATCGCCCGGACGGACGCCTTGTCCGCGAAGCTCCTCACGAGCGACGTCGACCCCCGGGACACGCCGTTCCTGACGGGAAAGCGGACTCCGGAAGGGTTCTTCGAGATCACCGGGGGACTCGATATGGCAATCGCGCGAGGGCTCGCCTATGCACCGTACTCGGACCTCATGTGGTTCGAGACCGCCGGGCCGGACCTCGAGGAAGCCGCCCGATTCGCGCGCGAGATCCACCGCGAGTACCCGGGCAAACTCCTCGCGTACAACTGCTCCCCGTCGTTCAACTGGCGCAAGAAGCTCGGTCCGGACGTGATCGCCGAGTTCCAGTCGACCATCGGGGAGATGGGCTACAAGTTCCAGTTCGTGACCCTGGCCGGGTTCCACGCGCTCAACCTATCGATGTTCCGCCTCGCGAAGGGGTACGCCCAAACCGGAATGTCGGCGTACACGGAGCTCCAAGAGGAGGAGTTCCGCGCGGAGGAGGAAGGCTACGCTGCGGTGAAGCACCAATCGTTCGTTGGAGCCGGGTACTTTGACGAGGTGGCTCAGATCCTATCGGGAGGCCTGACCTCGACCCTCGCCATGGAGGGGTCGACGGAAGTAGAGCAGTTCGTGCCGGAGAAGGCGGCCTCGAAGAAGCCGAGCCGCGCGCGCGACCGCGCTCCGGCCTCCTCGAAAGCCGGCTAACCGGGTCATTCGCGCGGCCGGCGACGCCACTGGTGCGCCGCGACCATCAGCATGACTTCCGACGACCCGTGCGCCAGGCCCCCGCTCCGAACGTCGCGCCAACGCTGCTCGTGGGGGAGGTCCTGGGAGTAGCCACGACCCCCGTGGAATTGGATCGCGTGGTCGATCGCTCGAAGCCCGTCCTCGACGGCCATCCATTTCGCGAGAGCGGCTTCCGCCGCGGCCTCGCCCCCGTGTTCGAGTTGCGTGAGCGTGTCGAGCGTGTAGAGCCAGTCCGCCGAGAGCCGGCCCCCGTCCTGAGCCAACGGGAACGCGACGCCTTCCTGGCGGGAGAGCGGCTTACCGAAGGCGCTCCGCTCTTCGACGTATTGGACCGTCGCCTCCCACGACGCGAACGCGGTTCCGAGATAGATGGCTGCGAGGAGAGCTCGTTCCTGCGTGAGCTCTGCTCGAAGGTACTCGAACCCCATCCCCTCCTCCCCGATGCGGAATCGTTCGGGTAGGCGGACCTGGTCGTAGGTGACCGAGCCGCGCCGTTGCCAGCGTTCGCCCAGGTCTCCGGACGTTCGTCGTCGGGCAATGCCCGGGAGGTCCTGGGGCACCAGGAACGCAGTGATCCCGCCCCGCGGGTCGGATCCCGGGACTCGCCCATAAACGATGGCCGCGTCGGTGTCGAGGCAGAGGGCCACCTCGCTCTTCTCCCCCGAGAGAAGGTAGTCGCTTCCGTCGCGCGTCGCGGAGAGAGTCATCGCCTGGGCATCGGAACCCGCGGTGGGTTCCGTGATCTGGTTCCCGACCACACGGTCGCCTCGAACCATCGGCCGGAACCACTCGTCGACGAGAGCGGGGGAACCGTGGTCCGCGAGGACCGAGGAGAACTCGGGCTGCAGGCTCAGCTTCGCGAACGCCGTGCCGGACCCGTGGGCCAGGTGGAACAACGCGAGTCCCACTCGGGGAAGCGGAAGCCCTCTCCCGCCGGAGGTGCTCGGAGTTCGTAGGCCCAAAAGACCGGCCTGGCCCATGGCACGGTACTCGGCCCGCGGGAACGAAGGGTCGCGGTCGAGCTCCCGATAGCGAGAGGCCAGATTGTGCCGAGCGACGAACTCGGTGACCTCGCGGACCAACGGGTCGTCCGGCGATGGCGGAAGGATCGACAATTACAGTCCCTCCGTCACGAAGAAGGGGGGTTTCGAGTTCGGGGGGCCTGCAGGGGGTCGCTCCCCGATGACGCCCTCGGCGCGCAGGGCCTCAACCTCACTCCGCGAGAGGCCGAGGAGCTCCTCGAAGACGCGGGTGTTGTCCTGACCCAGCCAGGGAGCCCCTCGCCAGACGCCCCCCGGGGTGGTCGAGAACTTGGGAGCGACCCCGGCGCCCTTCATGCGGCCCGCGACCGGATCCTCCCATTCGACGAACATTCCGCGGTCTCGGAAATGAGGGTCCCGCGCGGCGTCGGCGATGTCAAAGACCCGTGTGATCGCGACGTCGTGGGCGCGACCGATCTTCTCGAGCTCTTCGCGGGTCCGGCTCCGGCAGAAATCCGCGATCGCGCGGTCGACCTTATCGCGGTGTTCCAGCCGATAGTCCCGGTCATCGTAGGCGGGGTCGTCGAACTCGATCACCGTCTTGAGTTGTGCCCAGGCTTCGGGAGTGGGAGCCGCGACGACGACCCAGCCGTCCTTGGCCCGGTGGACGTCGTAGGGATGGAGCCGGGCGTGGCCCGACCCGTAGCGACCGCGCGTCACTCCGCGAACAAAATAGTCGAGGGCGAGATTCTCGAGAAGGATGAAGAACATTTCGTACTGTGCGACGTCGACCGACTGGCCGTGTCCGGTCCTCTCCGCATGGATGTAGCCCATGAGACCGGCCGTGGCGGCCGCGAGTCCGGTGACCGTGTCGTTGAGGGCGGTTCCCGACCGCATCGGGGGGTCCGGGTCCGGGTTCCCTTGCAGCGAGAGGTATCCGCTGTAGGCCTGGGCCGTGAGGTCGTAGGACGGAGCCCCCAGACGGTCGGGCTGGCCGGTGCGACCGTATCCCGAGACGTGGACGATCGTGACCCGAGGGTTGGCCCGCCAGACCTCCTCGTCCGAGAGACCGAACCGGTCGTAGGTTCCGGGGCGAGAGGATTCGATCCAGAGGTCCGATTGTTCGATGAGCTTCAGGAAGACCGCACGCCCCTCCGGACGGCGTACGTCGAGCCCGACCGAGAGCTTGTTGCGGGAGTACTGGACCCACGATTCCGAGATGGCGTCCCCGGGAACGCTCCCTTCGAGGAGCGGCCGAGTCGTCCGAGTGGGGTCCGCGTACGGTGGTTCGAAGGGCGGTCCCTCGACGTGGATCACTCGCGCCCCGAACTCGCCGAGATAGGTGGCCGCCCACGGACCCGCCACGAACCTCGCGGATTCGAGGACCCGGATCCCCTCGAGAGGACCGAACGGTGGGACGAGCGGAGCGCGACCCGGTGACGGAGACACAATGCCCGAGCGGGTCCCGGCGCGATAACCCGGGAGGTTCAGAACGGAACCTCGGCGACCAAATACGGCCCCTCGTCTGCGACCTGCGATGACCGAGGCTCCCTGGGTCCGTTTCGAGGGCGCGAAGTTCCGAGACGAGCTCACGAAGTACAAAATGGCGAACCACCCGTTCAAGACGCACCCGTTCTTCGCGCGCCTCGAACGGGGGGAGGTGCCGCGACGGCTGGTCCAGGCATGGGTCCAGCAGTTCTACCCGTGGCTCGCCTCCGTCCCGATCGCCATGGCAGAGAGGTTCGCCAACTGTTCGTACGAAGCTTCCAACGACCCGTACCGACGGATGATCCTCGACCAGCTGGTCGAAGAGGCGGGCGACCCCAAAGGCAAAGCTCCCGGCCACCCGGAGCTCTGGCTCCGGTTCTGCGAGGGCATGGGCGTGTCCCGGAAGGACGTTCTGAACGCGCCTCTGCTTCCGACCACGATGGTGGCCATCGACGACTTCCTCTACACGAATCGCGTGAACACCTTCTACGTCTCCGCCGCCGGCTCGTCGGAGCCGCCGAATGTGGAGCTGTGCGCACGGCTCCTTCCAGCCTTCCGTACCCACTACCATGTGGACGAGTCGCACCTCGAGTACTACACCCTGCACGTGACGGCCGACGTCGAACACAGCAAATGGATCGGCCAGATCGTAGCGGGGTTCGCGTCGTCCCCCGAGGTCCGCAAACTGATGTGGGAACAGATGCTGCGGGGGTTCTCCATTCACGCCCTGCTGGTCGACGGCGTGCTCGCCGCGCCGAACGGCGGGTCGGCTCCGTCGAAGGCTAAATAGAACTGGACCGGTGGTCAAGGTCGATGGCAGCCCGATCCCTCGAAGCCCTTCCGGGGTCGCTCGCGGTTTGGGTCGCCGTGACCTGGTTCTGGTGACCGGGAGGCGCCGGGAGGGCGCCGTCCCAACGTGCCCCGCACGTTCTCGGACCGCGATTTCTCGGCTCCTCACTCAAAGCAAAGCAAACCGAAGGTAGGCCCCATGGAAGGCAGAACGATACGGATGCGGCGACTGTTCCCGAACCCCCAGCGCAAGCTCTTCTCCGTCCCTCTCGACCATCCCGTGTCGATGGGACCGATCGACGGTCTCGAGGAGCTCGCCCCGCTCGCGGAGGAGCTCCAAGACGCGGGCGCGGACCTATTGATCGTCACGAAGGGCGCGGTGCGCACCCTCGCCCCCGTCCTCGCCCCGACGACGCAACTGGGGATCCATGTATCGGCCTCCACGAGTCTCGGGACCACCTCGAATCAGAAGGTCCTCGTTGGTACGGCGGAGGAAGCGGTCAGCCTCGGGGCGGACCTCCTCAGCGTGCAGGTGAACTTCGGCATTCCAGAGGAACCCGACATGCTCCGCGACCTCGGAATCGCGGCGGACCAGTGCCGTCGACTCGGCCTGCCGCTCCTCTGCATGGCCTACGTCAAGAAGACCAACGGCGGAACGCCCGACGAACTGCGACATGCCGCGCGGGCCGCCGCGGACACGGGCGCCGACATCGTGAAGACGAGCTATCCCGGGTCGGCCCGCGAGTTCGCGAAGCTCTGCCGCACGACCCCGGTTCCCGTACTCATCGGTGGCGGGGTCCGTCTGGACAACGAAAAGGAATTCCTGGGGATCGTGAAGGCGAGCATCGACGCGGGAGGTGGCGGGATCTGCATCGGTCGCAACCTGTTCCAGCGGAAGCCCGTTGGCCCCCTCGCCCGCCGCATCTCGGCCCTCCTGCACGGTCCGGCGTAGGATATCGGTCCGTGACGCGCGAGCGGGTAACGGTCGCACCCACCGCCGCCTCTCGCGAGGAGCGGGCCGCAATCCTCGATCGCGCTCGCCGAAGAGGATTCACCCGGTACGCCGTCGAGGAGAGCGATCCGATCGAAACGGTCTCCGGAGAGGAAGTCCTCGTACGAGGGAAGGGTCGCCTCACCACTCGGGGGCAGGAGCCCCACGTCATCCCCGTGGTCTCGGTCGGCGATTCGGTGACCCTCGATTCCGCCGTTCGTTCCAGTCCGGTCGGAGGGATTCTGGCCATCGAATGGACCGGCGACCGCGTCATCCCGCTCGAGAACGCCATCGCCGCGGTGGGTCGGCGTTTCGATCTCTGGGTAATCGCCCGGGGTCCTCGCGAGGTTCCCGGAGCTCTCGGTGCCCTCGAGCACGGAGCTCACCGGGTCATTGTCGAGGTCCGCTCACCGCAGGAAGTGGATGAGCTCGAAGCCGTCCTGGACGGTCCGCTACCGGGACGCCTCGACTGGACGCTCGTGCCCGTTTCGGCCGTTCGCCCGGTGGGGCTCGGCGACCGTGTGCTCGTGGACACCACGTCGTTGCTCGACCCCGCCGAGGGGCTTCTGGTCGGCAGCGCGGCCGGCTTCCTCTTCCACGTCGCGAGCGAAGCGGTCGGTTCACAGTTCAGCCGTCCCCGTGAGTTCCGGGTGAATGCGGGCTCCGCGCATTCCTATGTTCTGATGAGCGATGGAACGACCCGGTACCTCTCGGAACTGGAGCCGGGGGATGCGGTCCTCGTGAGCCGCCCGGGAGGCCCGAGCCGAGCGGTTCGGGTAGGACGGATCAAGATCGAGCGACGCCCGCTTGTGGTCGTCACCGCGCTGGTCGAGGGATCGAACCGTACCGTCTTCCTGCAGGAAGCCGAGACCGTCCGGCTCTCCGCCGAGTCGGCGCGAGTGCCGACCACGCAACTCGCCGCGGGGATCCGGGTCCACGGGGTGACGATGTCGCCGGCCCGCCACCTAGGACGGTCGGTCGAGGAGACGATCATCGAGCGATGAACTCCGGTCCTCCCGCGATCATCGTCAGTCTCCCGGCTCGCGGCGTTGCGGAAGCTCGGGCTCAGATGGAAGGAGCGGCCGGGACGGAAGTGGACCTCTTCGAGATCCGGTTCGACCGGTTTCCCGAGGCCGAGCTCGCCCGGGTCCCGGAATTATTCCCCTCGAAGGTCCCGCTCGTCGCCACGCTACGCTCCCGTGCCGAAGGAGGAGAGGGACCCGACGACCCGGAGAGCCGTGCCCGGCTCCTGGTCGAGTTCTCGCGCCATCCGTTTCGATGGGTGGATATCGAGCTCGCGCGCGACCTGCGGCTCGCCGGGTCCCTCGCCCGACCCGGACAACTGGGGCTGATCGTCTCAAGCCATTGCCGAATTCCGGTCACAGTGGAAGAATGGAGCCGCCTCGTGCGAACGAGCGTCCCTCCGGGTTCGATCCGGAAGGTCGTGGCCCCGGCGTCCGTCGGACAGCTCCTTCGAGAGTTCCTCCCGGCGTTGCCCCCTGCGGGAGAATCACCGCTCATCGCGCTCACCACTGGGTCCTCGGGTCCCCTGCTTCGAGCGTGGTCCCGAATGTTCGGTTTTCCGATGGTGTATGCCTCGCTCCCCGAAGCGAGCCCGGCGAGCTCGCCCCTCGCGGTCGAGCCCAGCCAGATCCCCGCCGATCGGCTCCGTGGCTACCTGGACGCCGAAGGGACACCGCCCATCTTCGCTCTGGTCGGTCGCCCGGTCTCCCACTCGCGAAGCCCGGCGATCCACGCCCATTGGATGCGCGAGCGCCACGAAGTAGGTCTCTACGTGGCCCTCGAGTTCGAATCCGACCGAGAGTTCGTCGAGTCGATCCCTCCGCTCTTCGAAGGGGGCTTCCGGGGATTCAACGTTACACACCCGTTCAAGGAGGTCGCCCTGGAACTCGCCGACCGGGTCGGACCGGGCGCAACCGCGTGCGGCGTCGCCAACACGCTTTCGCTCGCTCCGGACGGGGTGGAAGCAGAGAACACGGACCTCATCGCGATCTTGCGACGCCTCGAGGAACTTCGGGACTCGGTACGCTGGGACGGGACCTCGCTCGGGGTCATCGGTGCCGGAGGTGCCGCCCGGGCCACCCTTGCCGCGGCTCGTTCTCTCGGGGTGCCCGCCAGAATCTGGGCTCGGCGCCCGGAGACCGCAAAGCTTCTCGCACAGGAATTCGGCGCGGAATCGGTCGTAAGCATGGAAGAACACGGTCCTCCGCTCATCATCCAAGCCACGACTCTCGGCCGAGACGCGCTCGGATTCGGTCCGGTCCCGGCAATCCGGAACTGGATCCGCGCCGGCGTCCACGTGGTGGATTGGGTCTACGACCCCGAGAGCCCCATTGTCCGCGACACGGCAAATGCGGTCGGGGCGACCTACGAGGACGGTTCACGGCTCCTCCTCTATCAAGCCGCGGCGAGCTACGGGATCTGGTGGGGGGACGAACCCACCCCGGAGCAGATCTCCGCCGAACTAGGAGCGGCGCTGTGAAGGGGAGCGCGCGGACCACGGGGGCGATCACGATCGTCAACGCGTTACCCACCGGAGTGGGATGCGCCGTCGGAATCGAGCTGCGGGCCGCGGCGCAGGTGGCCGTGAATCGGTCCACTTCGAGCGGTCCGCCCATCCTGGAGATACCTCCCGAGGCACGGACCTCGGTGGTGGAGGAATCCCTGCGATCGGGACTGACGAAGTACCTCCCGGAGTCCGGCATCTCGGTGCAGCTCTCTCTGAGCTCCGAGATCCCGGTCGCTCGGGGTCTCAAGAGCTCGAGCGCGGTGAGCACGGCGATCTTGCTCGCCTGCGCGAGGGCGGCCGGCCGAGATCCGACGGCGCTGGAGATCGGCCTCCTCTCCGCCGAGGCGGGGAGACGGGCCGGGGTCAGTGCGACGGGAGCGTTGGACGACGCTCTCGCGGGCCTTGAACCGGGATTCGTACTCACGGACAATGCTCGGGGCGAGATCCGCGGCCGGGCGGAGGTCGAACCCACGTGGGGGGTCGTGCTCTACGTTCCGGCGCACGCGCATCCTCCTTCCCCCAACCTGCTCTCGGCCTTTTCGGAAGAACACGCTGCGGGCGAACTTGTCTCGCGTGCGGCCAACGGAGGAGACTGGTTCACCGCGATGCGGCTCAACACGCAGCTCGTGGAGCGGGCCATGGGGTACTCGTACGAAGGAATACGGGACCGACTTCGCAGCCACGGGGCTCTCGCGAGCGGGGTGAGCGGGCTCGGCCCGACGCTGGCGGCGATCGCACCTACGGACCGGCTCGCCGAGCTGATTCGCGCCCTACCGTCCGACGACGCCCGAAAGATCGTCGTTCCCTTCACTCGCACGTCCTCGATGAGGGCCCCGGAAACGTGACCGCGATCGTGGTCCGACCGGGACCCCTCGTCGGGACGATCCGTGCCCCGCCCTCGAAGAGCTACACACATCGAGCCCTGGTCGTCGGCCACCTGTCGGGTCGGACGTTCCGGGTCCGGGGACCGCTCGATTCGAACGACACCCGCGCCACCGCGTCGGCGCTCGGCCGTCTAGGAACCGCGGTGCGGCGGCAGAAGAGCTTCTGGGAGGTCGCGGCTCCATCACTCCGGCCTGCACGGAACCCCATCCGCGTGCAGTGCGGTGAATCCGGAACGACCTTGCGTTTCGTGTGCGCGCTCGCCGGTCTCACGGACCGATCGGTCCGGATCGACGGTGCGGGTCGATTGCCCCAACGCCCGATCGATGAGCTTCTCGACGCGTTGCGAATCTTGGGCGCGGACGTGCGGCACCTGCGCGGTCACGGACTGCCCGTCACCATCCGCGGTCCCATCCGAGGCGGGCGAGTCTCGTTGGACGCTTCGAAGACCTCCCAGTTCGCTTCGGCCCTTCTCCTAACGCTCCCCACGCTCAAGGAGGACTCCGTCCTCGAGCTCACCGGAACGATCGTCTCGAGGCTGTACCTCGACGCGACGCTCGTGCTGTTGGAACACCAAGGGATCAGCATCGAGCGGCGGGGCCGACGGTTCCACATCCCCGGCGGGCAGCGCCCCCGGGGGTCGAGCTTCACGGTTCCGGGGGACGCCTCATCCGCCGCGTACCTCTGGACCGCGGCTGCGGTCAGCGGCGGGAAGGTACGCGTGGCGGGAGTCTCGGGAAAATGGCCGCAAGCGGACCTCGCGGTGCTCGACCTCCTGCGGGCCGCCGGAGCGACCGTTTCCCGCCACCGCGACGGTGCGACCGTCAGCGCGGGGACCCCGAAGCCATTCCGGGTCGAGCTAACGGACGCTCCGGACCTATACCCTCTCGCGGGGGTTCTGGCGGCGACCATCCCCGGAGCAAGTCAACTCGGCGGAGCCGAGCACGTCGTGCTCAAGGAATCCGACCGTCGGGCCGCCACCGCCGAGCTCGCACGCCGTCTGGGGGCCACGGCGGAGATCACATCGGCCGGCCTCCTCATCCACGGTACGTCTCGGCCCCGTGCCCTCCACGTGGACCATCTTTCGGATCACCGGCTCGTGATGAGCGCGGCCGTGGGAGCGCTCGCGGCCCGGCAGGATTCGTCCATCGGCGATCGCGAAAGCGTTCGGAAGTCCTTTCCGGGATTCTGGAGCGCCCTCGGAAGTCTCTCGGGAGGAGCATCGGGGAAATGATGCGATTCGGTGAGAGGTTCCGAGTGACCCTCTTCGGGACGAGCCACGGACCGGAAGTCGGCGTTGTGGTCGAGGGAATTCCTGCGGGCACTCTCGTCGACTCGGCCCAGATTCAGGAGGATCTCGACCGTCGGCGCCCCGTCGGTCGTCGGTTGGCCACTCGGCGGCAAGAGGAGGACCGACTCCAGATCGATGCTGGGCTCGCGAACGGAAGGTCCAACGGTTCCGTCTTCCGCGCGCACGTCGCGAACGAAGACATCCGTCGCGCTCCGTACGACCGGATGAAGGACACGCCTCGGCCCGGACACGCTGACTATCCGGCGCGGGTGCGCTACGGGCCGGACGCGGACCTGTCGGGCGGCGGCATCTTCTCCGGCCGGATGACCGTCGGCCTGGTTATCGCCGGGTCGATCGCGAAATCGCTTCTCTCGACCCACGGAATCGAAGTCGTCGCCTACACCCGCTCGGTCGGAGGGATCGATGCGAACCTGACCGAGGGTCACGCCCTCGAGGATTTGCGCTCGCGCTCGAGATCGAACGAGGTGGGGTGCCCCGACACCGACGCTGCGCGCCGGATGGAGGAAGCGATCGCGGAAGCCCGGCGGGACGGCGACAGCCTCGGTGGGATCGTGGAGGTCCGCGCGGACGGGATTCCCGTCGGTCTCGGGGAACCCTTCTTTGATTCCATCGAGAGTTCGATTTCCCACATCGCCTTCGCGGTCCCCGCGGTGAAAGCCATCGAGTTCGGCGCCGGTTTTCGCGCGGCGGGGATGCGGGGCAGCGAGCACAACGACCCGTTCGTCTGGGTGAACGGAAAGGTCCGGACCGAGACCAACCATGCGGGAGGGGTCCTCGGGGGCTTGTCCACGGGAATGCCGCTCGTCTTCCGGGTCGCCGTAAAGCCCACGTCGTCGATCGCGCGGAGCCAACGCACGGTGAACCTCGGTGACGGCACCTCGGCTACGCTGGGCGTGACGGGCCGGCACGACCCGTGCATCGTTCCGCGCGCCGTGGTGGTTCTCGAGTCGGTCGCCGCGATCGCGCTCGCGGACCTCGGACTCCGCGGAGGGTTCCTACCGTGACCGGGCCGCGGATCCCCTGCGCCATCCTGGGTGCCAGCGGGTACATCGGACAGCACTTTGCGCGGTTGCTCGCCGAGCATCCCACGTTCGACTCGCCGCTCCTCGTGGCGAGCGAACGTTCCGAGGGTCGAACGCTGGGCGACGTCTGGCAACTCGCGGAGGCACCTCCCGGCTTGCTCCAGGAGCAACGCCTCGTCGCCCGGTCCGCGGCGAGGCTCGCGCGGGATGGGATTCATGTGGCGTTCTCGGCGCTGCCCTCGGGAACTGCCGGCCCGCTCGAGTCCGAGCTCGTCCGACGCGGAGTGTCGGTCTTCTCCAACGCGGCGGACCACCGGATGGACCCCCGTGTTCCTCTCCTTGTTCCCGAAGTGAACGCCGACCACCTCGACCTGCTGTCGAAGCGACCCTCGCGCTCGGGGATCCTCGTCACCAACCCCAACTGCTCGACGACCGGCCTTGTGCTCGCGCTCGCACCGATCCAGCGATTGATCGGACCTCGGACGGTTCACGTCGCCACGTATCAGGCTCTTTCCGGGGCTGGCTATCCGGGGGTGCCCTCGCTCTCCATCGCGGACAATGTCGTGCCGTTCATCCGGGAAGAGGAGGAGAAGATCCAACGCGAGTCGGCACGAATCCTGGGCCAGCGAAAGGCTCGCACCGTCGTGCCCTCGCCGGTACCAGTACTCGCGCACTGCGTTCGGGTCGCTACCCGCGAAGGGCACCTCGAAGCGGTCACGGTGGAATCGACACGACGACCCCGCCTTGCGGCGATCGAAAACGCCTGGAGGTCGTTCGACCCCTTGCGGGGCCTGAACCTGCCCACCGCACCGGCTCCGCCAATCGAGCTTCGACCCGAAGCCGACCGTCCGCAGCCTTTGCGGGACCGATGGGCGGGGTATCCTGTGCGGGCTCGCGGGATGGCCGCGGTCGTGGGAAGGATCCGATGGGAGCCACCGTTTCTCCGATTCTTCGTCCTCACGCACAACGCGGTACGAGGGGGCGCTGGCGCTTCCGTCCTCAACGCGGAGCTCGCCGTCGAGAAAGGCTTCCTTCGCCCGGCGCGGGAGGCATCCCGGTGACCCGACGGACGCCCCCGGTCGTCCTGAAATTCGGCGGAGCATCCCTCGCCGACCCCGCCGGAGTCCTGCACGACGTCCGCGCTCTTCGCGCCAAGGGTGTTCGCCTCGTCCTCGTCGCCTCCGCACGCGAGGGTGTCACGGACCTTCTCTCGGAGGCACTCGCCCACCCAAGGTCGAAGGACCGACATCGGGAGATCCTGGAAGAGGTCCGGCGCGCGCATCCAGGGCTTCCGGTGGCCGGCCGCCGTCAGCTCGACCGTCTCGCCCGCCTCTTCCTTCTCGTGGAAGCGACTCCCGACCCCGAGCCGGCGCTATCGGACCGTGTCCTCAGCCAGGGGGAGCGGCTCGCGGTCCACTGGCTGGTCTCCCGACTGCGCGATGCCGGCGTGCCCGCGGTCGCGGTCGAGGCCGACCATCTCGGCCTCATCACGGACAACACGTATGGCGCTTCCTGCATCCTGTTCGACCGCTCTCGCGTCGCCGTGCGCCGGGGGCTCGGACGGCTCCTCGCCCGAGGGGAAATCCCCGTCGTGACCGGATATTTCGGCCGAAGCCTCGAAGGGCGCGTGGCGACGCTGGGTCGGGGAGGTTCGGACTACGCGGCGTCGGCGATCGGGGCGCTCCTCGGGGCCTCCCGCGTGGAACTGGTGAAGCGTCATGTCGCGGTCCTCTCGGCCGACCCGCGCGAGGTGCCGAACGCCCGGCCGATCCCCGAGCTTTCGTACGAGGAGGCCGAGGAGCTCGCCCAGTTCGGTGCGAGGGTGCTGCATCCGCTCACGATCGAACCGGCCCGCGCCGAGGGGATGGTGCTCAAGGTGCGCTCGCTCGACGACCCGAGCGTGGTCACCACGATCGCGCCCGCGCGCGTCGGTCGACACAACCGCGCGCTGACGATGCTGCGACATCTCCGACTCCTTCGCTTGAGGGTCCCGGGCGGCCGACAACGGCCGGGGATCGTGGCCGAGGTATCCCAGCGTCTTTCGGCGGCCGGCGTCAACCTTGTTCAGCTCTACACTTCGTCCGCTCTGCTCTGCCTCGTGCTCGAGCCGAACCAGGTGCTCACTGCCATCCGTGCGCTGGCTCCCGTGACCCGAGAGGCCGCAGCGATGGTCGATGGACCGTACCGCGTGGCGCTCGTCACCGTGATCGGGGACGGAGTCCTGGACGACGTCTCCCGCATACCGTCCGCGACGCTCGCCGGTGCCGAAGGATTCAGCGCCACTCCCCGTGCCCTCTCGCTCGCCGTCCCCGAAGGTCGGGGACCGGAGGTCCTTCGGGAACTCCATCGGGCGCTCGTGCACGAGGACGTGGGTCCGTGACGCCCTGGGAAGAGTTCGTGGCGAAGGCCCCCGACCGTGAGGTCACGGGGTACTTCGAGCGCGCGCCGGCCGGTTCCGGGCGAACCGGTCTTGCGGTGTCGTTCGACCGGGTCGACGATATCGTGACCCTGTCGCCAGGGAGCAACCTCTCGGACCTCTCCCGGAGGACGGAGCGGTTTCTGTCCACTCCGAGGTCGGCGGTCATCGGATACGTCGGGTTCGACGCGGTCGGACTCTTCGAACCGGCCCTCGCTCGATTTCCTCCCGGCTCTCCGTTTCCGCTCGGTGAGCTCGCCTTCGTTCGGAATGCGCGGGTCTCCCGGCCGGTGCTTCCCCCGCGTCAGGCTCTTCGGGGAACTCGGCCCGCCCGGCCGGTCCGCGACACTCTGCCTTCCGGCCCGTTCTCCCGAAGCGTCCGGAACCTGGTGGCGGCGATCCGGGACGGCGAAGCGTTCCAGGTCGTCCTGGCCCACCGCCGGGAATGGCCGCGTCCGGACGACCTCGTGCACCATGCAGACCAGCTGCGGGCGACCGAGCGGTTCGCCTTCTTCTACTACCTCAAGTTCGGGGGTCGGGAGATCGTCGGAGCCACGCCCGAGTCCGTGGTCGAGGTCCGCGGCGACCGTGCGTTCGTGAATCCCATCGCCGGAACCCTCCCCGCGGGGCCGATGCGTAGGGGACGGCTGCCGCTGGCGGACGACCCCAAGGAACTCGCCGAACATCGCATGCTCGTCGACCTCGCCCGCAACGACCTCGGCTCGGTCTCGCGGCCCGGGTCCGTGCGGCTGGTCTGGGAAGAGCGTCGTCAAAAGTACGCCCGGCTGGAACATCTCGTGAGCCGGGTCGCAGGACACCTCAAACCCGGGGTCGGTCCGTGGAATGCGTTGGCGGCCGCCTTCCCCGCGGGAACGGTAAGTGGAGCCCCCAAGATCCGAGCGACCGAGCTGCTGCGCCGAGAGGAAAGGACGTGGAGAGGGCCGTACGCGGGCACGGTAGCTCTTCTTCGGCCCCATCGCGAGGCCGATTTTGCACTCGCCATCCGTTCCGGATTCGCCGCCGGGTCCCGACTCTACACGGCCGCGGGCGCCGGGATCGTGCATCGGTCGCGACCGGCCCGCGAGTTCGAAGAGACCCTCTCGAAGCTGGGCCACGTGGAAGCGACGCTGGTCGGAGGGGCTCGTTGAAGGTCCTCCTCATCGACCACGAGGATTCGTTCGTCCACAACATCGAGCAGGGACTGTCGAGCGAGGGCGCCACGGTCCATTGTCTGCGCTCGACGGTCCCGCTGCGCGAGGCGCTTCGCGTCGACCCCGATGCCGTGGTGCTCTCGCCCGGCCCGGGGCACCCGGGCGACCGACGACTGACGGGGCTTTCTCGGGCGTTGCTGCACCGCTGGGACGAGGAGCGACCGTTCCTCGGCGTCTGCCTCGGCCACCAGCTCATCGCGGAGCATTACGGTGGGACGGTCGTTCATGCTCCCGAGCCGGTCCACGGCGACGTGACCCGCATCACGCACGACGGACGGGAGCTGTTCCGGGGGGTGCCGTCGCCGACCATGGTGGCGCGCTATCACTCGCTCGTGGTCCGGCCCGCTTCCGTCCCACCCTCGCTCGAAGTATCGGCCCGCGGCGAGGATGGCATCGTGATGGCCCTGCGCCACCGCGCCCGCCCGGTGAGTTCGGTCCAGTTCCATCCTGAGTCGTACCTGACGCGCAGCGGCCCCGCCCTCCTTCGTAATTTCCTTCGGGAGGCGCATCGATGATCGCGCCGCTGCTGGGCCGCCTGCTCCGGCTCTCCTCGCTCTCGCCCCACGATGCGCGCGAAGTCTTCGACACGTTGCTGTCGGCTCGGACGAGCGACGCCGAGCGGGTAGCCCTCTTGGTCGCCCTCGCGGCCCGAACGATCACCGGTACGGAGCTCGCGCAATTCGCCCTCGAGATGCAACGGCATGCGGTGCGCTTTCCGATACCGTCCCGCGACCGACCGGTCGACCTCTGCGGGTCGGGAGGAGCTCGCACCCCTTCGTTCAACGTCTCTACGGTGAGCGCGTTCGTGGTGGCCGCATCGGGCGTGCCCGTCGTGAAGCACGGAAACCGGAGCGCCCGCGGAGTTTGCGGGTCGAGCGATCTCCTCGAAGCGCTCGGTTTGCCGGTGGCCGAGAGCATCCCCTTCGCGCGCGCGTCGTATCGGAAACTGCGCCTTGCGTTCCTCCACGCCCCGCTCTTCCATCCGGCAACGAGGGCCGTAGCAGTGGCGCGTCGAACCGTGGGCATCCCGACCTTGTTCAATCAACTCGGCCCTCTCTCGAACCCAGCAATCATCCCGTTCCAGTTGGTCGGTGTAGCGGACCTGCCCACGGCACTGCGCGCCGCCGAAGCGATGGCGAAGCTCGGACGCTGCCGGGCGATGGCGGTGACGTCGGTCGAGGGCTGTGACGAATTCTCGCCGAAGCGCGATACGGACGCGATACTCTGGAACGGACATCAGCTCCTCCGCGGAAGGGTGAGAGCCCGCGAGCTTCTTCCGTCGGAGGACCGTCGTGGCAGCTGGGGCGCACTTCCCCCTCGCGACGCCGCAGAAGAGACCCGCCGCATCTTGGCCGGCGGCGGTGGGGCGCGGCGCGGGTCGGTCCTCCTCACGGCGGGGGCGGCTCTCGAGGTGGCGGGAACGGTCCGCACCCTTTCCCAGGGGGTCGAAACGGCCCGGCAGGCACTCGATTCGGGGCAGGCAGAGCAGCTCCTCTCCCGGATGACCGAGCTCGCGACGCAGTACCGCTCCCCGGAGCAGAGGTGAGCATGGGATTCCTCGAAGAGATCGTCCGCGAGACCCACCGATCGATCGCCGAGCCGTCTTATGGTAAGGGCCTGCCCGAACGAACGCCGGGAGCTCGGCCCTCGTTTCGTGCGGCGGTGGAGCGCGACCGCGATCAGGGAGCCCTCGTAGTGGAATACAAACGGGTCTCGCCCGGCCACCCCGAACCCATCCTTCCTTCCCGATCGATCTCGCAGTTCCTCGAGTCCACGAACGAGGCCCATCCGTCGGCCTACTCCTGTCTCGCCGCGATCCCGCGTTTCGACGGTTCGCCGACCGATGTGGCCGAGCTGGTTCGGTCGACTCCCCGACCGGTTCTGTTCAAGGATTTCGTCATCGACCGACGTCAGATCGGGGTCGCCGCACGCACGGGCGCGAGCGCGGTTCTCCTGATCGCCCGCTTGGAAACCGGGGGAGGTATCGCCGAATCTCTCGCGTCCCTCGCGAACGCCGCGCACCGCGAGGGACTGGAGGTTCTGCTCGAATTCCACTCATGGTCAGAATTAAGTCGTGCCGCGAACGTGGCGGCGGACGTGTACGGCATCAATACGCGTAATCTCGACACCCTCACGATCGACCGACCCACGGCCATGGAGACCCTCCGCGAAGCTCGCTCGTTGGGCCTCCGACCGCTGCTCGGGTTGAGCGGTGTCGCGGACGCCGACGATGCCCGCTGCTTCTGGGAGGAGGACGTCGACGGGATCCTCGTGGGTAGCGCGGTCGCCCGTGCTCCCGACCCAGGAGGGTTCCTCTCGACCCTTCGGCGCCCCGCTTCGGGAGGATCACCGTGAGGACGTTCGTGAAGTTCTGTGGGTTGCGGGACCCCGCCACCGTGAAGGAGGTGCCGTCCGGCGGCGCCGCGGGCTTCGTCATCGGGGTGCCCGCCTCTCCCCGGAACATCTCGCTCGAGGCGGCGCTCGACCTCGTGGGGCACGTACCGACCCAGGCGGAGGCCTGGGCGGTCGTGGTCGACCCCACATCCGAACTGGTCCACCAGCTGTTCGACGAGGTCGGCGTCGACCGGATCCAAGTGTACGGGAAGATCCCGTCCGGCCTCGAGTTCCTCGAAGTTCACCACCTAGTCCCCTCGGTCCCGATCCCCGCGACCGGCGCGGGGGCCGAGGACCCGAAGATCCCTCCGGCGGAGGATTACCCCCGGATCCACCTCGATGCAGCGGGCCAACCGCTCCCGGGCGGCAGCGGAACGCGTCCCGATTGGGAAGTCTGCGCGCGCATCGCGGATTCGCATCCGGGTCGCAAATTCGTGCTCGCGGGCGGTCTCTCCCCCGAGAACGTCGCCGATGCCCTCGGTTCCGTCCAGCCGTGGGGTGTGGACGTCTCGTCGGGCATCGAGAGCGCCCCCGGTGTCAAGGACCCGGTAAGGATGCAGGCTTTCCTCCGGGCGGTGGAGGCGTTCGAATCGGGGCATGCCTAACTGCCCTGGGCATGTGGGCATACGTAATCACGGACAATCCGGGGGCCACCCAAGAGAACCCGATAAGGCCGATCATGACCGCCAGAGAGCTATGCCGATTAGTTCTACTCCTTACGGATCCCGAGTCCCGGTTGTAGCTTAGTTAGGTGGCGGGGACCTGTCGCCAAAGACTTTCCTACCCGTTGACGGCCCTGCGAGGGGCGCATTAGAGAACCCCCTCCTTAGAAAACGATCCGAGCGCTCGAGGTGAAGGTCGGGATGTACGATTGTGGCCGCCTGATGGAGGCGGCGGGCTACCGGTGACATCAGCTAAGCATTCCTCATTTCCCAATCATTCTCTACTCGTCCCCGCGAGCGGACCGTACGGAAATCAATCGATGTCTGGTGCTTCACCGTCGGGGAACACGACGTACTGTGTTGGAGGGTAGTACGTCCCGTACGGAATCACCGCAGGCCCGTTCCACTTCGGGTTGAAAGGGTAGCTCGCGAGGCTCTCGTTCGTCGGGAACATGATGGGAGTCCGTGGAACAGGACGCTTCCAATCAAAGGCGCCGAGGGGAAGCGGAGCTGAGCAATCGAGCACGCTGATACATCCGAGTTTGAACCGCCACTCCATCAGATGGAGAACGGATTCGAAAAATCCCATCGTGGAGTCCACGTACCCTTTGTCGACCCAAGGGGAAACCACGAGAAGCGGGACACGGAACCCGAGCTGTTGACTCTCCCAAGCTGGCGGGTCTACGTGGTCGTAGAATCCTCCGTAATCATCCCAAGTGATGAACATGGCGGTGGTGTTCCAGTCGGGGGACGCTTCGACCGCATCAACGACACTGGCGAGCCACCCTTGTGCGAGCGTCGAATTGTCGGGAGGGTGGTCAGAATCTTGCCCGGGGGGAATGACCCACGAGATGTCGGGCAGAGTGCCGTTGTGGGCGTCCCAGTAGAATTGCTGGTTCGGCACGAAGTGCTCCGCGAACGAGATGTTGTAAGACTCCGCCTTCGCTGCCTGGGGATTAAAGTAAGCGTACGCGGTCCCGTAACTCTCGATCTGGGTCCTGTCCGCGTTCAAGGCGATCTTGATGGCTTTTCCATACTGCCCGAGGGTGAAGTCGTAGTACTTCCACGAGACCGAGGAGTTGAGGAGGAGGTCCTCGACGCTCTCGGTATGATTCGACTCGTTCAGGTAGAGGTGGTCGGTAGAGACCACACGGCTCACGTTGGTCACGCTGTCAGGGGGTGGTGAGGTCGCGTTCTCGAGTACCACTTGGGGCGCCTGCCCAGCAACAATATGCCAGTGATTCGGGAGGGAGTAGTCGAGGGTCGACGAGAAGAAGTTGTCGTCGAGGGAGAACTCCTCGGCCAGGTCCCAGTAAATCGGAGCGGTCGTCCCGTTGTAGTGGCCGAATGGGTTGAGGCCGATGCCGCATGTCGTACACCCCGATCTTTCCGCGATATAGAACCCGTTCATCGAGCCGTGGTTCCATGCCTCTTCTGAGTTCGTGTAGAAGTGTCCCATGTCGTGTGTGGACCAATTGGCCGCCGTGAAGTTGAACGGCTTGACGCAACCCGCGGACGGTACCGCAG
>JBEKEY010000022.1:0-29872 GCA_050013595.1 Thermoplasmata archaeon | reverse complement strand
ATCGCCGCCGGGGGCGTCCCCCCACGTCAAGCCTCGGGGAACGCCCTTCGGGCGGACGTCGAGATCGGTTCGGACTCGCGGGTCTGCAAGAGGGCGTCGGCCGGAAGGGTCGCGATCTCGACGCCCTTCATCGCCTCGCCGAGCCCCGATGAAACCCGTGCGAGAACATCCGGCTCATCGAAATGGAGGGAGGCTTCCACGATCGCGCGGGCAACCTTCATCGGGTGCTGGGCCTTGAAGATCCCACTACCCACGAAGACGCCGTCGACCCCGAGCATGCGGCACAGAGCCGCATCCGCGGGCGTGGCGATCCCGCCCGCCGCGAAATCCACCACCGGAAGCCGTCCGAGGGTTCGAACCTCCCGGACCAGGGCTTCCGAGACACGTTCCTTCTTCGCCCAGAGCGCGACGTCCTTTTTGGGAAGTTTCTGGACTTCCAGGATGTCGTAGCGTGTCTGACGAATGTGACGGACCGCCTCGACCACGTTGCCGGTGCCCGCCTCGCCCTTCGTTCGAATCATCGCAGCTCCCTCGTCGATCCGTCGGAGGGCCTCGCCGAGATTCCGGGAGCCGCACACGAACGGGATCTTGAACGCCTTCTTGTCAACGTGCTGGAACGGGTCCGCGGGCGTGAGGACCTCGGACTCGTCGATCATATCGACCGCGAGCGCCTCGAGGATCCGGGCCTCGGCGGTGTGGCCGATCCGGCACTTGGCCATCACGGGGATCGAGACGCGCTCCTTGATATCGCGGACCTTGACGGGGTCGGCCATACGGGCCACGCCTCCTGCCGCACGGATGTCCGCGGGAACCCGCTCGAGCGCCATCACTGCGACCGCGCCGGCTTCCTCGGCGATCGCCGCCTGGTCAGCCGTGGTCACGTCCATGATGACCCCGCCCTGCTGCATCCGAGCGAAGCCGCGCTTGACCAGCTCCGAACCGAATCGGAGCTTCAGGATGGAGTCGCTCATACGACGATTCGTTCGCGTAAGGAACGACGCGCGTATAAGACGGTCGGCCGCCGCCGTCCGGAACGCTTAATGCCCCGACGGCCATCGCGGAGATAGGTAGGGGGAGCTGGGCACCGGCTGAGAGGACGAGGGGAACCTCGTCGACCCCACGAACCTGATCGGGATAATGCCCGCGAAGGGAACGCGATGCGAAACCTGAGGCGACTCTCCGCCGGTCCGCGGAGGAAGTGAAGAGCTTCGATATCTCTCCTGGCCCGGGACCGCGACGGCTGCGACGACCCGGCCGAATCGGCCGCGCCTTGCTCTCCATGGCGATCGCCCTCGTGGTCGTTGTGGCGAGCTTCGCGACCTACGAATACTACTCGAGCGGGTCGGGTCTCGGCGGGACCACCCTCGTTGTCTACACCTACTCGTCTCTCTTTAGCGGCAACTGCGGACAGGCGAACCTTTCGATGCTCCTGGGGGTGTTCGAGCGGGCGCATGGCGTGCACGTCGATCTCGTCTGCCCCTCGGGAAACCTCGTCAGCGCCCTTGAATCTCCGGCGGACTATGGTCTACCGGCCGCCGACCTCGTCGTGGGCCTCGACGAGATCACGGCGCCGGAGGCGGAATCGCTGGGACTGCTCGCGCCCTACTCTCCTCCCGATCTCGCGGCGATCCCACCCTGGCTGGTCTCGGAGCTGAGCCCCGACCACGGGGTCGTGCCGTACGAGTACGGGTTCCTGGCGGTCGACTTCACCTCCGAATTCCTGAACGCGACGGGGGGAGCCATCGCCCATGCCACGCTGCCGGACCTGGTCGACAATGCGAGCTGGGCCGCGCAACTCGTCGCCGAGAACCCGCAATACGACATCACCGGGGAGGAGTTCCTGGCCTGGGAGGTCGAGTATTACGAGACCGTGCTGCATCAGAATTGGGAGGGGTTCTGGCAGAGGTTCTTCGCCGAAGGTCACCCGAACCCGGCCCCGGATTGGTCGTACGCGTTCAACGAGTTCGGCTCCCCGGCCGGCCAGAACCAGATGGTGGTCAGCTACGCTACCGACCCCGCCTACGCGCTCGCGAACGGCTACGGAGGGACGTTCAACTCGACCGTTTCCTGGTGGAACGGGACAGCGTACGGATGGCGCACGATCTATGGGGTGGGGGTGGTCGAGGGGTCCCGTCATGCGACGCTCGCCCGCGAGCTCGAGGACTGGATCCTCGGCGGCACGTTCCAATCGTATCTTCCCGAGAACGAGTGGGAATATCCGGCCAATGCGACGGTAGGTCTTCCTTCCGTCTTCTCCGCGGCCATCGATCCGGCCACGGTCGTCGCCCTCAACAACGCCACCACCCCCTCCGCGGTCGCCGCCAACCTCACTGCTCCGGGCGGCTGGATCGACACCTGGCAGTCACTCGCGGGGGGCGGTAGTTGAAGCTTCGAGGTGCGGGGGTCGGGTTCCTCCTCCCCGTTCTCGTGTTCGTCGGGCTCTTCGCGCTCCTCCCGGTCGCGCTCCTCTTCGGGAACGCCCTCCTGCAGGAGGGCGGGACACGCGGATTCGTCTCCGTGCTCTCGGCCTCGAACAATTTGCGCTCGCTCGACAACTCGCTCGAACAGGGCGCTCTCTCGGCCGTGCTCGCCGTGGGACTCGGTTACCCGGCGGGCGTGTTCCTGGGCCGATATTCGTTCCCTGGCCGTTCGCTGCTACGTTCCCTCCTCCTCGTCCCCTTCCTCCTACCAAGCCTCGTCGTTGTCCTCGGGGTGCTCGACCTCTTCGGGCCCTCGGGAGTGATTTCGAGCGCGGTCCCCGACACGTCCTGGTTCGGGAGCGGGATCCCTGCAATCATCGCGGCGAACCTCTTTTTCAACGTGCCGATCGTTCTCCTGTTGACGGCGACCGGCTGCGAGGGCGCCTCCGTCGAGCTCGAGGAAACCGTCGCGACGCTCGGCGGGTCTCCGCTGCGCGCGTACCGGGAGGTCTGGGCCGAGCCCACCTGGGTCGGCGCGGCGGCCGGCGGGCTCTTGACCTTCCTCTTCTCGGCCCTTTCGTTCGCGCCGCCCCTCCTGCTCTGCGGAGCGAGCTCTCGGTGCTACACGCTCGAGGCCCAGGTCTACTCCCTCGACCAGACGTTCCTTCAACCGAACGCGGCCGCTCTGCTCGCTCTCGCCATGGTCCTGCTCTTGCTCCTTCCCACCGCGCTGTACCTCGTGCTCGTGAGCCGCCTCCGAGCCAACCCCGGACGCCGGACCGTAGCCGCACGGCCCGTCAACTGGCGGACGCCTTCGAGCTGGGCCCTCGCGCTGGAAACGACGCTGGTGCTTGCCGCGGAGGCCGCGCTCCTCGCCGCGGTGCTGTACCGCACCGTGGCACCTTCCGACGGGTTCGGCGCGGGGGCGGCGTGGGCCGCCCTGTTCTCGTCTTCGACCACCGCGCACCTCGGCGTGTCGGCGGTCGGCGCGCTCGGGAACACGCTCTTCTTCGCGGTGGTCGCAGCGATGTTCGCGCTCCTCCTCAGCGTCGTGACGGGATACGCCGTCGTACGTCGGCCGGGCCGGGCCGTGACGCTCGGCCTCGTGCTCTTCGTCCCGCTCCTGCTGTCGCCCATCGTCCTCGCCTTCGCCTTGGCCTCGTTCTGGCGGCCCTTCCTCGGCGCCGGCTCCAATGTCTGGATTCTCGTCGTGGTGAGCCAGGCGATCCTGGCCCTCCCGTTCGCCCTCCAGAGCCTCGAGATCCCGCTCGCCGGCCTCTCCGCGAGCGCCCGTGACACCGCCCGAACGCTCGGGGCCACGTCCTTCGGTGCGTTCCTCGACGCCGACCTGCCTCGAGTCCAGGACGGGCTGGTGACGGTAGGATTGTTCGCCTTCGCCTTCGGCCTCGGCGAGTTCACCGCCACCAACTTCCTCGTCCCCCCGCAGCTCACGACCCTGCCCGTCGCGCTGTACGCCCTTTCCGAGGTTCGCCTCTTTCCGGTGGCGGACGCCGCCGCGGGGTTGCTCCTCCTGCTCAGCCTCGCGGTCTTCGCGCTCATCGCGGTCGGAGGTCGACGTGTCGAGCTCTAAGCCGCTGCTCGAGGTCCGTAACCTCGCGGCCGCGTGGGACGGAGTACCGGTCCTCGACGGGGTGAACTTCGAGATTGCCGAAGGCGAGCTCTTCGTTCTGTTAGGCCCGAACGGAAGCGGGAAGACCACTCTCCTGCGCTGCCTCGCGGGCCTCGAACGGCCCACGCTCGGAACGGTCCACCTCGATGGAGTCGATATCACCGAGCGAGCACCGCATCAACGAGGGATCGTCCTGATGTTCCAGGACCCCGCGCTTTTCCCGCATCGTTCGGTCTACGAAAACATCGCGTACGCACCTCTCCTGAAACGCCGGCCCACGTCGGAGGTGACGGAGGAGGTCGGGCGCTTGATCGAACTGCTTCACCTTTCGGGCTTCGAGGACCGAAGACCGAACCAGCTATCGGGCGGAGAGCTCCAGCGCGTAGCGCTCGCGCGCACGTTGGCCGCCCGGCCGCGCCTCGTCCTGCTGGACGAACCGTTCGCGTCGATCGATGTCGAGCTGAAGGCGGAGCTCCGCTCGGAGTTCCGACACGTGCTGCGGGCCTCCGGGACTTCTGCTATCCACGTCACCCACGACCGGGAGGAGGGTCTCTTCCTCGGGGACCGCGTGGGGTTGCTGTTCGAAGGACGCCTCCGACCTCCCGGCACTCCGTCGGACATCTTCGGAAGCCCGGGAACGGTTCGGGCGGCCCGCTTCCTCGGTTACAACGTCCTCGCGGGCCCGTCCGGGCCGGTCGGCGTCCTGCCCTCCGACCTGCGCCTCCGGCCCACGGCGACGGACGGGCTTGCCGCGACCGTGCTCGTCTCGGGCCCTGTCGGCCGGGAGAATGAGGTCGTGCTCCGCACCGACGAGGGCCAACGTCTCGAGGTGCGAATTCCGGCGGCGGAGGTCCCTCCCTCCGCCGGAACCCGCGTCGGGCTTGGCTGGGAGCGGTCGGTCGGTCTCACGACCGAATAGCCCGGACTCGGCCAAAGAACCCAAAAGCGCTCGCCTCTTGGGCCTCGCATGAGCCCGGCCGACCCGTTGCACGTAACCGATTCGTTGACCTGGGGCAGTGAGCGCGGCACGATCTACCGCGCGGACCGCCTCGAGGGCGTGGACCCGCACCGACTGGCACGTCGTCCTCGGACCACCCGGGTCATCCTCGAGAACGTGCTTCGGCATTTCGAACCCGGCGTGACGGACCCGAAGGCCCTCGTGGCCTTGGCGAACGGAACGGAGACCCCGGAGGGGACCGAGTTTGCCTACTATCCCGAACGCGTCCTTCTTCAGGACTTTACGGGAATCCCCGTGATCGTGGACCTCTCCACGCTCCGCAGCGCGGCAGCCCGGAAAGGACTCGACCCCCACCGTGTGAACCCCGTCGTCCCGGTCGACCTCATCATCGACCACTCGGTCCAGGTCGACAGCTTCGGTTCGGCCGGTTCGATCGGGATCAATCTCGACCGGGAGTACGAGCGCAACGGCGAGCGCTATCGCTTCCTGCGATGGGCGAGGAGCGCGTTCGTCAACATGCATGTCGTTCCGCCCGGGAACGGGATCTGCCATCAGGTGAACCTCGAACACCTCTCGACCGTGGTACAGGCGCAAGGAGCGAACGGTCATCGGGTGGCGTTCCCGGACACGCTCATCGGTACCGATTCCCACACCACGATGGTGAACGGCGTCTCCGTGCTGAGCTGGGGAGTGGGCGGGATCGAGGCCGAGGCCGTCATGTTGGGCGAGCCGTACTTCCTCGCCCGCCCCCAGGTCGTGGGCGTCGAGCTCCGGGGTTCCTTGCCGGAGGGAGCGACCGCGACCGACCTCGTGCTGACCGTCACGCGCCTCCTTCGAGAAAAGGGGGTCGTCGACAAGTTCGTGGAGTTCTTCGGTCCGGGCGTCGGACATCTCTCGGTCCCCGACCGCGCGACCGTATCGAACATGTGTCCCGAGTACGGCGCCACCGCCGCGCTCTTCCCGATCGACGAGGCGACGGTCGCGTACCTCCGCGGCACGGGTCGCAGCGCCGAGCTCGTCGCCCGGGTCGAGGCGTACGCGCGCGCTCAGGGACTTTGGGGGTCGCCCGCGAGCGGGTCGATCGATTACGACGACCTCCTCGTGATCGACCTCGCTGCCATCGTCCCCACCGTCTCGGGTCCGAGGAACCCCGAAGAGAGTGTCGCGCTCGGCGACGCTCCCGCTTCGTTCCGGTCCGCGCTCGAATCGTACCGGAAGGGGCGGCCCGCGACGCCCCCCCCGACCTCGGCGCCGCCGTCGCCCGCGGTCGTCGACGGGTCGATCGTGATTGCCGCGATCACGAGCTGCACCAACACCTCGAATCCCACGGTGATGGTGGGCGCGGGCCTGATCGCGAAACGCGCGTGCGAACTCGGCCTCACCGTGCCGGCCCACGTGAAGACGTCGATGGCCCCCGGCTCCAAGGTCGTGACGGCGTACCTCGAGCGCTCCGGACTCCTGCGGTACCTCGACCAGCTCGGGTTCGAGGTCGTGGGATACGGCTGCACGACGTGCATCGGGAACTCGGGGCCACTTCCCGCCGCCGTGAGCCAGCAGGTGCGCGAGCGCGACCTCTTCGTCGCCGCCGTGCTGAGCGGCAACCGAAATTTCGAGGCCCGCATTCACAACGAGGTCCGCGCGAACTATCTCGCCTCGCCGATGCTCGTAGTGGCCTACGCCCTCGCGGGACGAATGGACATCGACCTCACGCACGAGCCCCTGGGGCGGGGACCGGACGGCGCGTCGGTGTACCTGCGCGACCTCTGGCCCGCGGCCGAGGAAGTGCGCAGGATCGTCGAGGCGAACCTCGATGCGTCGATGTACACTGAGAAGTACCGCAGCATCGAGGTGGGGGATCACCGGTGGGAGTCGCTCGACCCGCCCCCCGGGGCCGAGTACGGTTGGGCGGCCGACTCCACGTATCTCGCGGTAGCGCCCTACCTCGACCTCCCGGTGCCGTGGCTCCCGACGGACCATCTCCTCTCCAACGGAGTGCGGGCGTTGGTCGTGCTGGGGGACCGCGTGTCGACCGACCACATCTCCCCGGCGGGAGAGATCCCCCCCGACTCACCGGCCGGAAAGTATCTCCTCGCGCACGGGGTCGCGGCGTCGGAGTTCAACACCTACGGCGCCCGACGCGGCCATCACGAGGTCATGATCCGGGGGACGTTCGCGAACGTGCGCCTGAAGAACCAGCTCGCCCAGGGCAAGGAGGGAGGGTTCACGCTCCATGTCCCCTCGGGGACGCCGATGACCGTGTTCGACGCGTCCGAACGGTACCGTTCCGAGAGGACACCGCTGATCGTCCTGGCCGGCAAGAACTACGGTCAGGGAAGCTCCCGGGACTGGGCCGCCAAGGGACCGCGCCTCCTCGGGGTCGGGGCCGTCATCGCCGAGAGCTACGAACGGATCCACCGGGTGAACCTGATCGAAATGGGCGTCCTTCCCCTCGCGTTCCGGCCCGGTGAGGGCTGGAAGCAACTGAGCCTCACGGGGCGGGAATCGTTCACGCTCCGCCTTCCGGCCGGCAAGGCCCTCGGGCCTGGAGTTCCGGTCGAGGTCGTCGCGCGATCCGAGGACGGGGCCGCACGCACCTTCACGGTGACCTGTCGATTGAACTCGTCCACCGAGCTCGAGTACTACCGGGCCGGCGGCGTCCTGCCGTACGTCATGGCGCACCGATTCGCGAAGTGACGAGGAGTCGTCAGGAACCGCGCTACGGGACGACGGTCCCGGCCTCGTTGGGCCACCAGGCCACGGCCTCGGTTCGACGATAGGTGACGGTGCGGTCCCCCACTCGCTCCCGCGCCGCGGCTACGGCTTTGGAGAGCACGTCCGGCGGAACCCGAAGGAGCCGACGATAACCCCGCTTCTCGACCACATCGATGCGTTTCGATAGGGGCTCCGTCACGTTCCGGTCGCTCAGGACCCGCAATTCCTTCGGCGGGTGCGCCCGAAGGATCTCCCGCTCCTTCGCACGGGGACCCTCGCGGGCGAGGTCCGGGTATCCGGCTTCGGCGAGGATCTCCCGGATGATCCGACGAGGCTCCTCGTCCACGGAATGATCGGGGGGTTCGTTCGTCGGGGGAAGGTCGAGGACCGCCAGAACCCCGTCGCGGCTCACCCGGGCCGCCTCACGGAGGCCCAGATCGGGAGGGTCGAGGATGTGCAGGACGTGGACGAAGAGGGCCGCGTCGAAGGCACGCTCGGAGAACGGGAGACGGTAGGCGGTCCCTCGGACAAGGTAGGGAAGATGTTTCGCGGCCGCACGCGCGAGCATCCCCCGCGAAGCGTCGACCCCGACCACACGAACTCCGAGCTCCACGAGCGGGCGCGCGACCCGGCCGGTTCCGACCCCGATCTCGAGCAGTTCGTTCCAACGGTGCTCCCGAAGGAAGCCGTGGAGGTTCTGGATCGTCGAGGGGTCGAGCGGCCGGCGAGTCTCGTCGTACACCGAGGCAAGCGTGTCGAAATCGCGACTCACCTTCGCGCTCGCCATTCCGCTCCGGGCCGCGCGAACCGAGCCCCCTATTTGGGCCGAACGCTCGTTGCGGAGGTCCGGGAAACCCCCCGAACCGACCGAAAGCTACGAATCCCCCCTCTGGTTGCCTTCCTCGATGACGACCATCCGCGACCTCGACCGACTCGTACGCCGACAGCATCTGCTCCACCACCCGTTCTACACGGCGTGGTCGAAGGGGGAGCTGCCGATCGAGACGTTGCGGGAGTACGCCGGACAATACTACCACTTCGAGGTCAACTTCCCCCGGTACGTGGCGGGCGCGTACGCTCGCATCACCGATCCCCGCCAGCGCCGGGTCCTGCTCGACAACCTCGTGGACGAAGAGGGCCGCTCGCCGACGCACCCCGAACTCTGGCAGGACTTTTCCCGTGCCATTGGGGCACGAGTTCCGCCCGGGCGTCCGACCGGACCGACCCGGCGCCTGCTGGCCGCGTACGACCACCACGCCCTGGGGGGGAGCGCGCCCGCCGCGCTCGGAGCGCTCTATGCCTACGAGTCGCAGTTCCCCGAGGTCGCCGCCGAGAAGTCCCGCGGCCTTCGGGTCCACTATGGCATTCGGTCGAAGGCCGCGCACGAGTTCTTCCGCGTGCACACGTTCGCGGACGTCGAACATTCAGCGGCGGAGCGGGATCTCCTGAGGAGCTACCTGGCCGGTGACGCTGCTGCCGGTCGCGCGGCGGAACGCGGGCTTCGGGGCTCACTCAATGCCTGGTGGGGCTTCCTCGACGCGTTCCCCACCAGCTAGCGATCGGGCGCGACTGCCGACCGATTTCCGCCCGCCGGCTGTCCGAGCGCCGCCCCGCAGGTCCGCCGTGGCGGGCCCCATGAGCCGCGCTTGACCGAGGATTCTTAGCACCGGTCCCGGGTCGTTCCTCCCCGAAGGGAGCCGTGACCGACCCGACGCCGGGAACCGATGGATGAAGCTCTGGTCCACGCTCTACCTGCTCATCTGGATCGTTCTCCTCGAGTTCCTCCTCGGGATGTGGCCCGATCCCCCCTCGGTCGTTCCGTATCTTCACCTGGTGCTGGGCCTGGGGATCATCCTGCTCTGCTACCACACCTTCGATCAACTGCGCACGACCCGGGTTCCCGGGCGGGTAAAACGGATCGCCAAAGCGTCGTACGGGATCTCGATCCTGTTGGCGGTGCTCGGACTTCTGCTCTGGTTCAACGTCGGCAGCGATTGGCTCGTGGGGGGGTTCTCCGTGTACCGGGGAATCCTCGTTCTGCATATCGCGAACGCCCTGGCGATCATCACCCAAGCAGCGGCGGTCGCCATCGCGTACGACATGTGGGAAGACCACGAGTTCGAGAAGGAAACATCACCCGGTGAAGTGCCCGCGGCCCCGACACCGTAGCGACCCACCGGTCCGCGCGCAGCGAACCGGGTCGTTCCGGTCCATCGGCCGACCGCAAATCACCGTTAAGTGAGCGTGACGAGGTGAGTGATTTCGAGGATGGCCCATGATCGTCGAGGCTCCGCTCGCGTGGTTCGAGAGATTGCCCTGTGCGGTGACCGTCTGCGACCGGAAATACACGATCCTCTACATGAACGACCGCGCCGCCGAGGTGAACGCGATGGACGGAGGCAAGGCCCTCGTCGGGAAGAACATGATGGACTGCCATCCCCCCGCCGCCCAGGAGAAGCTCCGGAAAGTGATGGCCTCGGGCCAGCCCAACGTGTACACCATCGAAAAGAAGGGCATCCACAAGATGATCTACCAAGCGCACTGGAGACGGCGAGGGCGTGTGGCCGGACTCGTGGAGATCACGTTCGAGCTTCCCACGGAAATCCCGCACTTCGTCCGGAGCTGAGCATCGACCTAGGGCGGCGCTGGCGCTACCAGTCTCCCGTAGGGCGAAAGGCACTCGCTGAGGGACGCCCTCGTTGGCGCGCGCTTCAGCGCGCTCATGGAGTTGGGGGTTGGGGCGCGCCCCGACGGGTCCGACGGGGTGGCCAACCGGGTTCGAGGACCCCCACGATCTGTAGGAGTAGGAAGCCTACGACGAATACCACGAGCGCGATCAGGGGCAGGTCAAGATACGTGAAGTAGGACCTGACCACGTCCCAGTTCGAGCGAAGAAGCATCCCCGCGTAGATGAGCGCCAGCGTGAAGGGAATCGACCCGAGCAGGGTATAGACCCCGAAGCGAAGCGGATCCATTCGGGCCGTTCCGGCGGGATAGCTGATGTAGCTCCGGATGACCGGAACGAGGCGGGCGAGCGCGACCGTGATGTCGCCTCGCCGCTCGAAGAACCGGTCGACCCGCTCCAGATGCCGCGGTTCGAGCCGCAGGCGACCGATCCCGAGTCCCGTGATGCGGTGTCGCCACCATCGTCCGACCGCGTAAGCAGCAAAGGAACCGATGAGGCCGCCCGCGAGAGCCGCGGTCAGCGCCCATCCGAATGAGTAGGTCCCGTCCGCGATCAGGAATCCGGCGAACGGTAGAATGATCTCGCTCGGTATCGGAGGGAGTCCGAAGCTTTCGACTACCATCAGCGCGAGGAGGCCGGGAATTCCGATCGTCGTCATCACGGTGGTGATGATGTCCACGAGCGACCCGATCAGCGAGAACGTCATGTTGGATTACCTCGATCCGGCCCCCCCGCCCCACGGTTCGCCCAGAGGCTCCCCGCGGCTGCGATCGGGTAAGGAGCAGCCGGTTCTCGTTGGTGAGCGAACCCGTCCGAACGCCGGCGGTGCCGGGCGATCATCTGCCACACCACCTCGCCCTGAGATAGAGGGTCGCGGGGCCGTTCGATCAGGCCGCGCAACCGGCCACGGCGTAATCGTCCCCGTTGAATTCGGCGAAACCGTAGTCCTCGTAGAGGTCCGACTCGGTGACGGTCACGTGATTGACCGGGTCGTAAAAGACGACCACCCCGTTGGCCGAGTTGTACGAGAGGATGACAGAAGGTCCGAGCAGTTTGTGGAGCTGGGAGAGCATCGAAGAGGAGATCGAGGGGTTGTCGGTCTGGCAGGTTGCCTGAACTCCGCCGCCCCCACCGCCCCCACCGCCACCACCGCCACCAAGGCTCCCCCCCGGTGATGCGGGAGTTTGGATCAAGGGCAGTGTATTGTGAGCTACCGGGTTGGTCGCTACCACGGCGGTAACGACGATGAGAGCCAGGATCCCGGCACCTACCCGGTAGCTCGTGGGCCACCGAGAGGAAGATCGGCCGGGTGCTCCCGAATTCCGAGCTGTGCCACGTGCTGAGGCGCGCTGCGGTGCGGTAGCCTTCGCGGCCTGATACCGGAGCAGCAGAGCCAGCGTGTTGCCGATCAGAAGCGCGATGAGGATGCCCAAGCTCGGTAGGAAGAGTGGAAGAAAGGCGGCGCTGACCCCGATCACACCGGCGTAAAGCACTTGTTCGTGAGCCGCCCCGGGGGCGGTTCGTGGTTCAGCTACCATGAACAAGGCGAAGAACAACGTCGCGGGGTCGAACGCCTGAAGCAGAAGGACGTGCGAGTCCAGACTGGCTCCCACGACCACGTGTTGCACGGCCGCGAGAAGACCGTAGGTCAGCAGGAAGACCGCGGGCAGCCGCCACTGGTGCGGGCTCCGTGCCACCAACGAGAGACCGAGGGCGATGACCGCGAACTCGCCGTAGGGGCCGATCCCGACCCACCACGCCGGCGCGAGACCGAGGAACAGGGTCCCGAGCACCAGACCGGCGACCGCGGGGTTGAACCAAGGGCGACCCTTGAAACGAAGCACATGTCGGAACGCGACGGCCGCGAAGGCGACCGTCGCCAGAAGCACCAGACTGGCCGTGGGCGGAAAGATGAGTGCGATGAACAGTCCGGTAGCGAGGGCGGAATCGGGGATGCGCGGCCGGTCGAATCGAACCGACTGGAACCCGAGGTCGGCGACCGCGGCGATGATCGGAACAATCAGGAGGGAAGAAGCCCCCAACCCGCCGAGGTAGTTGGACCCGTAGATGCCGAGCGCGAGCAACGACAGCCAAAGGAGTCGGGCCGGTGGTAGCAGTCGACGGAATCCACCGCGGGCAGCCCGCTCCGTGGTCGACTTCCCGGTGATGGCGTCCGTGGAATCCACGTTCATCCGACCCGAGAACATGGCTTAAACCCTCCACTCTGGCCTCGGGGGGTCTACGAAGGTCCGTCAGCAGGTTCGTGATCGACCATGAACGGGGCATGTCCATCCCGCCTCCATCGTTCCTCGGGTCGGGGCGTGGTCCGTCCGCAGAGGACGGCGAAGCACCGAATCCTCTTCACGCGGGCTTTGGATAGTCGTATTTGGCCCGACAGGACATGACCGACCTCTCGGCCTTCGTCGGGGTCGGTGTCTTGGTCGTATCGCTTGGGACCGGCGGACTTGCGCTCGTCTTCTTGAGGGGAAATGCGAGGCTCGATGCCATCCTACGAGCTTTCGCCCAGATCACGCTGATTCCCTCACGCCGCCGACGCTTCCTTCTCCTGATCTGGGTCGAAGTGTTCTGCTTCCTTGTCACCGGAGTTCTTCTCGGGCTCTACCGCCTGGGATTCCAGTTTGGCGGCGACCCCGACCATTGGTTCACTCTCTTCTTCCTCGCTGGGATGGCAACCCTGGGAGCCCTGGTGTGGGTCGGTCTCCGCACAACCCGGCTAACTGAGCTCGAACGCGCGACCGCAGAGAAGGATGCACCCACCATCTTGGAGAGCGTCTGGATGGTAGCCTACCGGCGCCTCGTTGAGGAGCCGCCGGAGCGGCCTAGGCCCTGACCTAACAGCGACGATTCGTTACTTAATCTGAACGCCCGTGCTGGGATTCGAACCCAGGTCTGAGGCTCCGCAGGCCTCTAGGATAATCCATTGCAGCGGGAGGGGGTTCGTGCCCCCGTCCCGTAGCTACCCCACACGGGCATCTCGGGTCCTCGCTCGTTCCCGGCGCGCCGAGGGGGGTCGTCTATAAAAGCCCGGGGTCGCGGCCTCTCCTCTCGGAACGCTCCTTTATACCGGACACCGCTCCGTGGCCCATCCATCCCGGTACCGAGCGGATGAGCGAGACCTCCGACCACGACGCCTGGGAGACGCTGAGCAAGCTGCCGACGGGCCGGAGGGTCGAAGTCTCCGACGAGCATGGGCACATCTGGACCGGCACGGTCGTCCCTCGCCACGATTTCTCGGGAGAGCGGGTGCTTCAACTCAAACTCGAAAGCGGATACAACATCGGTGTCCGAATTGAGCCCATGTTCCATTATCGAGAGCTCGAACCTTTCGGACATGGCCCCGGACCTGCGCCGAGGCCGCCCGCTTCCCCACCGACGGCCGACTCGGGTCCTTGGGTGGCCCTGCTCACCACCGGGGGCACGATCGCCTCCCGCGTGGACTACGAAACCGGCGGGGTTCGGCCCGTGAAGGAAGAACGCGAGATCCTCGACTTCTTCCCGGAACTCGAATCCTCCGGACGAATTCGGATCGTGCCGGTATTTGACCGACTCAGCGAAGACCTGGTCCCGGACGACTGGCGGGTGCTTGCCGAGAAGGTGGTCGCCACCTTCGCCGCGGGGGCGCGTGGGGTCGCCGTGGCGCACGGAACCGACACTCTCGGGTTCACCGCCGCTGCGTTGAGCTTCCTCCTCCAGGATCTCCCCGGCCCGGTGGTCCTCGTCGGTGCCCAGCGTTCCCCCGACCGTCCCTCCTCGGATGGTGCTTCCAATCTCCGAGCCGCGGTGGACGTGGCGCATGACCCGCGCATCGGAGAGGTCGTCGTCGTGATGCATGCGGGACCCTCCGACGACCGTTTCGCGATCCATCGAGGTACGTGGGTGCGAAAGATGCATTCGAGCCGCCGGGACGCGTTCCGAAGCCGGAACGGACCACCGCTCGGAGTGGTGGAAGGCGGCAAGGTCAACCTCCAACTTCCGGTTCGGCCACCCTCGAAAGGACCCGCGCGTATGGACGGTCCGATCGATACTCGCGCGGCGCTGCTCTGGTTCTACCCCGGGCTGACCCCGGAGCGCGCTTCGCGATTTGCCGAGGGCTGTCGTGGACTCGTCCTGGCAGGAACCGGACTCGGGCACGTCGGGGCCGATCATCTCTCTTGGATCCGCGCGGCGACCGAACGCGGCCTCGTCGTGGCCATGACGACACAGTGCCTCGAAGGCAACGTCGAACCGTACATCTACTCGACCGGGCGCGACCTCCTCCGGGCCGGAGTGCTCTATCTCGGCGACCTGCTCCCCGAGACAGCGTATGCAAAGATGGTGTGGGCCCTCGGTCACGCCACGGATGCGGCCGGGGTGAGCCGACTGCTCTCGGAAGACCGGGCGGGAGAGTTCCACGACCGGCACGACGCGAGGGAGAGCGCGTGAAGGCGGGGCTCGAGGTCCACCAGCAACTCGCGGTGGGTAAGCTGTTCTGCGCGTGCCCCGCCGACCTGTCCGAGGAAGTGACGGGTGCCTTCACCCGGAGCCTCCGTGCCGCCGGTGGCGAGAGCCGGGCCGTGGACATCGCCGCGGCCTACCAGGCCTCCCGGGGCCTCGTCTACCGGTACGAGGAGGGTCCGTCCTCCTGTCTCGTCGAGATGGACGAGGAGCCCCCGCATCCGCTCAACGAAGCCGCCCTCGACACCGCCCTCACCCTCGCTCTTCTCCTGCGTGCTCGCCCGGTCGATGAGATCCAGGTCATGCGGAAGATCGTGGTGGACGGCTCGAACACGACCGGCTTCCAGCGCACGGCTCTCGTCGCGGTGGACGGCGAACTGGAAGTGGGGGGACGTCGCTACACGATCCCAACGATCTGCCTCGAGGAGGATGCGGCGCGGAAGGTTCGCGAGTCCCCGGGAGAGGTCACGTACCGACTCGACCGCCTCGGGATCCCGCTCGTGGAGGTCGCGACCGGTCCGGAGGTGACCTCGGGCCCCGAGGCTCGCGAGGTGGCGGAGGAGATCGGTGCGCTCCTACGTGCGACCCGCCGGGTCCGGCGGGGCATCGGAACGATCCGAGAGGACGTCAACGTCTCGATCGAGGGCGGCCATCGTATCGAGGTCAAGGGCGTGCAAGAACTGCGAATGATCCAGGAGTACGTCGAGCGGGAGGTGGCCCGCCAGACGTTCCTGCTCGAGGTGCGGAACGAACTTCAGCGGCGGCAGGCCCGCGTTCCCCCGGAACCACCGTTTGAGGTGACAGACCTCTTCCGAGACGTGACCACCGGTCCTTTCTCCGGGGCGGGTCGAGGCGGTCAGGTGGTGCTCTCGGTGGGACTCCGGGGTTTCGGCGGACTCCTTCGATCGCCCCCCGGCAGCGACGAGCGGCTCGGCCGGGAGCTCGCCGACCAGGCACGTTCGGTCGGACTTCGTGGACTAGTCCATTCCGACGAGCTCCCTGCCTACGGAATCAGCGACACCATGCTCGCTGCTCTTCGCAAACGCCTCGCTCCGACAGATACGGATGCCTTTGTCCTCGTCACGGACCGCTCGCGCGAACGCGCCGCTCTGGCCCTCGAGCGGGTCGCACTCCGGGCCCGGGCCGCGATCGAGGGCGTTCCGGGCGAGACCCGCGACCCGCTGCCCGACGGCCGGACGCGGTATTCCCGGCCGCTTCCTGGCCGGGACCGCATGTATCCCGAGACCGACATCCCCCCGATACCCGTCACGGCGGAGAGACTGGAGCGTCTCCGCTCGCAACTTCCCGAACGTCCCGCGGAGCTCGAGGCACGGCTCGCTCGCTCTCACGGACTTCCCCCGGAAGTGGTTCGCCAGATCGTCTACGCCGACCTGGTCGAGCCCTTGGAATCCCTGGCCGCCGAAGGGCATCCCGCAGGTCTCGTCGCCCGTTTGCTCACACAGGACCTGCCGGCGGTACCGCGGCCGGTTCCGGAAACTCCTCCGTTCAGTCCTCCACTCGCGACGTTGAGCGAACTTCTCGCGGCGGCCGAGTCCGGGCGGATTGCCAAGGAGGGTATTCCGACGGTGCTCGCGGTCCTCGCCGCCGGTGCCCCCTCGGTGGAAGTCGCGATCGAGCGCGCGGGGCTCAGCGGGTTCTCCCACGAGGACCTGCTCGCACTCATTCGCAAGGTGATCGAAGCGAATGCCGAATTGGTCCGGACCCGGGGCGAGGCCGCGTTCTCTCCCCTCATGGGCGACGTGATGCACGAGGTCCGGGGTCGACGCGACGGCCGCGAGATTTCCGAGACACTACGCCAGGAGATCGACAGCTTCCGCGGTCGAGCCCACCCGCCGTGACCGGATCCCGTCGCTATGTCGCGTAGTTCCGGCGGACGAGGGAAGACGAACCGGCCTCACGTGCGAGCGCTGGTTACCGATGTCGACGGAACGCTAACGGACGCCGACCGCCACCTCGACCTCCGGGCCGCCGGCCTCGTGCGCCGGATCGAGCGAAACGGCACTCCGGTCATCCTAGCCACGGGGAACGTTCTGCCGATCGCGCTCGCACTCCACCGCGTGCTCGGGCTCACCGGGCCCATCGTCGCGGAGAACGGCGGATTGGTCTACCATCGCGACTCCCAGGGACGGGAGGTGGTCGAACGGCTCACCGACCGACGCGTGGCGCTCGCGGCTTTCCACCGGCTGCGGGCGGCGGGGCTTCCGGTCCGGCAGCTGTTCACGGACCGCTGGCGGGAGACCGAGGTCGCCCTCGAGCCGACGGTCTCCGTCTCCGCGGTCCGGAAGGTCCTCGGGACGAGCGCGGTGGACGTCGAGTCGACGGGCTACGCTCTCCACTTGATGGAGAAGGGAGGTGGGAAGCTCCCCGCCCTGGTGCGGGCGCTCGCGTACGGCGGTCTCGCCCCGGCCGATTGTGCCGTCCTCGGGGACGGAGACAACGATGTCGCCATGCTCCGCGCCGCCGGGTTCGGTGTGAGCTTCGCCTCAGCGAGTCCGCGCGCCCAACGCGCGGCATGGTACGTGACGAAGGCCAAGTTCGCCGCCGGGTTCGTCGAAGGGCTTAAAGCGAGCGGAATCCTCGACTGACCGTTCCTCCCGGGAGGGACCGAACTTGCTCGTCGGCCAATGCGCTCGGTGCGGGATGCCTGCCAGTCTGGGTTGTACCGTCTGCGGCCGCACGTTCTGCCGGAACTGCCTCGACACGGACGAGCGTACCTGCTCGGACTGTACGGAAGCCCTCAAGCATGCGAAGAGCCCGGTCGAAACCCGACCCCCTCCGTCGCGTCGGGTCCAGCGAGCGGCGGCGCGCCCGGGACGCATTCAGTAATCGTAACCCGGGAGGACCAGCGGTCCCTTCGGGTACGTCCGACCGAGGGCGATCAGCACAACCCCGAACGCCCCGACGACGATCCCGAATCCGAACGTGGCCCAGGCGTACGGCCCCAGGGACGACGTGACCGCAAGGCCGGCGATTGTCATCCCGCCGGTACCCGCCAGATAGTGCAGGAGTAGATTGAGGAGCACCGCGAGCACCCAACCGAGCGCGATCAGGATGCTTCCGGCGATGAAGTAGCCCACCCGCTCGTCTCCCCCCGGGTCCATCGGAGGGACGGCCGGGGTCTCCTGGAGGTCCACCACGCGGGGTTCACTCGCTCGGCCCGTAAAGGGGTTACGCACGGACGCGGGGATCGGTCGCCGGAGGTCCCGGTTCATCCGAGAGCCCGGAGCTGCGGCAGCGCCTCGTTCGCGGCGTCGAGCGAGCGCGCGGTGTACCGCACGAGTTCCGCCTTCTGCGCGGAGGAGAGCGCCAGCGCGACATGGCTCCAGTGCACCGCCACCGTGTCGCCCGAGGAGAGCCCCGGCAGGATCTGGGGGTCGAACGGGAGCGTACGCTCCACCTCCTTCTCGAGGGTCAACCGATCCCCCACGACCGATAGCGTCGGGCCGCGTAGCTGGACCGAGTTCCCGCGGAGAGCCGTGACTCGGGCCCAGGCCGGCCGGCATGCCTCCATGTTCGCGATCGTCGTCTCGACGTGACCCGTGACCTCCCCGACCCCGACGAAGGCGACGTGGAACGCGTGGTGTGGGATGGGGTGTTCGGGCAGCCAGCGGCCGAGCCGGTCCGCGGTCGACCGGGGAAGTCCGCGACGCACGAGCGCATCGAGGAGGGGGCGGAAGTCGTCCCGGTCGAACGCTTCGAGGAGGTCGTTCCCGACCCAGTACGCCTCCACGACGGCGCGATCGAACGGGTCGAGGTGGTGCTTCGCGGCGATGGCTTCGAGGTACGGGTTCAGCGCTTCGAAGCGGCGCAAGGCGTCCCGAGCCCGGTCGAGATCGGCGTTCTCGGTGATCGCCCGGTAGAGCGCCGGCTCCGCGTCCCGCGGCCCGCAGTACTGGAGCCGGTTCGTGGCGATGCTGAACCTCGCGCAGAGGGCGACGCCGTCCATCTCAGAGGAGGTCCGGTTGGGGCCGACCGAAGTGTCGGAGGAACGACCAGGCCTCCCGGAGTTGGACGAGGCCGATCACGACCCCGACCCCGGCCACGACCGCGACGACCCCCGCGGCCTGAGCGAGGGTGAACGAGGCCCCTTGGACGAGGACCGAGAGGACCCAGGTGATCGGGAACCCGAGGACGAGCGCCGAGCTCGCCACGCCGACGTCGACCCGCTTGAGGCCGGGATAGAAGCTCGCGACGAACGCGCCAAGAAGAGCCGCGCTGATCCCGACCCATTCCCACTGGACGCCCGAAAAGCCGGCCACCGTGCCCCACTGGGTCGTAAGCGAAAGGTATCCGACGAGGAAGGCCGCGCCGAACCCCATCCGACCGAGCGCCACGGTCGCCGACGGGAGGTCCTTGAGGGTTCGCTTCGAGAGGGTGTACTCGGCGGCCCAGAGGACGGTCGCCGCGAGGACGTAGGCGGTCCCGTCCGTCCAGATCGGGGACGTGAGCGAGAGCATGAGGACGCTCCCGCCAAGCAGGAGCGACGCGCCGAGGGCGATGCGCCAGTGGAACTTCTCGTGCAGGAAGACGACCCCGAAGACGGTCGCCCAGAGGAAGAGCGTCCGGTATCCGAACGTCGCGGTCGCTGCGCCTCCCGCGGCCGCCGCGATCTGCAGACCGTGGAAGAACAGCAGGAACGGGATGGCGCCTCCGATGAGGCCGATCAGCATGAGGCGCCCCCAGTCAATGGCCCGCAGGGACGGGGCGCGCAACGAGCGCGTGGCGAAGAACGCGACGGGGAGGAACGCGGCCGCCACCATCACGTTGCGTACGGTGACGAAGGCGTCGGAGCTGGTTCCCTTGACCGCGTAGAAATTCACGAACGTCGATAGTCCGCTGATGAACGCCGTGGCCAGGACGAGCAGGACGCCGGGGCCGACCCAGGAGGTGCGTTCGCTCATGGTACCCCTCCGACAGCGGCCGTTGCCGGAGTCTGAGCCGCCGAGACCGCGAGCTCGCGGGCGTACGCGAGCGCTTCGCGTGCTTCCTCTTCCGCGAGGCGGCGGGTCGCGAATCCCGCGTGCACGATGATGTAGTCCCCCACCTGGGCTTCCGGGGTCAGGACGAGGTTCACGGTCCTCAAGGCCACGCCGAAGTCGACCTCAGCGATGCGGAGGTCCGGGGTCGGCGCGTCGATCCGAACGATCTGTCCCGGGGTCGTCAAGCACATGGTCATCCCTCCTCGGGGGCGCGAACGGGAGTCCACCGTAGCCATCCTTCCCTCTTCAACGTCATGGGTCGGTTCGGTCCGTTGCGTTCGGCCGTGGTGCGTGCGCCCCAGGTCTCGCTTCGTGCTTCGGTCATGGTCGTCCTTCGTCGGCGTCCACGTCAAGGCTGCGTAGGATCACGGTCTCCGCGTTCGGGTGTTCGCGGTCGGAGGAGGTCTCGATCTCGACCTCGGATCCCGAGAGCGTCGTCCCCGTGACCGCATTGGCCCAACGGTCCTTCAGCTCGGGACCGGCGAGATGGGAACGGGCGCCGACCCAGAGACGGACCCGCGTCACGCGGGCGGCCCCCTCTCGGTGCGCCACCTCCTCGGCCTTGCGGACGACATCCTTCAACATCGCTTCTTCATGCATGGGCGGTCTCCTTGGCGCTCGGGGGCATCGACCGGTCCGCCTCGAGCTCGGCCAGGATACGGGCGGTCGCTTCTTTCACGCCGAGGGCGACGGACGGGGTGAGCCCGGTGCCGATCTCGACATTGTCCGCTTCGATACCGTAGACGACGAGATGGCGAGGAAGACAACCCAGCCCCTTCGCGAGGGCCACTGCCTCGGCAAGCGATAGTCCGTGGGTCGAGGTGCCGGTTCGGAACCCGGGGAAGCGACCATCGCCCGGCTCGAGCCGATGGACCGTGCCGGGCTGAGCTCCGGATCGGACGGCGTCGACCACGAGGACTCGTTCCGCGCCGCGCCATAGGTCCAGGAGGGCGATCCCCTCGGAGACGCACTCCTCGACCCGGGCCTTGCCCTCGAGATGCGGACGGAGCGCACGGGCCACCTCGAGGCCCGAGGCGTCGTCGTTCCGATGGTCGTTGCCGAGCCCGATCACGAGCGGCAGCGACCCCGGCCGCGAGGGGTTCGAGGAGGTCGGCTCGCTCATCCGAGTCTCACCGCCGCGTGTAGTCCATCTTGAGGAAGTGCGTCGCGCACGAGATGCACGGGTCGTGGTTGCGGATCGCCCGCTCGCACGCGTCCGTCAGGGTGGTCTCGTCGAGCGCGAGGGATCGTTCGACTAGGTGCCGAAGGTCGTCCTCGATCCGCTTCTGGTTCTGCGAAGTAGGGGCAACGATCTTCGCGTCCTCGATGAGCCCGCCCGGAGCGATCCGGTAGCGATGGTAGAGAATCCCGCGCGGTGCCTCGGTCACCGCGGACCCGGTCACGGTCGCGGTGACCGGAGGGGGTTCGACGTAGGAGTGCTCGGGCCGATGATAGTGGTCGATGATGCGCATCGCTTCTTCGATCGCATAGACCGTCTCGATGGCGCGCACCACGATGCTCTTGTAGGGATTCCGGACGACGTCCGGGAGACCGACCGACCGCGCCAGTTGCGCGGCCCGGGGGGTGAGATGGTCGTGGTTGAGGGCGTACCGTGACAGCGGGCCGACGAGGTAGGAACCGCCCCCCTGGTGGATGGATTGAAGAGCGTTCGAGTAGGGGGCCTGCACCTCTTCGAACGCATCCTCCCAGCGGTCGTTCGTCACGTTGACGCCTCGGCTCGAAACGATGTTCCCCTCGTTCAACGGGTACTCGTGCTCGTGCCGTAGGGCGACGAACTCGTAATCCTCCTCGATGTCGGGGAAGTCGAGGCCGGCCGCGAATCGAACGGTCTCCTCCGCGAGGGGCAGCGCCCGCTCGAGCTCGGGGCGGAACGCCTGGAGCTCGGCGACGGTCGGCGCACGGTAGAATCCGCCGACACGGACGTTGATCGGGTGGATCTCGCGCCCTCCGAGGAGGGTCATGAGCGAGTTCCCGATCTTCTTGAGCGCGAGCGCTTTCTTCACCGCTTCGGGGTGGTCCCCAGCCATCTGGATCGCGTCCTGATAGCCGAGAAAGTCGGGGGCGTGCAGGAAGTAGATGTGCAGGATGTGGCTTTCGATCCACTCGCCGCAGTAGAGCAATCGACGCAGCTCTCGGATCGGCCCGTCGACCGTCATGCCGAGCGCCCGCTCCATCGAGTGGACCGAGCTCATCTGGTAGGCGACCGGGCAGATCCCGCAGATCCGCGCGGTGATGTCCGGAGCCTCGAGGTACGACCGACCCCGCAGGAACGCCTCGAAGAACCGTGGCGGCTCGAAGATCTTGAGCTGGACTTCCTCGACGCGATTGTCCTGGATGCGCACTTTGAGGGCCCCTTCCCCCTCCACCCGCGCGAGGTAGTCGACGGCGATCGTCCGCTCGGTCATGGGGTCGTTGCCTCCGCGGCGGCGGCTTCGCTCGCTGTCTTGAAATCCGGCGCGTTCGCGTTGAAGGTGCGAAACAAACGCATGACCGCGGGCGGGGCCATGCCGAGGGCCTTGAGCTCGACGGTCAACGACTTCGTGTTCGGGGTCGCCTGGGGTCCGAAGCAGCCGTAGCAGCCTCGGTTGAACGCCGGGCAGATCGCGCCGCATCCGGCCTGCGTGACCGGCCCGAGGCACGGCGTGCCGTGGGCGACCATGACGCAGACGTTGCCGCGGCGCTTGCATTCGATGCAGACGCTCTCGTTGGGAAGGTTCGGCGCGCGACCTTGCAGGAACGCGCCGACCGCCTCGAGCAGCTGGGCCTTGCTGATCGGGCATCCGCGAAGCTCGAAGTCGACGGGGACGTGCTCGGCGATCCCGGTCGACGTGGCGAGGGAGCTGATGTACTCCGGACGAGCATAGACGACGCGACGATACTCTTCGACATCGGAGAAGTTCTTCAGCGCCTGGATCCCTCCTGAGGTGGCGCAGGCCCCGATCGTCACGAGGGCCCTCGATTGCTTCCGGATCTCCTTGATCCGCTCCGCGTCATGCGCCGTGGTCACCGACCCTTCGACCAGCGAGAGGTCGTAGGGTCCTTCGAGGACCGCCCGCGAGGCCTCGCGGAAATCGGCGATGTCGACCGCGCCGGCGATCGCGAGGAGTTCGTCCTCGCAGTCGAGGATCGAGAGCTGGCAACCGTCGCACGAGGCGAACTTGAAGACGGCGAGACGGGGCTTGCGGGTCGGTGCCATGGCCCCTCAGACCTCCTTCACGGCGAGGAGGGGGGCGAGCGCCTTGTAGGGGAGCACCGGACCGTCCCGACAGACGAACGATGGACCGTACTGGCAGTGACCGCAGAATCCCAGAGCGCACTTCATGTTCCTCTCCATCGAGAGCCAGATCGCGTCGGTCGGCACGCCGCGCTGGGCGAGCGCCTGCGCGGTGAACTTCATCATGATCTCGGGGCCGCACACGAACGCGGTCGTGTTGGGCGCGTCGAACCTCGCGTCCGGGATCCGGGTCGTCACGACACCGACGTCGCCGTACCAATCGCGACCCGCGGCGTCGACGGTCGTCTGAAGGCGAAGGTCGGTCCGGTGGCGCCAGGTCTGGACCTCCTCATAGAAGACGAGGTCCTTCGGGGTTCGCGCACCGTAGATGATCTCCACGCGCCCGAACGCCGCCCGTTGACGGAAGATCTCGTAGAGCGTAGGCCGCAGCGGCGGCAGGCCGAGGCCGCCCGCGACGATAATGATGTCACGGCCGCGAGCGGAATCGAGCGGCCACCCACGGCCGTACGGTCCGCGGATCCCCACGACCGATCCGGGCCCGAGGGCCGTGATCGCGTTCGTGACCTTCCCGACCTGGCGAACCGTGTGGACGAGTTCTTCGGGATGGCTCGGGTCCCCGCTGATGGAGATCGCCGACTCCCCGACGCCGTACACGTAGACCATGTTGAACTGGCCCCCGAGGAAGGGGAGACGGTCGCCCGCCGCGCGGGGCGCGAGCTTCAGCGTGACGGTGTCGGGGGTCTCCTGCGTTCGGGATTGGACGACGAACGGCCTCGGCGCATAGGGGTGGGCGCTGGCGCTCGCCGTCCCGTGCGAATGTCCAGCGGGGTGGAGCGACTCAGCGGCCATGGATGTCCAGCAATTGCACCCGCGTGTTCTCGAGGCGGTCCGCGATCACCGGCAGGAGCTTCATCAGGAACTGGTAACCGAAGGCCGGATGCGCCGCGAGGGCGTAGCGGGCGGACGCGGCGTTGATGGCGACGACCTTGGTCGGCTTTGTGGCCCGGGCATCGAACCGCCAGCGGTGCGGGGGGACGAGCCACGACCAACCGAGGATCTCGCCGCGCCCGATGGTCTCGACCGTGATCCCCGGATTGTCGGAGGCCCCGACCTCGAGCGCGATCTTCCCTTCGAACACGAGGAAGAACTCCTCGGCGAACTTTCCTTCCCGAACGATCATATCGCCGACGTCGTACGATCTCTCCTCGGCCTTCGCCGCCATCGCGTGGACGAGCGTGGGGTCGATGCCCACGAAGAACGGGTGGCTCAGGACGAGGTCGGCGGTGGCTTCGTTACCGTTTGCGGTCATTTCTTTCCCTCCGAGGTCGCCGATGGGGGCGGCGCCGTCCGGATCGCTGCGACCTCCTCCGTGAGGTCGATCCCGACGGGGCACCAGGTGATGCAGCGGCCGCAGCCGACGCATCCCGACGTGCCGAATTGGTCGTGCCAGGTCGCGAGCTTGTGCGTGAGCCACTGACGGTAGCGGGACATCGTCGACTTCCGGGCCGCCTGGCCGTGCATCTCGGTGAGGCCGAGATTGAAGCAGGAGTCCCACCGCCGCCAGCGTTCGACCGTCTCGACCGAGAGGCTGGGAGCCTCCTCCTGGTTACTGCAGAAGCAGGTGGGGCACGCCATCGTGCAGTTGGTGCACGATAGGCACCGTCGAGCCACGATCTCCCAGCGGGGGTGGTCGAGGTTCTTTACGAGAACGTCGTGGATGCCGGCGGTGTCGAGCGTCCGTCCCATCGACGCGGCGGTGTGTGCGACGATCGATTCGGCCCGAGCCGCGTCCGCTGCGCTGGCCGGCTTCACGGGGACGTCCGCGAGAACGGCCGCCCCGTCGGGCGAACCGACCTCGACCAGAAAGTGGTGATGTCCGTTTCCGACGAACTCCGTGAGGATCAAGTCCGCTCCCTCTCGAACGCCCGGACCCGTGGCCATCGATGCGCAGAAGCACGTTCCCCCGGCCTGCCCACATTGTACCGCGATGCGGAGAATGCGCGCGCGACGGGCGGCATATCCCGGGTCAGCGACCGGTCCGCCGAGGAACACCCGGTCCTGCACGGCCACGGCAGCGAGCTCGCAGGCCCGCATCCCGAGGAAGGCGAGCGGAGCGCCGTCGGTGGGTTCCGGAGCGACCGTAAAGGAAGGCCCGTCCCGGGTCGCGGTCCACAGGCGCTCGCGGGCGGGGAAGAGGAATTTCTTCCACGAGAACGGCCCGACCGTGTAGCCGAAGAGGGCCTCGTCCTTCCGACGCTCGATGCGGTACTTTCCGGCTTCCTGACGGTCGGTCCAGCCGATGGGAAGATCGTCGACCCCCGAGAGGCGGTCGTAGACGATCGCCCCGTCACGAACGGTGGGACCCACGACCTGGTACCCCTTCGACTGGAGGGCACCGAAGAGAGCAGGGAAATCGTGGCGCTCGAGGACCCGACGATCACCGACCTTCAGTGGATCCATGGTCTCGCCCCGGGAGACGTGATGGCCCTCACGCTCGGGCCGGAGAGGACGAGAGAGTCATCCGCCGGTCGAAGACCGGATCTCCTCTCCTCCACCGCGGCCCGCCCAGCATGAGAATCCTACGCCCTTCCCGACGGGGGCAGGGAGCGCCGGTAGGGATGAACGAGCGGTCAAACGACTTTGACGTGACGACCGGGTCGCAGGAATCCCTTCCTTCGCCGACGGCGTCGGTCACGCTACCGAAACGACCCCGACCCTGCGGGGAGTCTCGTCCCGGCAGGCGCGGCTTCCCTCGCTCAGCCGAATCCCGGGATCGCCTTTCCGTCGCGGCCGGAGCCGGGGCGCAGCGGAACCTTGCGGAGCTCCTTCGGGCACTCGACCAGACGCACGAGGGGCGCGGATTGGACGATGTAGGCGGGAAGGCCCGTGTTCGGGTCGTTCCCGGCCCGAAGGATGTTCATGATCTCGAGGCGGATCTCGACCACCGAGCCGTCCTTGAGCTTGAGGCGGACCTTTCCGTCCCCCTCGAGGATCGAGTAGTCGACGATCTCGGCGTTCGAAAGGTCGGGCGGCGGCGCGCCCGGAGCTCCCATCATCGGGCGCCCCGCGCGGCGACGCGGGCCTTGAGGACCGCGCGTGGGTCCTCGCCGTCGACCGTGATGCCGAGAGAGGTGCAGCTGCCGATCACCTGGTTCATCTTCTCCTCGATCGAGCGTCCGTGAAGGTCGTCGCCCTTCGACTCGGCGATCCGCTTCACGGCCTCCATCGAGACGTCGCCGATGACCTCGGTCTTCGGCTTCCCCGAGCCCTTCTCCTTCTTCGCTTCCTTGAGCAGGAGCGCGGCGACCGGGGGCCGACCGACCACGAGAGTGAACTCGCGCGTGTTCGGGTCGACGCGAATGACCACCGGGACCCGCATCCCGGCGAACTCCTTCGTCTGCTCGTTGATCTTCGTGACGACCTGACCGACGTTGACGCCGAGGGGGCCGAGCGCCGAGCCGAGGGTCGCCCCGGCCGCTGCCTTGCCTCCCTCGACGAGGATGCTCACTTCAATTGCCACTCTTCCCGCCTCCCCTTTCCAGCATGCGCACGTGGTCGCCCCGGACCGTGACCGGTATCGGAACGACCGCTTCGATGAGCTCGACCGTGATCTCTTCCTTCGCCTGGTCGATCTTCTTCACGCGCGCCTTTTCGCCCTTGAACGGTCCCGAGATGAGCTCGACGATCGCTCCCTCGACGAACCCTTCGACCGTGATCTTGGGCACGAGCAGGGGTTCGACCTCCTTGAGGGTCGTTTCTCCGTCGACGAGCCCGCGCGCCTTGCGGATCCCTTTGAGCATCTCCCGAACGCCCTCGAAGCTCATTCCCTCCGCGAAGACGTAGCCGCGCAGCGACGACGGGACGAGCAACGAGAAGACGACGTCCGGCTTCTCCTCGGATCGGGCGAGCAGCGTGTCGGCGACCTCGCGCTCGTAGCCCCGGGAGGTCTTGATCGCAAGGACGGCCTGACGGGCCACGCAGGCGAGGGTCAAGCGGACCGGAGACCCGCCCGCCGAGGAGGTCGCGGCGAGACGGATCTCGACGCGGTCTCCGTAGCGGACACCCACCGGCGCGGTGATGGAGTAGGAAAGCGGAACCCCGGTGTTGGGCGCAAGCTGGACCGAGTAGTTCTCCTTGCGGGCGAAAAGCTCGATCGAGGTCCTCTTCCCGGGCGGAGTCCAGTGCACGGGCCATTCGGCTCCTTCGCCGGCATAGGTCGACGTGTAGCCGACCTCGACCGTCAGCGCGGCCGTGACCGGCTCGACGGCCCGGCTGGTGAGCACGGCGGAGAGCGTGGTGACCGTTCCGGCGGTCACGTCCCGCGAGGTGTCGTCCGCCGCCTTGAGCATGAGGACGCTCGGCCCCTCCGGCTTCGGCACCACCGGTGCGACGGTAGGCGCATCGGCCGAGAAGGTGAGGTTCTTCGCCTCCGTCTTCTTCGGCGCGGGGGTCGCCGGCTCTCCGGAGAGGAGACCGATGCCCTCGTCCTTACCTTCGTTGCCCATGGTGGAAACACTCCGGCCTAGAGGCCGCTCAGGAAGTTGGCCCAGATCCAGGGCCCGGCCTGCGAGAAGAAGATGTAGATCGCGAACCCCGTGAGGCCTATCAGCACGGCGCCGAGCCACGTCACCTCGAGGACCTTCACGTACTCCTCCGAGGTCGGTCGGCGGGCCATGCGCAGGATCCGGCCGTACTTGCCGTGGCCGACGTTGCGAAGGCGACCGTCGAATTGATCCTGGACGCGCCGCGCCCTGTCGAGGAATGCCATAGGTGGTACCTAATGGATGATGTCGAGGTCAGGGCCGGGCTTGCGCGCCGGACCGCCCTTCGACTCCCCCGCGAAAATCTGAGGGGATTTAACTCCGGTGACCACCAGCATGACCCGGATCGTGCTCTGCATCGTCGGGTCCACCGCCGCCCCCCAGATAATCCGGGCGGTCGGGCTGATCGTCTTCTGGACGACCTCCGCGGCCTTCTGGGCCTCGCTCACGGTCATGTCAGGCCCGCCGGTGACATTGATGAGCGCTCCCGTCGCTCCGGCGATATCCACGTGGAGCAGCGGCGAGTTGATCGCCTCGAGGACCGCATCCTCGGCCCGGTTGTCGCTCTCCGACTCTCCGATGCCGATCAGAGCGACGCCGCCGCCCTTCATGATCGTCCGAAGGTCGTTGAAGTCGAGGTTGACCAGCCCGGGGCGCGTGATGATCTCGGTGATGCCGCGGATCGCGCGGGCGAGGACCGAGTCGGCGACCTTGAACGCGGTCTGGATCGGGAGCCGGGGGACGAGCTCGAGCAAGCGGTCGTTCGGGATAGTGATCACCGTGTCGACGACCTCGCGCATGCGCTCGAGGCCCCACATCGCGTTCTCCTGACGGACCAATCCTTCCGAGGCGAACGGGAGCGTGCAGACCGCGATCGTGAGCGGGTTCCCTCCGTTGGCGTCCTTCGCGCACTTCGCGACGACCGGAGCGGAACCGGTACCGGTCCCGCCACCCAATCCGAGGGTGATGAAGACCATGTCCGAGTTCTCGAGGGCCTTCTTGAGCTCGTCCTCGGCCTCGTGCGCGGCCTGTTCCCCCACCTGGGGAAGAGCCCCGGCACCGAGACCTCGGGTGAGCCTTCGTCCGAGTAGGATCTTCCTCGGAGCATGGATCGCGAGAAGGTGCTGAGCGTCCGTGTTGCACGCGATCATATCCGCGCCCGCGAGACCCTCTTCGGCGAGCCGGTTGATGGTGTTGCAACCGCCGCCGCCGCATCCGACCACCTTGATATTCGTCTTGAGCGAAGCGAGCACCGCCTCGAGCTCCGCGTCATCGTTCGTCGGTGGCGGGGCTTCGGGGGTCCTTTTCGAATCTCCGGGAAGGTGAGCCAGGATCTCCTGGGCTAGCGGTCGCATCACAACGGTTCCTCTCTCGGCGAGAGCATGGTCTTCATTATAAAGCGTTAGTGCGCGTTGACGAGGCGCCGGTGGAGTACACCAAGTGGGCCCCCCGCAACGACCAGATCCGATCGGAATTCGGGTTCCCATTCGAGCGGGAGGTGGCAGCCGCTGACCTGCTCGAGTCCCTCCTGCCGCCGGCCTCCCGGGGCGACCCGCTCACGCGCCTTCGCCCCTTGCTCGAGGGCCGCACGGTGATCGTGGTCGGCCTCGCGCCCCGCACGGGGCCCCCACCTCTCTGGCGCCTCCCCCCGAGTACCCGCGCTCCGGCCCTGATCGCCGCGGACGGTGCCACGGCCACCTGCCTTTCCGCCGGGCTCGTCCCGACGATCGTCGTGACGGACCTCGATGGTCCCGTCCCGTCCGAGGTCGCGGCGAACCGTCGGGGCAGCGTCGTGGTCATTCACGCGCACGGCGACAACCTGCCGTCGTTGCGGGAGTGGGTCGGCCAGTTCCCCGGTGAGGTCGTCGGATCGTGGGCGGGTCCGCCTCGGACCGACCTGCTCAACGTCGGAGGCTTCACGGACGGCGACCGAGCTGCCTACCTCGCCGACCATCTCGGCGCCGAGAGAATCCTGCTGTGGGGATTCGATTTCGAACGAACGGCGCCCACCGACCCCGTCGCGCACGAGCAGAAACTGGTGAAGCTCACCTGGGCCGCTCGCGTGCTCGGCGACCTCGCCCGGGACGGGAGCTCCCCGCTCCTTCTCTGGCGGCCGGACGGGACGCTCGAACCTTACCCACCGGGCAAGTACGAGGAATCGACGAGGTAGACGACCTCCATACCGTTCTCATAGAGGGGAACGAACGGAAGGTT
>JBEKEY010000021.1:0-30083 GCA_050013595.1 Thermoplasmata archaeon | reverse complement strand
CTGCGAGCGGATCCGCAAACCGGTATCGGCGAGCTCGCGTGTTCCCGATTGAGTGCAGCACCTGCATTTCCGCGAGTTCATTGAGCCTGTTCCGAATGGTCTGCTCACTTCTCTCGGGAACAAACTTGGCCGCGTCCTTGAGTGTGAACCACGAAGGGGCGTCCTTGGCCATACGAACCAGCTCGAGCTCGGTTTCGTCCAGCTTCCGGGTAACGTCTTTCTTTCGGTAGACAGTGACTGCATTGAGGTAACTTCGATGAAGCGCCTCGGTAAAGTAGTCCACGAGTTCGGTGTATGAATCAGAATAATCCGTCCAGCCGAGGATCAAGTAATACAGTTCAGGATCCCGGATAAGTTCAGCTTCGACTCGACAGCGATACGCGTTTGCCAGACCAGAATTCTGCAAGTACGCATGAAACAAGACCCGGCCTGTCCGACCGTTTCCTTCCTCAAAGGGGTGGATGCTTTCAAATTCATGGAAGAAAACCGCAGCCGCGACAGTGGGCCACATCGCTTGCGACTCTCTATTCACCCAGTCGATGAGCCCTTCCAATTCTGTTTGGATGTGTTCAGGGGGCGCCGTGATGAAGAGTTCCTCGCCTTTGTCCGAATAGACGGCACCTGGTTTCGATCGAAGCTGGCCGGGCATGGCACCCGGGTCGACACCCGTCATCAGCGAGGCATGGACCTGTTGGAGTGAGGAGAGACCCCAGGGGATACGGAGTTCACCCGGCATGAACCAGACTGCGAGGTGGTTGAGAATCTCGCGCTGGGCAGGTTCGATTGAAGTAGGGGTACGACCTTGCAGCGAGTCTCGTGTGAGTCGTTTGACTTGCTCGAGGCTGAGCGGGTTCCCCTCCAGCTGGGTCGAGATGTGGAGATTGGAAGTAACAGCTTCCTGAACCAAGCGGAAATAATCCGGCTCGGTCAGAACGAATCGATCGAGCCGTCTATCGAGAGCAATGATGTGTGATGCTCGCTCACCAAGTGAGGGCGGCACCGAAACTCTTGGTCTGAACGGCACCTTGTGCCTGTGCCGAACCGGATAGGGGTGAACGCAATGCGCGTAACGAGCCGGGATGTTTATCATAAACATTTATCACAAAACTCGACGAGTATTTAACGAATCACGTCGGTTAGTCGTTTATTTCTGATATCTTCGACGCTTAAAGTGCGGGCAATGTCAGAGTGACCACTTCCGTCGGAGTGTGCAACAGTACTATTGCACCCACCGCGCGGTAAGGACCCGGAGCAGGGCGGGTCCGCACGCTGGTGGTTACACCGATTCTCACTCGAAGCGCACAACTGGAGTGTGTCACTCGGGAAGGGTGCCTGCCCGCCCCAGAATTGCTAGCAGCGATTTGAAAGTCTTAGGCAATCATGGTTGGGTCAGTCGGAGGTCCTCGAAACGCGATGCAACTAAGTTCGGTCTGGCTGCCCCACCGTGATCACGACCTTCCCCCGAGCGGTTCCGCTTTCGACATACCGGTGGGCATCGGGAACCTGTTCCAATGGGTATTGCCTATCGATAGCCGCTTTGACCCGCCCTGTCTCGATGAGGCCTTTGAGGAAGACCAGGTCTTCGGCCGTCGGCGAAGCTGCCCCTGCGATCACAGACACTCCACCACGTCTCGAACGGCCCGACCGACTAATCATCGATAGGATGCCCGGGTTTGCCCGGAGATAGACTCCATTCGGTTTCACCACACTCAGGTTCTGGGAGAAACGGCTCTTCCCCACCACGTCGAATACTACGTCGTAGGTCGACCCGGCTTTTCGGAAGTCCTCGTGCAGGAAGTCGATCACCAGGTCGGCGCCGACCGAGCGCAGCAGTCCCAGTTTCTCGGTTCGATCCACGGCTGTAACTTCTGTTCCGAAGTACTTCGCGAGTTGAACCGCGACCACTCCGATACTCCCGCCGGCGCCGATGATAAGGACGTTTTGACCTCGGCGAAGATTCCCTTCTCTCAGGTAGCGGAGAGCTTCCAGCCCACCCATTGGGATTGAGGCCGCCTCCTCATCGGTCATGTTTGCCGGTTTCATCGCGAGGACCGCGCCCCGAGTTTCCACTGGTAGGCACACGTATTCTGCGTAGGCACCGAACGCAAGTCCTGTCGTCCCAAAGACTCGGTCGCCGAGCTTGAACCGTTCTACACCCCGACCAATGGCCTCAACGGTTCCGGCGAACTCCTGCCCCAGAATCTTCCGGTTTGGCTTTCTCAGACCGGCGTAGAGGCGGAAAAGCACTCTCAACCCGAGGGACACCTTGAGCCCTCGAAGCTCACAGTCACCGGCACTGACGGTTGTGGCACCCACGCGAATCAGAACTTCGTCCTGCTTAGGAACGGGCTTGGCCACCTCAGCGAGCTCGAGGCCCTCCGGGGGCCCGTAGCGCGTCCAAACAATCGCCTTCAAGTCTAGTCGTCCGCAGACCACGTCGACTCATATCGCTTAGAAGAGGACGAATCGGGCTCCCACAGGATGAACGTACACAATCCTTGTTGCACCACGATTGCCAAAGTGAAACCCTCCGGCCGCCCTAAACCGTGGGTGCAAGCGCGATTGCACCCACGCCTCGGGGGTGTCTATGTTCCTTCGCCCGTGAAGATGGAATAGCGAACGGTAGGGCTATCGATGTATTCTAGGACCTTCTCATTGCCAAGGTCAACACCTGTCCGGTAGGCGAGCCTGAGGATCTCTTCCGTTCTGGTTTTCTCCAGCGGTGCGACTAGCTCGACGCGTGTTACAACTGGCTTTGAGTGACGGTCGAAGCTAGCAAGGTAGGCCTCGAAGCCCGGAAAGGCACACTGGAATAGTTGGATCTGTAAGTTGACGTCGGGAGGCGTCGGATTTGCGTAGTAGCTCTTCATCTCGTAGAATCGGTCGCGACCATTCCAATAATCGGGTTGAGCATAGACTCCCACGCTCTCGTTGATCAGAATCAATCTACTCTTGGGTCGAGAGAGGCCCATGATCTCGCTCTTCCGAAACGCCTGTAGCACCGCGGATATCTCGCTCAGTTGTCGCTCGCGATCCGTCGGAGTCAGTTGAACGTCGGCGTCCGCGAGCTCCTGATCGAGTCTCTGGGACGCTAATCGGTTCATCGACGTGAACGTCAGGCGTCGCGATTGACTGAACTCGTAGCTCCACTGAGAGAGAGTTTCATCGATTGCCTTCCCAGCGGCCATTCCGATCTCGTCTCGCTCCGTGACCTCGCGCGGGTACGCAGCGCTGATGACCTCGTGGGTGGCAATTGTCTTCACCTTCGTCATGGCGGGAATTCCGGAGCTTCCACGTCGGAGCGAGAGATCCCTATTGGTAGCTCCCTATCAACCCGAATGCCGAACGCACGGGTGGAAATATCGGGGTGACCCCGAGTGACTGGGTGCAAGGCGCATTACACACAGTCTCTCTTCAGGAGCAGGGGAGAACTGTCCGTCGAAGGTCGAGTCTCTTCCATGGGTCGATTAGTAAGTGACCCTACGGGCGCGAGCAGCCCTTCGGCTACCGGTTGAGTTTGGTCGAGCACGCCTCAACCTCGCGGAACACCCTCAGCAGGTTGCCTCCCAAAATCTTTCGGCAATCCGTTGCGGAATATTCACGCTCAAGCAGAGCCCGCGTGATCTTGGGTAGGTCGGCTGGCGACTTCAGGCCCTCGGGCAACTGGCCGCCAACGCCGTCAAAGTCAGAACCCAAGCCCACATGATCGATGCCCGCTACCTTGGCGATGTGATCAATCTGGTCGATCAGCTCGGAGAGCGGCGGCCGGGGAGACTTCCTTTGGTACTTGCGCCAAATCCTTCCCGTCTCAGAGTAGGTGAGTCCGCGTCCCTTAGCTTTGGCCGCTCTCTCAGCTTTGGCGACTTCCCGGTCAACTTCGGGCTTGATTGCCCTCATCGCATCTCGATACGCTTGGGAAACGAAACCGGAGAAGAAGTTGACCTGGACGACTCCGCCGCCAGAGTTGCGTCCACCGGAACTTGCCGCGGCGCGGAGCATGTCGTCTGTCATGTTGCGGGGGTGGTCGCAGAGAGCGCGCGCGCAAGAATGAGAAGCGATCACCGGGGCAGTGCTGACTTTCACTGCGCGGTAGAAGGTACGGTCAGAGACGTGTGAGATGTCCACCATCATTCCCAGCCGGTTCATTTCGTGAACCACTTCCTCGCCGAACTTGGTCAGACCTCCCTTGGTGTGGGGAACCTTCTTGTCGTTGATGTCCCCGGAGGAATCAGCCCAATCGTTCGAGTTCGCCCAGGTCAGCGTCATGTAGCGCACCCCCACCGCATAGAACTGACGAAGCAGGGCGAGGGAGTTCTCAATCGAGTGTCCGCCCTCGATGCCCATCAAGGCCGCAAACTTGTGTGCTCGATGAGCCTGTACAATGCCATCGGCGGTGGATACGAAGGCAACTTGGCCTGGGTGCTTGGCCACCTGAAGCCGGACGGAGTCGATCAGTTCCAAAGTACGGCGCGCGTACTGGCCCTTGTAGCGCGTCGGCTCGACCCAGATGGAGAAGAACTCCGCACTCAGGCTACCTTTGTGAATGGTATCGAAGTTGAGATCGCCCCCGCCTAGTGGATCTGCAAGGTCGAAGCGGTCGTCGAGGAAACGCTGTGGTGTGTCGGCGTGCGTGTCGATGATGAGAGCCGACTTGTGGACTTGGGCGGCTGTCAGTGGCTTAGAGGCCATTCTCCGAGTCACTCCGAGGTCAATCTGTGAGAAGTCAATAAGCGTAGGGGCAAGCACCGGGACGACGGCGGACTTTTCGGCTCCACAAGCCGTGTCCTTCTCTTGAGCTTGGGCCGACGATGTGCAAGGCATTGCACCTCGGGCATCCCGATGATTGTTGGGTTGGTCGATCTTACCGGCTTCGACCTCGCAGTGGTATCACGGTCGGATGGGATGAACGGGGGAATCGAAGCGGCCCGGAGTTCTCTCCCACAATCCTAGGGAGGCCTGCCATCGGGGGATGGCTCGATGGCGGACTCGTTCGGGTCATCATCGACACGGGCGTGGGCAGCGCGAGGGGGAGTGGAGTGTCGGGAATCCAATGGCCCCCGAGGGGGCGGATGTTGAGAATCCACCAGCTTCTGAGCGCCGGGCAGCTTGTAGAGCGAGTACGAGGCCAACGCTACGACCATGGCGCCAAGCGCACCGAAAATTAGGTCGCTGACCGTAGATCCCACCCAATTCAACTTCACGATCACTTGCGAGAGACCAAACGACACTACGAGCCCGTCCATCGCCATGACGAATCGCGTGAACACATCTCTGGAAACGCGGTGCAGCACCCAACCCCCAAGCGGTACGCCGATCAGGACGGGTATGAGCAGGTAGGGGACGAGCCCGAGCGAGGGCGCCGAAATCAGGTTGGCCCCGAGGAACTCCGTGAACAGGAAGTAGGTCGTCAGGGTGAGGCATGATTCCGCAACCCTCACTTGGGCGAGAGTGCAACGAAATTCATTCTTCGACAAGCCCTGGTTCCGGAAGAACACGGCCAACACTGGGCCCGAGATCGTCGTCAAAGCGTACAGGAACCCGATCCCGGGACCGATTATCGATCCGCTGCGGCTCTCATTGGCGAACGGCCGTCGGAGTCCTAAGAGTTGGACGACCACCATCGGCAGGAGCACCACGTAGACCACGACCTTGACGTCGTTGACCGCGAGGTAACTGAGTCCCAGCGTACCGAGGAGGACTCCAGGCAGCAGTGTGAGCGCGACGGGCATCGCCCGGGCCTTGGTCGCGGGGATGTACGCGCGTTCCCGGAACAGGAGCGCGACATTGACCAGAACTTCGACGCTGACCACCGCGGGGTTCAGGACCTTGGGCGAGAACCAGAGAAGCGCGATCGGAGTGACGATGGAGGAGAACCCGTAGCCGATCGCCCCGTTAATAATCGAGGCGCCCAGGGCGACGATGGCGAGCCAGATACTCGACAGGTCCATGGTGAAGACCCGGGTGGGACCGTAGGTTGGCGCGCATACGTACTTACTGATATCGATGGGCTAGAGTTCGAAGAAAAGCAGTCCGGGGAACCCTTGGCTGGTTCAAAGAGCCCAGCGACATCGCACCACGGGATCAAGGACCCATCCTCAGAAGATGGGTGCAAGAACCAGAACACTTATGTATCGTATATGATACATATGGGTGTCAAAGGATACAATGAAGTTCAACGACGCGCTCGATCCACTGCTCACCAGTCCTTCCAAGCTTCGGCTCCTCAGGACACTTTTGCCGACTCCTAACCGACGTTGGACAGGTCGAGAACTCGCCGCTGTGGCTCGAGTGTCGACCGCCCAGGCAGCTCGAGATCTGAATGATTTTCTTGACGTCGGGGTCGTTCTTCGGGACGTAGTGGGGAAGTCCTACTCATGGCGGGTCAATGAGCTGCACATCTTGGTTCCAGAAGTGTCCCGGCTCCTAGACTTCGAGTCTCGCGTTCGGGAAACGCTGCTCCAAGATGTAGGCAAGGAACTCATCGACTCACAGATACGCCGCGCGGTCTTGTTCGGGTCCGTTTCCCGGGGTGACGAGCGCTCTGACAGCGACGTCGACCTCCTCATTGAGATTAGAACTCCGCGTGACCGATCATCGGCCGAGTCTGCAATTGAGAAGGTTCGCGAGCGAGTCTGGGACCGGTATGGTAACCCGGTCAGCGCCCTCGTTTACACTACCTCGGAGATGCGGAATCCCCCCAATCCACCATTAATCGACTCCATCAATCGAGAAGGGTTACCCGTTCGTGCCGGGCAGGAGGAAGCTCATGGGGAGGATTGAGGCCCTTTCAAAGAACCGAGCGCCGGTTTACTTGCGGGGTGCTGAGGAATTTGCCCAGCAAATGGATGTGGCGGCCTCGTCAAGGGCTTGGAATGCAGTCGGGTTGCTCGGGGTGCATAGTGTGATTTCCTCCTGTGACGGTTTGACGGTCGGGCTTGCTGGTCAACGCTGGAGTGGTCAAGACCACGCCGGAATCCGCGGCATGGTGCAGTCCCTGAAGCTTCCGCACTCGGAGGTTGCTCTCCGCCATATCGGAGACGTGCTGGATCAGAAGAACCAAGTAGAGTACGAGGCTCGAGATTTCTCTGAGAAGGAAGCTGAGGAAGTTCGAAAGAAGGCGCGAAGGATTCTCATTTGGGTCAAAGAGTGCCTAGCTACTTGAACGCCTCAGACGCCTTCTCGATGAATCGATTGGCGGAGTAGGTGCAAGAGCCATTTCACCTCCGTGGCGGACGACTGGTCTTATTGCTGAATTTCAACAGCCGAGGGTACGGTAGCGCACGCGCGTGAACTCTACCCGCGTTGGCGGTCGAAAAGGATCGAGGAGGGTCCGTGAGTCGTGCCGGAAGCGTTTAAGGCTCCACTTCGTGAACGGAAGGTGGCCAGCCTCCGGAGCCTCAACACCGAACACTACGCGTTCGAAGAGATCTCGGCAGGGATTACGTTCGGCCGAGCTCGGCCGGAAGGAGCAGCCCTTTCCAACACAGGCATTGTCGAGCTCGGGGGGTCCACCCTTCTCTTCGATACCAGCCTGACGTTGCACTCGGCACGGGACATCCTCGAGGCGTCGCGGGCTTTCACGCGTCGACCACCGTCACTCACGGTGAACAGTCACTGGCATCTCGACCACATCCTCGGTAACCAGGTGTTCGCAGACCGCCCGATCTACGCCTCCCGACGGACTATCGAGATACTTCTCGAGAAACGCGCGGAGCTCGAGAGCGAGCTGAGCCAAGAGAAGCTTGAATCAGACATCCGAGGGTTCGAACGACAACGGAGTGCGGCACCCACCGAGGCCGGCCGATCTCCTTACGACGCCATACTGAGAATCAACCGGACCCTCCTCCAAGAAGTGATCGACCTGAGATTCACACCTCCGACGACCGGCTTTGAGAAAGAGCTCCATCTTCCGGGAGACCGTCAGGCCTCGTTATTCACGTTCGGCAGTGGGCACACCGAGAGCGATACGATGCTCTTCTTGGCACAAGATAGGGTCCTGTTCGCGGGAGACCTAGTGGTTGCAGAGAATCACCCGAATCTCACGTCGGGAGATCCGGAGCACTGGCTCACCGTTCTCGACCACATTGACGACATGCGACCGGAACGAATCGTGACGGGACACGGTCCGGTGGGGTCTCTCGAGACCGTGGCAACGATGCGGGACTACCTCACTGCCGTCCTTGAACTTGCCCAGAAGCCCGAGGACCCGAAGATTCCCGAGCGATTCCGCGGCTGGGCAGAACCTGACCAGTTCACCCAGAACGTATCGTATACGCGCGCCCGATTTGCGGCGCACGAACCGAAGTGACAAGTCGCCGTGGGTGCAAGACCCATTGCACCCCGACAACGGGATTGAACGATTAGGTGACACGATCGTTGGGTGTCTAGTGTCGCGTACGGTCTCTCGGGCAGAATTGTTTCCTGCGGCGTTGATGGGCCATTCTTCGGGGGTCGGTGGGTAGGTGAACCGTCAGATTCATACGTCCCGGCCGGATTTGGGAAATCATGAGCGCGTCACTTCCCAGCGCTCAGGAATACTGCGTCCGCTGCTCGACCGCGCTTCCCGCCGGCGCGAAGCAGTGCCCCAGCTGCGGCAGGAAAGGACCCGGGGTCGACCGACCACCTTGGCCACCCCTTACGGGGGCAGCCGGAGGTGGGCTCCCGGAGGAGATAGATCCCCGGTTACACCGGCCGTCGGACCTCCACGCCTTCACGGTCTTCGCCGTGGTCGTCGTGATCTTGGCTATCCTGCTGCCCGTGGCCCTCTACTTCGGAGCGCAAACGGGAGGCGTTACCAGTACCAACGTTGGCGGTACACCGGTCCCGATCGGTTCGGTGTTCGCCGTGAGGCTTCCCGAGGCACTGACGTGCACTTCCAACCTCGTCACGGTCAACGCGTGCGTGACTGCGGGCGATTCCCTCTACGAAATCCAGGTCGAGACATCCACCATTACGTTCGGCGAGGTCCTGTTCCAAGTGCAGGACGGCTACTCCGTGATCTTTGTGAATGCGGGCATCGGGAGTTTCGCGCTCGTCACGGCCGCGGGGGAGGCAGCGGCCTACAGCGACCTATCTACGCACGCCGGACTGGCGATGCCCACCACTTGGGCCTACTACGCCGCGGGGTACTCGGGCGGAAGTTCGCTCACTTCCACAACGCTCTCGATCTTGGTCGACCTCGGCCAAACGACGCCGGCAACGGGACTATACTTGGTTGCGGTCGGCGTCAACGGTTGTACCGGAACGACGGCGCCGGTGTCGCTTAGTTAGCCACGTGCGTCGGCCTGACGTCATGGGCCGCGCGCGCCCCGTCATAATTCACGGAGAGGCACGTGTGGATGGTCGGGTTCGGGAACGCCTCTCGATATGATCCCGAATCGTCGGAAAGGCCTGCGTGAAATGTAGGGCTCGCCCTGCTACTACTTCGGCCAGGCGGCGGGGGGTTGATTCATCGAGAAGAGGTTCCCATCCGGGTCTTTGAAGGTCGCGACCGTCCCCCATGGCTGGTCCATCGGCGGCTGAAGGAAATCCACTCCACGCGCACTCATCTCGCTGTGTGCTTTCCGACAATCTGGTACAAACAGCAGAATCGGCGGGATCTTCGCGGGCGCCCAACCTTTCGACCACTCCTTTTGGGAAGGGTCGGCGGCGGTTCCCGGCTCGAAGAGGGCTATCTCAAGTTCCTGTCCCTTGAGGCCGACCGTGACATATCGATGTCCTCCGGGGAAGCTGACATCGGTCTTCTTCTCGAAGCCCACCTTCTCGATGAAGTACTCGAGCGATCGAGCCTGATTCGTCACTACCAATCCGATCACGGTGATCTTTCCGTCCATCGACTTTCTCCTTTCCGAACCGCCCAGGCCTCGCGGGGACGGCGAACGGCCCTACGGCTAAAAGAACTGCCCGAATCCAGCGGGTTCAGCATTAAAGAACCCGGGCGTGCAGATGGGTACAATAGCCGTTTCACATTCAATCTGGATGGACGAATCACTCTCTTCGGGAGATGAGGTAGCGACGCACTCGTTGATACACCTCATCCCTACTCTGAAACATCTCAAAGTCTGGCCGGCCCTGCACAATCCGATAGATCCCTCGGTGTCCTCCTTCGACCTTAAGCCTCCAACGCCCCGCGCGATCCCGTAAGGGCGCAACGTCCAGATCTACTGTGGCTCGGGTCGGGTGTCTCGCAAATCGCGGGAAGGCCTCAATGAATGCCCCCTGGACCTCCTTCGGCAAGGCGTAGAATTCGCGCTCTGCAGACTCAAGGAAAGTGAACTGCTCCTTCCACGGAGCTAAAGTCCTACGGGGCACGGCGTGCCCGAGAGCGAGGCGCCCGGCGCGAGTGATCGCGTTCTACAACAGCAAAGGTCTTACCGCTCTCCTCCCGCTCTCTCCGCTCGAGCTCAGCGATTGTTTCGGGAGGCAAGAGATCCTCGAACGCGGAGAGAAGGAAATCATCCCAGTTCTGCGCACCTGTCTTTAGTTGTTGGAGCAGTTTGACCGTCGTCGCGTGGACCGGGATGCTCGTGAGTCGGTCCTCTACGGTGCTCATGTACAATCCATGGAATCAATGTATATAATCCCCTTCCTGCGAGGATTCAGTCCAACCACGAGAACCTCCTGGTTTCTGCCTCTACACTTTGCGAAAGAGTCGCTCTTACCACAAAGTGTAGAGGCACCGCAGTTCGCGCCCGCCAAATTTCGACCCGATGGGTGCAACAGCCGTTGCACCTGGCCTTGTCCAGTGTGGCTTCTTTCTCCGTGGGGAGAAGGCTTTCGACCGAGCGACCCGACTGTCTTTATCCAATCCAATGGCTATTCCTCACCGCAGGTTCGCCCTGGCAAAAGGTGAGGAGCAGATGTCCGCCTACTTCATTGCCCAAATCCAATGGAATAGTCCTGAGGCCCGGGAGGCTTACGTCAAGGGGCTTTCCGGGATAGTCGAGAAGCACGGGGGTCGATACCTGGTAACGAGCTCTGATTCTCGGGTTGCGGAAGGAGAGTGGCTACCGGGGCGTTTGGTGGTGATCGAGTTTCCCACTATGTCCGCTCTGCGAGCGTGGTACGATTCGACGGAGTACCGCCCGCTTCTCGAGTTGCGCCTGAAGGGTTCCCGCTCTAGCGCAATCATCGTGGAAGGGAACCCCCCGCCTCCGCCTCGATAGACCAGATGCCCATCTGATTACATACCGGGTCCGGCGCGCTCCACACAAATCGAGGCAAGCCCAGTTGCCTCCCTCACCCTATCAGGTTCCACGCAGACTACCGACGGCGAGGTTGAGAGACATGGAATTGCACCGCATAGATCCGGAGCACGAACTCGAGCGTCTTCGAGAGTTCCTTTCAGAGTCCGATCCTCACGACTATCTCTGAGCGGACATCGACGAGTGGATTCGGGAAGGACGACTCTGGGCGGGGATAGAGGGAGGAAGCTGGGTCGCCTTTGGCAGGATTCACGATCTTGATCGCGGCGAAGGGTGGGTGAGCGGCCTTCGAGTCGCGCTCTCGAGGCGGGGGCAGGGTCTTGGGGGCAAGTTCCTGACCGGTCTCTTATCCGACGCTCGCTCCATCGGACTCACGGACCTTCGAGCGGTGATCGAGGACGGGAATCTGGCATCCCGGCGGTTGTTCGCTCGGCTCGGATTTCGTCCGATATTTGAGATGACCCTACGCCGCGGAAAAGCCGGAGCCGTCGGCGCGGAACCTCTCCGCCCCGCACTGGCCGGAGAAGGGCTTGACGGCCCGATCGGATGGCTTCCCGCTCGTACAGCGCGGGTCGATCTTCTGCCCGGGACGGGCGGGGGCCGATTCGGTCGTTGGGACCCTCACATTCTAGCCCGTTGGATCAAGGAGAGGAAGCTGTATGTAGGTCATGAGATGGCCGCGGCAGTTCAAGTGGATTGGCTGCGTGAGCCTCCGACCATGTGGGTCAATCCCCTACGAGGGGAGCCGGATTCTCTCCTCCCTGCCATCTCGTTGCTTGCGAAGTCGCTGGGTCAGGAGGAATGGCAGGCGTATCTGCCGTCCACGGAGGAATTAAGGCGCGAGTATGCAAACCTTGGCATGGTCCCCCACTCCCACTGGGGAGATCGCATCCATCTTTACGAGCGGACCGAGGCAAAGCTGCCCTAACGCTGAGGTTCTCGAGTCTTTCTTCGACAGGAGTGTGCGAGGCTACTCACACCGAGACTGGATGTAATTGCGCCTTGCACTCATGCGCTCAGGCGCAGAACCCAGCAATCCGTCTACCCATTGCATCCTCTCGCATTTCCGAGGTTGGGCGTCCTCACCATCCGGCGTTTGCGTCTATGATTCGTGAGCCCTTGTCCTACACGCTTGATTCGAGCTAAGGAGGAGATTAACCTCCCCTCATGGCTGGACGGAGTAGGCGCAAAGAGGTAATCGCAATGGACGAAACGAACTCAGAGGAACACAAGCCCGTCACAGATGGAGTGATCAAAGCAATCGACGATGCACAACTGAAAGCTGACGTTCCCGTCGAAATCCCGAAGAAGGAGGCGCTGGTGGACGCGATGGGAGGGACCGAGCAATCCGTTTCCTCTACACCGGACTCGGCCAAGCCCTCCACCATACCCGTGGTGATCATTCCATCTCTTCGGCCTGGCACCGTCGCGCCCCCCATCGTCGCCAAGATCGCCCCTCCTCCCGACACTGGCAAGGCATCGGCCGCGGTCATACCGGCCGCCCTCACGCCTGAAGCCTGAAAGCCGAGCTACCGTCGGTTGGATCTGCCTCCATAGACGGAAGACGTGGTTGTAAGGCTGATTGCACCCACCGTGTGGCGTCTGGGCGCTCAGCACCGGGCGCAAGCATCGAAGTTGGCGAGCGCGGAAAAGGAGACCTCCGCCACGTCGGCTTTCTCTCCTCCCTGAGAATCGCCGGGACCCCGGCCTCCCGGTAGAGCGCTGCGATCTCCTGACCTATCCCCTCCGGGGAACAGTCGACGACGATGTCCGACGCCCGGATCATTTCGTCGACCCGGCCGCCGACTTCGAGGCCCTCGGCTCAGAATTCCTCGGCGCTTCCATTTCACGATATGAAGAGTGAGTGGCCCTTGGCCTGAGCGGTTCGGATCTCGAAGTTCGGCCGGATGTCCGCGATTCCCACGAGTCGCATATCCGGCGGTCGCGCCACGGCGTCGGCCACACGCTTCCCGATGGTCCCGTATCCGTTGACCGCGACCTCGACCGGCATCCTCACTTTCTCCTCAACACTCGACCGGCGCCACGATATGCGGCTTGCCTTCCACGAGTCGTCGCCCCGCGATGCTGCAAACGCTTCGCATCCTCCAGGAGCGTGTCGGTCAAACCACGGTCCGCGTGATCCGTCGAATACGTTTGCATCAGGACGGTGGGAAGTTCCTCGAGAATGCCGAGGAGGAAGATGGGACCTAGGCCCGGGATTCGGAACGCGGCTGTCGAGCGCGGTCCCGACACGGTAAAATACGCTGTCGGGCCGATTCCCCAAGTCGTCCTCGCGGGACCGTGGTACACCCCCCGACCCTGGCTTCCAGGTCACGCGGCCTGACGGGAATCGAAACGGATGGCGAAAACCCCCCGCGCGCGGGGTAGGTCTGCTCCGATGACCCTGAATCCACCACGAGAAGTTCCGCGCAGGCCCCGACCGCACGCGATCGAACCGTTCCTCCCGCGTACGCACATTGCGTACTTCTCGATGGAGCTCGCCGTTCGGCCGGAGATGAACACTTACTGCGGGGGGCTCGCTTTCCTTGCCGGTGACACGGCCCGGGCGTGCGCGGACCTCGAAGTCCCTGTGGTCTTCGTGACGTTGGCGAGTCGTCTCGGATACCTCCGACAGGAGATCGACGGGAGTGGACAGCAGTTGGAACGACCGGATCGCTGGGACCCGGAGAGATGGTGCCAGTCACTCCCCACGACCGTGGCCGTGCAGATCGAGGGTAGGTCGGTCTGGGTCCGGGCGTGGCTCAGCGTCCTCACGGGCCAGGAGGGGTTCCAGATTCCAATCCTTCTCCTCGACACCGATATCGACCAGAACACGAAGGAGGACCGGACCCTGACCGACTCCCTGTACGGTGGCGACGACACGTACCGACTCAAACAGGAGATCGTCCTGGGACTCGGCGGGTTGCGGCTCCTGCGCGCCCTTGGCTTCGACCTACACAGGTTCCACATGAACGAGGGCCACGCGTCCCTTCTTACCCTCGACCTCCTCAACGAATCGCGGACAACGCCGGCGGGGCTCGCCCCGCGGGAACTGCCGTACGATATCTCGGCGGTGCGCCAGCGATGTGTGTTCACGACGCACACACCGGTCGAAGCGGGACACGACCGGTTCGACTATGCCCTGTTCGAGCGTCTGTATCCCGGGGAAATCGATCTCGACACGCTGAAGAGCCTGGCCGGCAAAGATTTCCTCAACCTCACCCTCCTTGGCCTCAATCTCTCCGGCTACGTGAACGGTGTCTCTCGCCGGCATGCCGAGACCACGCGAAAGATGTTCCCCGGGTACCGCATTCATGCCGTGACCAATGGCATCCACGTCGGCACGTGGGCCCATCCCAGGTTTGCGAAGCTCTACGATGCGAATTTCCCGGGCTGGCGACAGCAGCCCGAGTTACTCGTCCGAGCCCTTCACCTCAAGGAAGCCGAAGTCTGGGACTGCCACCAGATCGCGAAGCGGAGCCTCCTCGAGCGGATTCGCGAGACTAGCGGCGTCGCCCTCGACCCCGAGGCCATGACCGTCGTCTTCGCGCGGCGGATGACCGGCTACAAACGCCCCTTGCTCCTCTTCGAGGATATGGATCGACTCGCCGACGTCGCTTCCCGTCATCGCTTCCAACTGGTCTTCGCCGGGAAAGCGCACCCGCGGGACAACGACGGCAAGGAGGCTATCCGGCTCATCCACGGGGCGAAGCGTCAGCTCGAGGGTAGACTTTCCTGTGTTTTCCTGCCGAACTACGACATGGATTGGGCCAAATTCCTCGTGGCGGGGTGTGACGTCTGGCTCCAGACCCCGCTGCCACCGATGGAGGCCTCCGGGACCAGTGGTATGAAGGCCGCGCTCAACGGAGGACTCAACCTCAGCCCGCTCGACGGTTGGTGGGCCGAAGGCTGCGTCGAAGGCGTGAACGGCTGGTCGCTCGCCCACACCGACGGAGATGACTCCAATCGGCGGGATGCAGAGGCGCTCTACGATCAGCTCGAGAACGTCGTCCTGCCCTGCTACTACGCGGAGGCAGAGCGTTGGCGTTCAATGATGAAGCATGCAATCGCCCATGTCGGATCCTTCTTCTCCACCCATCGCATGCTGCAACAGTACGCCACAGAGGCGTACATTCACTGAGGCGGACACTCCGTCCCTACCATTCAAGGGTCTGAGCTGCCATGCGCCGAGCGCGGGCGCATGCGACACCGGAAGGAGCCATTTTCCTGCAGGTTAGGAACGGACTACCACCGCTGATTGAATTCGATGGAGACTTGACATCGTCCCGATCGTTGAGTATTCTGGTGTAACGGCCATTGCACTCACGGCGCGTCGACTCGGTGTAAGGTGGGTTGTACCCACCAATCGGGCCACGTAGGGTCGTTGAGCGGATCTGCTGTCAGGCACGCTGTCCCCCCCTGCGAGCCTCCTGAATCGCGCGCCCGGTCGATCACCGGTCGCGATGAGCGCGCTAGGCCGCGGGGAAGGCGACGCCGCGCCTCGTCCGAAAACCCACGCACGCGGGGTCCGACAGCGTCACCCCCCTACCTGTCCTTGAATCAATTCAAGGACCGGTTCATGTACGCGCCAACCCACCGCTCGTTTTGAGGAAGGTAGGCAAGATGACAACTGTAACCAGCACCCGTGTCGGCATGATACACCCCTATCGAGTGGCAGGGATCATCATGGTCGTCCTGTCGTTCGGTGTCCTGGCGTTCAGTCTCGGTGTCCTCAACCGATGCGGCGGGGGATCAGGGGTGTGTTTCGATCTGTCCTCTCACGCGTCAGGTGATGCCGGGCTTATCCTCTTCGTGTTGCTCTTGATCATTGGAGTCGCGCTCATCGCGTACACGGGATCGGCCGACGTGGTCACTACGCGAACCGCGACTCCGACCCCACCGACGCCTTCGGTCACCGTCGTCAACCCCCCAGTTGCCGCCGCCCCTCAGCCGACCGTCACCAACGTCTACCCTACAACCCCAGCGAAACCGGAAACCACCGTTGTGGTGAACGAACGACCCTAGGTCCGAAATCCGTCACGCCGAGAGGGGCAGGCCGCCTTCCGCCTCCGTCCCTCTCGGTCTGTCTATTGGCGCAAACAAGAAGAGATTTGACGCTCGTCGCCGGTAGGCAGGAGCAGAAAGACATCGCGAAGGCCATCGGGTGGATTGTCGGTTGCACCTAGAGCTCGTTCAATCCCTCGCTTGGAAGTCCCGATTTCAGGAGTCACCCCTCTCCTCGACCCGTTCCGTCACGCTTCTGAATTCCGATTAAGGAGGACTTCTTAAGAGCGTGAACTCACGGGCCGCTCGTTGAAGCAAGTCGGGTTCCTCTCCGCCAGTCGCCCGTCCTCGCGTCAGGGTTCCCGCCCAGCGATGAACACTCCGTTCATCAACGTGGTCTCTGCATCTCACCACGCCCGCCTCCCTCCTCTTATCACGAGTTCTCAGGTACGAACATGAACCGAAGTCTGATAGCGTCGCTAGCTGCCGTCACCGTAATCGCCGTACTGATGGCGTCGTTCGCGGTCGGAACGGCCCAAATCGGGACCAGCTCTGTTACCGGCGCTCGCGCTCCCACGCAGACCCAGATTGCCGCTGTGACCGGGACGAATGGTCCCGCCTCAAGCGGCCCACTGGTCTGCGGAGAGTCCCCGATTCCACTAGGAGCCGCCGGGAACTTCGCCGTCTTGGCGGGAACGACCGTCACCAATACCCTCAAGACTGTGGTGCATGGCAATATCGGCGTCAGCCCCGGCTCCGCCGTCAAGGGTTTCCCTCCGGGAGTGGTAATCGGCGGAAAGATCGACAAGGCCAACACCGCCTCCGCCAACGGCCAAACGGCTCTGGTCAAGGCCTATGACAACGGGATGGGTCGAACGAACTGTCGCGTGACCCTAAAGACTGTGAACATCGGAGGCCATACACTCGGTCCTGGACTATACTTTGCCCCCTCGGTGCTGTCCATCTCCTCCGGCGACCTGACGCTCACCGGCGTTGGGGGTTCGGGTAAAGTTTTCATCTTCCAGGTGACGTCCAAGCTCGTCGTGACTTCCGGCCGCCACGTCATCCTCGCGGGAGGTGCTCTAGCGAGTAACATCTTCTGGGTCGTGGGCAGCTCGGCCACTCTCGGGTCCACCTCGATCATGTACGGGACCATTCTCGCGCATACGTCGATCTCGATGGCGACCGGGGCGGTGTTGCATGGAAAGGCGCTGGCGCACACTGGAGCGGTGACCCTGGAGGGAAACACGGTGTTCCACATCAGCTCCGTGGTGGCCATCGTCTCGAATCTCGTGCCCTCGCCGGTTCTCGCGAGGTCCTTCCTATAGTCGTCCAGAACCGCCAAAATGAACTATCTCGAGATTCATCCATGAGTGCGGAAGGCGCGGCGAGGTCGGTCGTCAGTATCATCTGCCTGGTGATCGGGATTGTCTTCCTCATCGTCGCGGCAGTCGACTTCTTGGAGGGGTTCGGGCTGCTCTACTGTCTGATCCTGATCATCCTCGGCGTTATCTTCCTCGCCATTTCGGGTCGCTTTTAGCCGACCCAACCCCCAGAACGGGCTCCCGGGACTGCCGCTCGCGTGACGAACGACAATCGGAAGGACAAAGTAGATTGAAACCGTCCGGTGAGCATGGCCAAGAAGAGTCGAGGCGGGAGAATGACCGCGGCGAAGCGACGTGCCGCGAAGGGAAAAGGCGGAAAGGGCATGGTCAAGAACCGGCCAGCCGGCCGGCGCATCATGAGGACCTGAGAACTCACGGCAGGTCTTGGAGAGTTCGGCTTCCCCACGGGGAGCCGTCGTAGTTCAGTTGAACCAACCCGACGATGATACGAGAGCGTGTCATTGACCGATTGTAGCGTATCTTGATTCGGGGACGGATATCGAGGTCTCTGTCAGCTAGGTTCGCTGCCGGCTCCCCGGTATCGGTGGGTGCGACAGCCATTGTGCATCACGACCAGACGGAATGGCTAATTCCGCCCAACTGGCCGAGTCTCGGCAAAGGAAAGTTGACGGCCTTTCTCAACCTTCGACGGAACCTCGTCATCGCTTGAGGCCAGCATGGCGGGTGCCGTCTACCCCGCCGTTTCAGCCCCTGTCGCTCGCGTGCGCCTGAGGCCCTTAGTTTTGGTCGGATTGATTCTCTTCTTCGTTGGCATGGTCGGATCGGCTGCGTGGAGCTTCACGGGAGATCCTGGAGGCACCATCTTTCTGGCAATCCTCGCGGTGGTTGGAGTCGCGTTGATGGGCATTGGCGGTCGAGCGGTTCAACGGGATCCAACTCGGAGTGGACGAGCGGATCTCCCACAGTACCCCATCCAAGCGAGCCCACCGATGGGCTCTAACCCCTATCCCCTATCCCCCGGGAGCCGGCTTCGGACCCGCCTCGACCGTCCCGACATCCGTGAACCAGGGACTTGGGCCGCCTCCGCCCCCGGCAGGATGGACACCCGCTCTCCCTCCGCCGTTCTGTACCGGGTGCGGCAGACCAACCTCTTTCATACCGCAGTACGGCCGATACTACTGCTACTGCTGCGCGCGATACGCCTGACGTCCTTCGGTTGGACGAAGGTCCGCGGATCAGTGCGGCGCCTTCGCGAGCGCCACAAGTCCGTCCATGGTCTCTTCGAACGAACGGATCGGCCTATAGCCCAGTTTCGCGGCAATCTTCCCGACTCGGCATTCGCTGATTTGCGGCGGTCGATCCGGCACGAGAACCGATTGCCCGAGCGCTTTGGCAATCGGGACGAAGAACTCGCTAAATGCGACATTCCGATCGATCGCAAGGAAGGTCTCATTGGCGGCCGCCGGATGAGTGAGGGCTAGCACCGCCATCTCGGCCAAGTTCTGTGTGTGGACCCACGGCATGACATCGTCCGGGTGCACATCCTTGGGCCAGCCGCGGGTCCGTATGCGTTCGACCATCTCGTTCCCCCACTGGGATCGAACCACGTTGCAGATCATTCCCGGTCTCAGAACGACCGTCTCCAATCCCTCCGCCCGAACCTTTCCGAGCGCAAGCTCGCCGAAGGCCTTGGAGGAGCAGTATGGCTCGGGGTCAGTCGTGGCCAGCGGGCTCTCCTCGTCGACCCGTTTCGGGAGTTCGTTGCCGTGGACGGAGATCGTCGAGATATGGACGAATCGGTGGACCTTCGCTTGGAGAGCCTGGACGGCCAATGCGCGCGTAGCGTCCACGTTCACGATCTGACAACGTGCGTTGTCCGCCCCTCCGATCGCCGCACAGTGGAGGACAAACTCCACGTCGCCGAGGGGGACCTGCAAGCTGTCGGGCTCCGCGAGATCTCCCAGGACCGGTTCCCACCCTTGTCCTTTGACCAGATCAACCTGTTCGGGGGACCGAATCAACGCACGGACTTGCCAACCGTCGTACCGGAGACGTGTCGCGAGCTGGTAGCCGACGTGGCCCGTCGCGCCGGTAACCAGAACGGTCCTCATGCGCTTCGATACCACCGCCCTGCCGATAATGAACCTGATAGGACCCGGGGGGCGTCGCTACCGCGGCGTCTCCCGAGAAGGAGAGTGGGTGCAATAGCCATTGCGCTCACGGCGCGTCGACACGGTGTAAGATTGGTTGCACTCACCGGTGGGCGGCCAATCCGAATCGTCGAGCCGGCGATGGGTTAGCCTAGAAAGAAAAGGGGGTTCCCAAGTTTGTTTATATCGAATAGTCGTGCGGGGCACATGGCGAACTTGCCACCCAGGATGGTCCACTGTGGCGGATGCGGGGCTGACTTCAACGCGGCCGACCCGGCCGAAGTCCAGGCGCACTCGGCTCACATTGACGACGTAAAGATCGAACAGGCGTGATCCTTCGGATAGAGGGTTTCGTTCGGACCGAATCCCCTCGATACTCTGGCCCCACGCATCGCGTCGATTGCCGTCACGACAACGGTGTAGGAGCGTTGTGCGACGTTGGTTCCAGCTACTTGCCGCGCGCTCACGGGTCACCCCTCCCCTCCCTTCCGCCACGTAACTGATATTCGACTTTCCACTATCCGGTTCTTGCTTCTCGAGACAACGGGTTGCAATCCCTATGGTGAGGAATCAAGGTCGGGTCACCCGGTTTGTGGTGATGGCAGTCCTCCAAGCAGCCCGCGCCGAGTCTCTGGGACTGCCGCACGACTCGGCTCTTTCGTGGGGATTGAATCGAGCCATTTTTTACGCCGCAGCGAAACAGGGGTTCAAAGAGGGACCTGCGAAAGTGGGTGTGGAATCGGCGAACCCTGCTGAATCGCCCTCTCGCGAACTCTACCGTCTCGGTGACGATGAGGCGTACCTAAACCCTAATGCGAAGCAGGTCACGTTCTCGATTGGCGGCCAGGATCAAACTGCGGGGGATTTCGAGCGGCAAATCGCGGCTCGTTTCGGGACGAAGGAGAATTTCCGAGCGGCATGGGGCGAGGCCGGCCGCATCGTCGGGAGCTTTGACCGCGGAACCCTCGAGACGCGACGTCGCTTCTACGACGAGGTTTACAGGCCACGGCGAGACGAGCTCTCCGACCGATGGACCCAAGAATACTCTCCGCCCCCGAAGTCCCGCAGACGATCAGGGAACAAGGATCGAGTCCAGCAATCGTAGCTCGATGAGGCGGTGGTTGCCACCTGGCAGCGAATCATCCGAATCGCGAGACTGGGTGCCAACGAGTCAAGATCCGGACCACCCGCGTTCCTAGAGCGGGTCCTTCCGGGCCGGTTCTCCATCACGCTGCGAGGTCGGGCGGTAGACGAAGGTGATCTTGGCCGCGGCGAGCTTGCGCAGGGCAAAGACTCGCAAGCGGATGAGGTAAGAATCGTACAGGAGTTTCTCGATCGGGTCCCACAGCATCACCCAGACAATGGTGATGACGATGAGATACGCGAGCGCCGTGAGGTAGGACGGGCCTAGGAGCGACGTGTTGAGGGAAAGGTATCCGGCAACCAGCCCCGCGACAATCACCACTGGGATTGCGAATCGCAACGAACCCACGCCCTCGGTCCGGTTCACGCTCAGGTCCAACACGGCCAATTTGCTCTCAATGGCGAAGTAACGACTCAGCTGCGCTCGGACCCTCTCCTCTTCGTCCGGCGCCAACGGAGGGGACCGGAACGCAAGGGTGAGTTCGACCTTCGGCTTCCGACGATCCAGGCGAACGGAATCGAGCAGGAATTTCGCCACCGATTTGTTCACCATCGATTCGGTGTGCGGATACGTTCGAGTGGCGTCGCTGTCGAACAGCGAGTCGAGATTCTTCAGTTCAACTGCCACCTTCCCCGGCGACGTATCGAAGGGCATGAGCTCGCTTTTGATGAGTTGGGCGCCTTTCTCGGCCTTCTTCCTCGGGCGAGATTTCCCCGATGGCGCGCTCACGGTCGGGGCGACGGTCATCTTGGTTATTACTGTGGTCCGCCGCCCGAACCGCCCCACTCTTCCGAATTCAGAACCGCTCTCAGCCCGCGGAGCTCGCTCCGTTCCATGAGGGAACGGTGGGTGCAACAGACGGCGCACACTGACTGAGGGGTGCAACGGTTGCTGAACTTCGGCTCGCTCGCATAGGGCCGGTAACAACCGAGTGATTTCAGTTTTGGAGAAGTCAACGATATGACTCTGGCGAACATCTTCCGGCGATGCAGGTCAATCCGCGGATCCGAAGGTGGCTCTCGGGACCCGAGTCCGACCCTAGCATTCGGGCTCGCTTCTGGGTTGAGGTCGATGGAAGATCCCCCAAGGATCCCCGGGTGCAGAGAGCGCTGAAGGACATCGGCCGCACCGGGTGGGCCGCGGACCTCTTGGACTATCAGATGCCCGACGGGCATTGGGTTACGCCGGGCACGTCCGCCGGGGAACTTTACCGACCCAAGTACCTCGTGACGAATTGGCTATCGATCGTTCTAAGCGATCTGGGTATGACTCGGACGGATCCTCGGATTCGACGGACCGCCGAGATGATCCTGGACCGATGGAGTCAGCGAGGAGGGGACCTGACAGGCAAGACTGGAGAGATCTGTGTAACCGGGAATGCCGTCCGGACCATGATCCGTTTTGGCTACCTCGACCACACGGCCATCCAACGGTCTATCGGGTGGATTGTCCGAACTCAGAAGGCGGACGGCGGTTGGCACTGCTTCCCGTCGCGCACCGGCACGCTCGACGGCTGGGAAGGACTCGCCGCTCTCGCGGAGATTCCCGAGGAGGCTCGAGACGAGTCCGTTCGCCGGTCGATCGAGCGAGGAGCGGAATTCTACCTTCGCCATCATCTCATGGTGGAGGGTCGAGTCCGGTACCCTCCCTGGTTTCGAATTCACTACCCCAATCACTACTACTACGATGTTCTCGTGGGCCTCCGGATACTCACCCGGCTGGGATACGGAAGGGATCGTCGAATGGCCCCGGCGTTCCGTTGGCTACGCAACAAGCGGGGCCGTGATGGAACCTGGGCGCTTGACGCGGCGCATCCTGACCTCGATGCTGCGCACGGTGGGTACGCGCTCCGGCACCTCGTGTTCCCCATGCTCCTCGAACCGCTCCACGTTCCGAGCCGATGGGCGACCGTTGAGGCGCTCAGCATCTTGGCCCGTGCCGGCTTATCCTGAGTTAGGTCGCGGGCGGGACGCGACCGCCGGCGGACATTTCCCACCTTCCACGGCACTTGTTAGGCGGGTAAGCCGGGAGTCTTTTGTTGCAGCGTGAACCGGCGGGGGCGACGACGGCCAGAAGCCGGCAGACCTGGTCGGGCTCGTCGAGATGAGTGGTCGCGGGCGATAGGTCGCTTCGCGAAGGAGGACCTCGCAGAATCCGGCATCGGCAATCTCTGGAAACGTAGGGTATTTTATGAGATTCAGCGCACGCCCGCCCTTCTGCGGGCCGTCGGGGTGACCTCACCGCCCGCGACGCCCGCCCGATTTCGGTTGATCCATGTGGAGCGACTCAAGCAGAACCTACCCTGGAGTCCCGCGACGTTCGCCCTCCACTTCAACGCCTTGCGCCGCTTCCTTCGGTGGGCGGGAAATCCTCTCGCGACGAAGCGCGGAATCTGGGCTGTATCGAGCGAGACCGCCGGTCGAAGAAGATGGCTCGCGCCGGAGCAGCTTGCCCGCCTCTATCGAGCGGCACAGGGGCGAGAACGAGTTCTGGTCGCCTTGGAAGGGTTCAACGGATTACGTCGGGTAGAAGTCATACGGCTGCGGGCGAAAGACATCGACTTCGGGCGGCAATGCCTTCACGTCCTAGGTAAGGGCCGGAACGGCGGAAAGTGGCGCACGCTTCCGATGTTCTCCGAAACAACTAGGGTGTTGCGTTCCCTACCAGAGGGGGAGGACCAGAACTCGAGAGTAATCCCGCTCTCTCGGTCGGGCGCCGACGGCATCCTGCGTCGGGTGGCCGAACGGGCAGGGTTCCCCCGTCTCGGTCTCCGTGTTTCGCATCACGACCTCAGACGGAGCTTCGGGCGCATCGCTCACAAAGCGAGGATGGACCTGGTCCAGCTGAAGAATCTCTATGGGCACACGTCCCTCGATCAGACCGTCGATTACATCGGCTTGGACGAGGACGAGATGCGAGCGGGTCTCGATCGATTGGCCGTACTGATGAATCCTCTCCTGAGGACCAGGGCCTCGCCCTCGATATCGGCGAACACTCAGTAGGGTTCGATCGTCAGGCCGGACACTTGCAAGAACCCCTTATCTCGGGTAAGCAACCGTTCACCGTGCCGTCGGGAAATGGCTGCGATGAACAAATCCGACTGACCGAGCGGGGTGCCGAGCATCGCGAGTTCCGAACCCATCCGGCCCGCTTCATGACTCGCGAGGCGATCGAACGGTAGGAGCAGGAGACTATCGACCAGCGTCTTCGTCCGCGCGAAGTGAGCGCCGCCCAGATGGTACGCTCCGACCAATACTTCTGAGGCCGCCGGAGCTGTGAGGTACCGGGGCTCACCGCTCCGATCGAGTTCACGAGCCTTGACGATCGCTCGGGGAGTTCCCGCCAATAGATCGATGAGGAACGAACTGTCGAGGCTAACCATGACCGACCTTTCCTCGGGCGAGCTCTCGAAGCTTTGCCTTGGACATGCGGTCGGCATCTCGTAGGAACTTCCGGACCTTCTGCACTTCGGCGGGGGGAGCGCCACTCCACGCTCCGGCGAACGAAGCGAGCAAGATCTGGGAGCCCGTCAAACGGCGCACCACTTCGCTAAAGCTCTCACCTTCGTTCTTGAGGGAGGCCAACGCGTCGTACGCCTCCTTGGTTAGGGTGACGGTCTTCACTACCATGAGTGTGTTGATATCAACACACTTCCCTATACACAGCCCCGAGGAAGATAGCCACTGCTCGCAATGATCGCCCGGGATGCGAGTCGCTCGTTGCAATCCTACGTACCACGTCGGGTGGGGAACACCGGCATGCCCCGGAGCACTGCCGGGCTAGGTGAACCCTGCTGCCCGCGCCCGATGAACCGCGTCCGCGACTCCTTGGGTCCACGGGTCCCCGTGGCCCGGAAGAACTAGATCCGCCGCCAGGCTCTCTACCTTCCCGAGTGAGTTCAGGGCCTGCTGGCCGTTCTGGTTCAATCCTCGCGGCATGATCTGCGGACCGTTGCGACCGGTGAGTGGATTTCTCGTCACAAGCGCATCTCCTGTGAATACCACGCGGCGCGCGTCGAAGAACAGCGCGGCCATGCCCGGTGTATGGCCCGGCAAATGCACCACGCGAGGATGCCCGACCACATCGAGGGTTTGACCATCAGCAAACGCCGAGACTTCGAGGATCGGAACGATGCTCAGGCCTCCATGAGCGATGAGTCCGAAAAGTGTTCTCCATGCCTCGGCATGCCGCAAATACGGCCCGAGCTTTCCTTCGTTCTTTCCTTGCTTCGCTCCCTTTGCCACCAACGCGTCCGCCTCGTGAATCCAGACGGTCGCGTGAGCGTCCGTGCGCGCCCGCTCGGCGAACCCCGTATGATCCGAATGTGCGTGGGTAAGTAGGATGGCTTGCAGGTCATCCAGATTCCGACCCCGTGAGGACACGGCCGTAGTGAAGAGACCCCAGTCCCCCGAAACGCCGGCGTCAACCAGGACGAACTTCCCACCTTCCTCGACCATGTAGAAATTTGAAATCCCATGGGAGGATCGGTGGATACCTGGAGCAATCTGCATCGAATCGTTCCTACTGGAAACCCCGCGACCTGTCGCCGCTACTTACAGTTTCGGAGCGATAGAACCTGCCGAAACGGCCACAAGCTCACATTTTGGTCCGATTCGGTCGCCCCCGCCGGGGCTGCAAGGCTCGTTACACCCAACGGGTGACGGCTCTAAGCAGGTGGTGGCGACGCCGTCGACAGGGTCGCTACGCCGCCTTCGGGCGTCAAGCCCTTCGCCACTCGGTAGTGCGCATCGACGAACGCGACGAAGAACGCGAGATAACTGAACGCGAGGAGAGCGTCAAGGAGGGTGATCGGCTGGAAGATGCCGCCGAGTGCCGGACTTCGTGCCGACACCGATTGGACGATGGGTTGGAGGTTCGGGGCGAGCGCGATGCCGATCAGCGCGGAGAGCAGCACCGCCCAACCGAGACCCAAACCCATCGCGATCTCTCCCAACCGCCCCACCAAATGGGCAGCGACGAGGGCGTAGGTCACGAACGTGATGGCGAACACGAGGGCGATCGCGGCTCCGAATTCGACTCCCACGAAAGAGGGCGGACTCGGGTTTCCATAGAGCGCCAGGATTCCGATAGGGGCCGCGGCGAGGGCGATCGCCACGATGCTCGCGGCGAAGGCGAGGTTTGTATAACCCACCCGGGCCCGGTGAATCTCGTTCCATTCGTGCCGACCGATCCAGAGGAAGAGGATCCCGACTGCGGTGAATGCGGGATTGAGCAGCACGAGAAGACCGTCAAAGGGCAGCTTCGACGAGCCGGAGAGCAGGGCCACGAATCCGCCAGCGCTCTCGGCAGCGAATCCGATCTTGAAGATAGAGAGGCTCAAACGAAGGTTAACGGGCATGGGGTTCACGCAGGTTCTGCGGCCATCCGAATACTCCCCAGTGGGGTGGTCGACTATCAACTCTGGGTTGGAGACGAGTGGACGCCCCGCTCCCGCACCCAGTCTCGGAGGTCCTCGGCGGTGACCTCAGTCCTTAACAAGACCTACGCTTTTGTGGGGCCATGGTCGATGTGATTACCGGGCTACATTCCGTGACGATCCACATTCGAGACGCACAGAAGGCTAGGAAGTTCTACGGGCAGGTCCTTGGCTTGAAGGAGCTGGCATTCGACGAGAAGGCAAGTCGGATCGTTTTCGCCCTGCCCGGGACTTCCGCCCTCCTCAGCATGCACATCCAGGGACCCGGCGAGGAAGGACGTGACCCTGGTACGGTTTCGGGCATCGTCTTCCGACATCCCGATCCTATGGCTGCTCTCGAGGAGATCAAGCGACGCGGCGGTACCGTGACGGTCGAGCCCAAGATCATTGAGTTCGGAGGGGCCAAGTTCGTCCGAGGAGCGTTCGCGGACCCCGACGGAAATGAATTCGTGATGTCCAATCGCACCGACTAGCATCGTTTCTGGCCCACGGCGTGGGTGTGAGGCTGGTTGCAGCCACCTCAGCGCCGGCGGTTCGACCCATTCGCGGGCTACTTGGACTTTCCCTTAGCCCGCTTCGGAGGAAGGCCCGATGCGTAGCGCAAGGAGCGTGCGACCCACTCTCGCGATCGTGTGGGAGATTCGAGGACGGTCTTGGGGAGTACGAAGTACTCGCTCATCGCACGACCTGGCATCGGCTCAAAATTGATGAATCCCGGGAGTCGCCGGGCTGACTCGCGATCCGCCTCGGACAAGCGGAGGAACAGCTTCCTTCCGAAGACTCCGAAGAACAAGTTACCGTTCACGAAGACGGCCGGTTGCCCGAAGAGCTTCTTGGCGACAACTCCAGCATCCTCCGGGGTCAGACTCTCGAAGAGTTTCACGCTGGGACGTGAAGGCCCCGGAATCTTCATGGGGCTGACACAGGGGGCTTCGAATGCTTCGGGTAATAGACGTACCAGAGGTAGGCCAGGATCGCGACGTAGAGGAGCACGCCGCCAATGATGGCAACAATGACTGAGCCGACTTGACCGAGCGGACCCCCGGGGGAGACATAGCCGAGTAGTGCCGAGAGCAAGACTGTGGCGACCAGTCCGAGGACGATCTGAGTTGTGCTCGGTCGCCTCTTGTAGAATGCTATCGAAATGAGGCCGGGGAGGATCACATTCGGCGGAGGAGCTTCGAGGATAAAAGGAGCAACGGGCTGCACAAATCCCGATCAGCGGTGGACCGATCTCTCGATAGTGCTGGAGCGCTGGTCGACACCATCCGCTTGATCACGGCACCGAAAGATTTGAGACCCGGGTGGTCCTCGGGAGCTCGCCATGACGCACCATGTGAAGCCGGTTCCCGAAGGATTCCATACGGCCACCCCCGTCCTGACGGTGCACGATGGCGTCCGGGCGCTAGAGTTCTACACGAAGGGGCTCGGAGCTACGGAGAGGATGCGATCGACCGGCCCCGGTGGAAAGATCCAGCACGCAGAGTTCGTGTTGGGGGATTCGATCTTCATGCTCTCGGATGAGCTTCCGGAGATGGTTTCCAAGTCCCCGAAGTCCCTGGGAGGCTGCGTGGGAGGAATTTTCCTCTACGTGCCGGATACCGACGCGATCTACCACCGGGCGGTCGCCGCGGGGGCCACCTCACTTTCGGCCCCCGAGGACATGTTCTGGGGGGACCGACACGCTCGGATCCGCGACCCGTTCGGACACGAATGGTCCATTGCAACTCACAAAGAGGACCTCTCTCGGGAAGAGGTTGACAAGCGCGCCAAAGAGTTCTACGCTCAGATGATGAAGCGTACGGGCCAACAACCGTAGTCCCCCGTCCAGGGGAATGCGCCGGTCGCCGATCCGGCCTCGCCAGTCGGCGAACGGCTTGGCGCAACGACGATTACATTCCGGGAGCGCCCGGTAATCCCTGGTAGAGTCCGATCGGAACGTCGCCCGGAGCATGGACCACGGCATGCCAGCCCATGCCTGGGATCTCCGTCTTGGGCAGGATGATCCGGGCTCCTTCCCGCTTCGCCGCTTCCAGCGAGTCATCGAGGTCGACGACCGTGAGGAACGATATCGTCGCCGGCGATTCCCCTGGCAGGAGGGGGCGGACACCGGTTCCCGAGCCTCGGGAAACCTTGTCGGATCGCAGCCCGTAATCCCCGAAACCCTTCATGACGTCAAAGTGGAACCCGAGCACCTTCTCGAGAAATCGACGGGTGGCGGCGGGGTCCTTCGAGGCATACTCGACGTGGTCGGTGGTGACGGTCTCGTGGTGTGTCATTCTTCGTTCCTACCCAGGGGCTGGGCCAACCTGCCATCTTCTGCCTGGGATAAGACCCGATGGTAAGGGACCACCGTCGAGGGTCGAAAATGACGGGGGTCCACGCGTTCTCCGGTGTGCCCCAGAATGAAACTTGGCTGGGTGCAACAGACATTGCAGCCCGCGGCCCAGAAAATGGGTCGGGGGCACATCTGGGAAAGGAGGGGATGGGGTTCTCGTACCCGTGGGAGTGCTCCGGTGCCGCCGGCCGGAGTTTAGCCCATCGCCCCGGGTGGGGGACCGCCGGCCGAGGGAGGCGGAGGAGGTGGCATCGGTGGAGGGGACGCACCCGCGCTGGGGGGTGGGGTCCACGCGGCCGCAGGTGTGACAGCTGTAGCGCCGCCCTTGCGCCGTCGTCCGATGAGCAGACCAACCAGGAGACCTACGACCGCTGCCACGACGATGAGTAGCAGTCCCACGCCGCCACCATACGGGCTCGACGAGCTGCTGCTCGCGGCCGAGGGAATCGCTGCGAAACCGATGCTGACGCCTTGAGCGGCCCCGCTCACTACGACCGACCCGGATCTCGGAGTGATGTTGTAGCCCGATACGGTTGAGGCCCTGTAGGCGTACGTCCCATTGGTCTCGGTGAAGGCAATCGTTCCGTTGTTCGGGCTATTGTGGATCACTCCACCGAGCGTCACGGACCAGTTAGTTCCACCCGGAAGGCCCAGGGCCGTGAACGTGATGGAGTACACGAGGTGCGTCACGGTGAGGGTCACGGTCACGGTGTGGCCGCTGACGGTGAAGTTTCCCGAGGTCGGAGAAAGTTGGTATCCCGGGATGAGAGGGACGTTCCAGAGATAGCTCCCGTTCTCCTCGGAAACAGAGACATTCGGTCCGGGGCCTTTGTACGTCGTCCCACCTACGCTGACCGTCAGGTTGGTCGTGGCTGGAAGACCGGCGGCCGCGAAGGTAACGGCGTAGGTGCTCGGGAGGTATTCCAAGACCCGGGCATTGGCCGAATCGGTGACCCAGAGCGCGCCGCTCGGTGCCACGAAGGCACCTAGGGGGTAATCGAGCGTCGTCGAGGTGTGGTTGGCCGCCGTCCCGGTCAGGTTCTTCTGGCCGATCGCGACTGTCGCGTTCTCAAAGGTCGTGAACGGGGGCAGGAATTCGTGCACTCGGTTGGCGGCCGTGTCCGAGACCCAGAGATTCCCATGGGCATCCGTCGATACGCCTCCCGGGCCCACGAGGGCTCCCGGCCCGGTGGCTCCGATGCTTAGGAACGAGCTTTGGCCGAGGAGATAGGTGGCCCCCTCGCCCATCGAGAACGGGGAGCTGAACCCCACAACCCGTTCGTTGGAATAATCGGCCACCCACACGACTCCCGCGGAGGTGGCGACATCGATCGGGAAGCTCAGGTTCGAGGCCGTGGTGCCCGGAGTGCCGGACAAGAAGCTGGTCTGGCCGAGCGCGACCGACGCGTGCATTCCGTCGGTAAAGGGAGGCACGTATTCGAGGACGCGATTGTTTCCTG
>JBEKEY010000020.1:0-30997 GCA_050013595.1 Thermoplasmata archaeon | reverse complement strand
CCTGCGGCCTACCTCACCGCCTACCTCGCGGGCCTGCGAGCGAAGGCGAACGGCCGCGAGGAGGCCGTGCTGGACGTCGGGATCCGCCGACCGACCTCGGGCGGCCGTCTGGCCGCGGCGCTGAAGGGGCTGCTCGACTCCGGGCTCGAGATCCCGCACGGCGTGGAGGGATTCCCGTCCGCCGACCGGCTCGAGGGGACCCATTTGCCCAAGAAGCTCCCCCACCCGCTCGAGACCTACCGGGCCAAGCTCTCCACGATCGTCCAGCGCACGGAGGCGTCGTGAGCGGCCCTCCTTCCGGTCCTCCGCGCGAGCGGAGCAGCTACGGCGGCAGTGGTCCGCCGGCACCTCCGCCCTGGGTCCCCCGCACCGAGCTCGGCAAGCGGGTCGCCGCGGACGAGATCAAGACGATGAGCGAGGCCCTCGCCACGGGCCTACCCCTCCGCGAGTCGCAGATCGTCGACAAGCTCCTCCCCGGGCTCCACGACGAGGTCCTGGACGTGAACATGGTCCAGCGGATGACCGACTCGGGGCGACGGTTCAAGTTCGCCGTCACGGTCGTCGTCGGCAACGGTGACGGGTTCGTCGGCCTCGGGCGGGCGAAGGGCCGCGAGGTCGGCCCGACCATCCGCCGCGCGATCGACCGAGCGAAGCTCGAGATCGTCGAGGTCTTCCGCGGTTGCGGCAGCTGGGAATGCGGCTGCGGCCGCGCGCACACCCTTCCTTTCCAGGTCCACGGACGCGTCGGCTCGGTCGTCGTCACGTTCCGGCCGGCTCCCCGGGGCGTCGGCCTCGCGGTCGGGGATGTGGCGAAGCCGATCCTCCGATTCGCCGGGATCACGGACGCGTGGGGGTTCACGGACGGCCACACGAAGACGACCGTCAACTACGCGCAATCCGCGTTCCAGGCGCTGGTCGCCCTTTCGGACCTCAAGGTGCAGGGCGAGGATTCCGCTCGCCTCAAGATCGTGCGCGGTCCCGTCGGGACCTCCATCCTCCCGCCCAAGGACGAGAATGCCCCGCGTCCGATGCGCGGCGGTCGGGGCCGGCGCCGGGGCCCGCAACGCGGTGGACCCGGGGGCCGAGGGCCGCCCGGTCGTGGCGGTCCGGGAGCTCCGCGGACGGGCCCGCCCCGCGCGCCGCCGAGGGGGAACTGAGCATGGCGTGGATGATCGTCCGCGTCCGTGGCTCGATCCACGCCCGCCACGACGTCGTGGAGACGCTCCGCTACCTGCACCTCACCCGGCCGAACCACGTCACGGTCGTTCCCGAGGTCCCTTCGGTCCGAGGCATGCTCACGACGATCCAGGGGTACGTCACCTGGGGCGAGGCCGAGCCCGAGACGGTGACGCTGCTTCTCCAGGAGCGGGGGGAGACGGTGGGCGGCGAGCGGCTCAACGATACGACCGTCGCCGACCTCACGCCGGGCAAGGACCTTCCGGCGCTCACGCGATCCGTTTCCGAGAACGGACTCACGCACGTCACCGGCCTCAAGCCGCTCTTCCGCCTCCGGGCACCGAAGGGAGGCTGGCGGTCGACCAAGAAGCCGTTCACGCTCGGAGGCGCGCTCGGCTACCGGGGCCGAGCGGTCAACGACCTCGTTCGCCGGATGATCTAGGAGAAGGTCGATGCCGAGTCGTACACGAAAGTTCCGGGGATTGAGGACGCACGGCCGGGGCATCAAGGCCGGCCGCGGCGCCGGAAAGCAGGGCGGCCGAGGCAACGCCGGTCTTCACAAGTACAAGTTCAAGTCCATGCTCATCTACGCTCCCGACCATTTCGGGCGCCACGGCTTCAAGCGGCCCCCCGAGATCGTCGCGAACCCGTCGAGCCTGAACGTGGGCGAGCTCGAGGCGTTCGTGCCCACGCTCGAAGCGGCCGAGGCGCTCGTCCGCGAAGGCGACACGTTCGTGGCCGACCTCACGAAGGTCGGGGTCGACCGGCTGCTCGGCGCCGGGACCCCGGCGCGCCCGTGGAAGGTGATCGTCCCCCACGCCACGAAGCACGCTCGCGAGAAGGTGACGATCCTCCACGCTCCCGCGGCGGCCACTCCGGCCGCGACCTCGAAAACCGTCCCGTAGACTATATAACTCGCTCACCGGGTCCACGTCCACCACATGGCCGAAGAGGAGATTCCGCGGGACCGTCGGTGGGCGGTGCCGCTCATCCTCATCGCGGCCGGGATCCTCGCGCTCTACTGGTTCTGGGGCCAGCCGACCCTTCTCGCCTTCGGCCTGATCGCCGCGGCGATCTCGGCGCTCCTCGTCCTCTTTTACCTCGGCCTCTCCTACAACGGGTCGCGCTCGCATCTGTACGGCCTGAAGCCGGTCACGACGCGCATGCCGGCGGTCTCGCAGCCGAAGGGTCACGTCCACTTCCGGACGAAGCTGTTCTGGACGCTCGGGATCCTGCTGCTCTACTTCCTGCTCACGAACATCTACCTGTTCGGCGTCGACCAGGCGACCGTCATCGACCTGTTCGCGAGCTACCGCGCGATCCTCGCCGGGGCGCAAGGGACGCTCATGCACCTCGGGATCGGCCCGATCGTCACCGGGTCGATCATCATGCAACTGTTCACCGGCGCGAAGATCATCAACCTCGACCTCACCGACGACGAGGACAAAGGGGTCTACCAGGGTACGCAGAAGGTCGTCGTCATCGCGATGATCTTCATCGAGGCGATCCCCCAGGTCTACGGGTACCTCTCCCCGTCGGGGTCGCTCGTCACGAGCCTCGGCAACATCTCGCCGGGGAACGGCCTCCTGCTCGCGAACGCCATCATCATCGCCCAGCTCGTCTTCGGCAGCTACCTCGTCTTCCTGATGGACGAGGTCGTCTCGAAGTGGGGCATCGGCAGCGGGATCTCGCTGTTCATCGCCGCCGGCGTCTCCCAGCAGATCGTCCAAGGAACGCTCAACTGGGTGCCCCAGAATCCGTCGTTACCGATCTCGCAATCGAACCCGCCGAGCGGAACGATCCCGAAAACGCTCTGGTTCTTCACCCACTTCACCGCCTCCCAGATGGCCGGGGGCGGCTGGGAGCAGGTGCTGTTGCGTCAGCCGAACCCGATCGTCGCGCTCGTCGGGACGGCCGTGATCTTCTTCCTCGTCGCCTGGACCGAATCCACGCGGATCGAGCTTCCGCTCTCGCACGCCGAGGCGCGCGGCGCTCGGGGTCGGTATCCGCTGCGTCTGATCTACGCGTCGAACATCCCGGTCATCCTGATGTCGGCGTTGCTCGCCAACGTCTCGATGGTCTCGATCCTCCTCTGGACGAACCCGACGCTCGTCCACTTCCCGATCCTCGGCCATCAGTGGTGGGTCGGGGCGTACCCGACCGCGGCCCAAGCGACGTTGTTAGGGGTCAGTCAAACGACCCCCATCAGCGGCGGCGCGTACTACCTTTCCACGGTCAACGGCCTCGAGGCCTGGCTGTTACCGATCCTGAACTATCAACAGTACGGAGTCTTCCTGGTCGGGCACGCGTGGTGGCAAGGGCTCCTGCATGTCGGGATCTACTTCGGGGCGATGGTCGGCGGCTCGATCCTCTTCGCCAAGTTCTGGATCCAGACCACCAACATGGGCCCGGAGGCGGTCGCGCGTCAGATCGAGGCTTCGGGGATGCAGATCCCGGGTTTCCGTAGAGAGCCTCGGGTCCTGCGTCGCGTCCTCGAACGGTACATCCCGGTCATCACCGTCATCTCGGGAGCGGCGGTCGGTGCGCTCGCGGCCGGCGCCGACCTTATCGGCACGCTCGGGAACGCTTCCGGCACCGGCGTGCTGCTCATGGTCGGTATCATCATCAATCTCTACGAGGCGATGGGCCGCGAACAGCTGATGGAGATGAACCCGCTCCTGCGCCGGTTCCTCGGAGGCGAGACCTAGTGAGCCCGAACGATACGCCCCTCCCCTCGTCGGCGGACGTCGACGAGTCCCAGGACGAAGCCCATCGCATCATGCGGGGTGAGACGGAGCCCGAGGAGACGGACGAGGAGGAGACGACAGAAGCGGAGGCGCCCGCCGCCCGACCCGCGAGGCCGCCCGCCCCCACGTTCAAGGTCACGACCTTCCTCTATGTCTTCCTCGGCCTGCTCGGTCTCTGGATGCTCATCGACACGGCCGCGCGCAACTCGATCGCTGGCCTTCTCGGGACCAGTCCGGGAAGCTCGGGACCGCTCTACGTGGCGATCGGGTTCTCCTCGGACTATCTCCTCTTGACGATGCTGCTCGCCGGCGCGGTCGAGATGCTCGTCACCTCGGTCGCCTACAATTTCACGACCGACTGGGTGAAGGCCGCGAAGGTCCAGAAGTGGAGCGCCGCCTTCCGCAAGGTGCAGATGGCCGCGATCCGCTCGGGAAAGAAGGACCGTATCGCGGCGCTCAAGCCGCACCAGGAGCGCTTGACCCGCCTCTCGGGCGAGGTCTCGATCGCCCAGTTCAAGGGGATGGCGATCACCTACTTCCTGCTCATCCTGATCTACACCTGGGTCGGCCTCACGATCGCGGCCGCGAACTCCGTTCAGCAGACCGTGAGCCTCGGCGGCAGCTCGATCAACCTGCTCGAACACGTGGGAGGCCTTCCGATCCCATGGTGGTTCGTCATCTTCAGTCTCTACACGGTGCCGTTCTCCCTCGTCTTCCGCCGGATCCTGAAGCACCTGTGGCTTCGAAGGTACGCGACCGAGCATCACCTTCCGCCCGGCCCCCCGGCCTCGGGATCGGCCGGGGGCACCGCGTGATCGGCGCCGTCGTCACGATCGGCGGGCCGCCGGGGAGCGGCAAATCGACGGCCGGGCGCCTCGTCGCGGGTTCGCTCGACCTTGAATTCTTCTCGGCGGGCGAGTTCTTCCGCACGGAGGCCCGCCGCCACGAGATGGACCTCGAGGCGTTCGGGCGGTACGCGGCGACGCACCCCGAGGTCGACCGCGAGCTCGATGTGCGCATGCAGGCGCTCGCTCGGCCCGGCCGCCTCCTGGACGGCCGCATCCAGGGCGCCCTCTGTCGGAAGGCCGGGGCCCCCGTCTACGATGTCGTCGTGACCGCCCGCGAGGACGTGCGCGCGCGACGCGTCGCCGAGCGGGACGGACAGTCGGTGGAGGAGGCACGCGAGCGCGTCACCGAGCGCGAGGCGAGCGAACGCGACCGGTACCTGCGCTTCTACGGGATCGACCTGCTCGCTGAGGTCGGCGACCTCACCGTCGACTCGAGCGACCAACCCCCCGCCGCGGTCGCGCAAGCGATCCTCCATTTCGTGGCCGAGCGGGAGACGGCGAGGGGCCGATGACCGCGGGAGATGCGGTGGACGACCGCCTCCGCGAGGGGGCGTTCCTGCTCGTCGACAAGCCGCGGGGACCGTCCTCGCACCAGGTGACGGCCTGGGCCCGCGACCTCCTCGGGGTCTCGGTCGCCGGGCACGCGGGCACTCTCGACCCGAACGTCTCGGGCCTTCTGTGGATCGGGGTCGGCCCCGCGCTCAAGCTCCTCCCGCTCGTGCTGGAGTTCCCGAAGCGCTACATCGCCTCGATCGTCCTCCACGGACCGGCTCCGACGAGTGAGGTCCAGCGGGTCCTGACCGAATTCACCGGTCCCGTCTACCAGACGCCGCCCGTCCGTTCGGCGGTGAAGCGCGAACGGCGGGTCCGCACCATCCATCGCCTCGAACTCCTCGAAACGGACGGGCCGCGCCTCCTCCTCGACCTCACGGCCGACTCGGGCACGTACGTCCGGACCCTCGCCGCGGACGTCGGCGAGGCGCTCGGTCTCGGCGGACACATGGAAGAGCTGCGACGGGTCGCGACGGGCCCGTTCCGCGAACAGGGCTCGGTCTCCCTCGCAACGCTCGCCGATGCCGCGGCCGCCCGGGCGGTGGGGAACCCCGCGCCGCTCCTCGCGCTCCTGCATCCCCTCGTGGAGGTCTGGCGCGAATTCCCCGCCATCGTGGTGAAGGACGCCGCGGCGAGCGCGCTCGCGCACGGGGCCGGCCTCGCGAGCGGCGGCATCCTCGCGCTTCCGAAGCCGTTCTCCCGGGGCGCGCGCGTCACCCTGGTCACGCGCTCGGGCGAGCTCATCGCGACCGGGGTCGCGCTCCGTGGCTCCGACGAGGTCGGCCAGGTGAAGCACGGCTGGGTGGTCGATCGGACGCGCGTGTTCGTCGACCCGGTCCGATTCCCGGCCCTGTGGCAAACGCCCGGGCGCCCGAAAACCCCCCGACCACCCGACCACGACGGATAGGGTTATTTCGGCGGCCCTTTCCGGCTCGGCGATGGAACTCCTCTCCGAGGACCGGAAGAAACCCGAGCGAGGGCCGTTCGCCGCCCTCGGACGGTGGATCGTTCGCCATCCGTGGTATCCGGTCGTCTTCTGGGTCGTGCTGCTCGTGATCGCGGTCCCGTTCCTGCCCCTTCTCGGCTCGGTGACCACGAACTCGGCCACGAGCACGCCCTCGAACTCCCCGAGCGCGCAAGCCAACGCCGAGCTCGCGCGTCTCTTCCCGGGCAGTCAGGGCGGCTCCTCGAGCACGCTCCTGTTCTACGGCCCGAACCTGACGGACGGGAACGCGCAACGCGTCATCCTGAACGTGAGCGCCGCGGTCGCGGGCGACGGTTCGCTCGCGGACGTCGCGGGGGTCGCGAGCGTCTACAGCGAGTACTCTTCGTTCTTGGCCGGCCAGGCCGAGCTGGCGGAACGATTTCTCGCGGAGGGCGTCACCAACGGAACCGGGCTTCCCGCGAGCTTCCTCGGCCTCATCGAGACCACGTTCCCGCACGGGTTCCCGAATCCCGCGGCGCCCTACGTGTGGGCCAATGCCACGGTCGAGGCCTCGACCCTCTCCACGGAACCTCTCCCGGTTCCCTACTCGATCTACTCCCAGTTCGTGGCCGCGGGAGGAACGGCAACGATTCTGCAGGTCTACTTCTCCGTGGCCGACGACTACACCAATCCCGGGGGAGGGCAACCGGTCTACTCCGACCTCCCGAAGATCGACTCGCTGGTGTCGTCGACCGTCCACGCCTCCGACCCGACCCGGTCGATCACCTACGTGCAGACCGGCCCGGCGCCGCTCGACCTTTTGACCCAGACCTCGACCAACGCCTCGCTCGCCCTGGTCCTCCCGATCACGGTCGGGCTCCTCCTCGCGATCTCGATGCTCTACTTCCGGTCCCCGGTGACCCCGCTCCTCACGTTCGCGGGCTTGGGGATCGCCCTCGTGCTAGGCCTCGGCGCCACCGTGTTCGTCGGGTCGCTCGTCTGGCACGTCGACTCGTCGGCGCTTGCCCTCGAGGAGGTGTTCGTCCTCGGTATCGGCACCGACTACGCGATCTTCCTCGTGGCGCGGTATCGCGAGGAGCTCGTCCGTGGGAAGGCCTCCGATGCGGCCATCGTCACGGCGGTCACCTGGGCCGGGAAGTCGGTCGCCACCAGCGGCGCGGTCGCGATCCTTGCGATGGTCGCGCTCACGTTCAGCGGCGTCGCCCTGATCGCCCAGTGGGGGTCGGTCCTCTCCCTCGCGGTCTTCATCACCCTCGCGCTCTCCCTGACGCTCGTTCCGGCGTTCCTCAAGATCCTCGGACCGCGGATCCTCTGGCCGAATACGCGCCAACGGTTCGAGCGTCACGCCACGGTCCTCGCGGGACGGATAGCACGCGAGGAGACCTACTTCTACCGGGCCGGACGGGCGACCCAGCGACGACCGTGGACGTTCGTGGCCCTGCTCATGTGCATCTCCGTTCCTCTGGTCGTGATCGCCGTGACGGCCCCCGTCGCGTACGACTTCTACGGTCAACTTCCGAGCGGCCAACCCGCGACCGACGGGCTCGTACAGCTCGGGAACCACTTCGGTGACGGGTTCGCCGTGCCCTCCTTCGCTCTGGTTACCTTCGCCCAGCCTCTCGTGACCGGCAACTCGACGAACGCCGTCGAGTTCACCGACATCGCCACCCTCACGGCCCAAGCCGAAGCGACCTCGGGGATCGCGTCGGTCCAATCCCCCGTCGGACCGGACGGTACGACCCTCGCGAACTGGCTCAACCTCTCGACCCTTCCGCTCGCCACGCGCACGAACCTGCTCGCATCGCTCTCCCATTTCATCGGCACGGACGGACGCACCGTCCTGATCGACCTTGAGCCGTCCGCCACCGGGCTTTCGCTCGCCTCCGTGACGGCCGTCGAGTCGGTCAAGTCGTCGTTCGGGTCCTACGCGGCGGACCACCCGGAGATCGTCGCGACCGCGTACGGCGGCGGCGCCCCGACCATCAACGACCTCGCCTCGCAGACCTTCAACGCGACCGTGTTCCTCATCATCGCCGTGACGCTCGGGCTCCTCGTCGTCCTCCTGGTCGTGCTGCGGTCCTGGGTAATCGCCCTGATGGGGGTGTCCACGATCGCGCTCTCCATCGCCTGGGCGTGGGCGGTGAGCTACCTCGTCTTCCAGCAGATCCTCGGCTTCCCGCTCTTCTTCTACGTCCGGACGATCCTGTTCATCCTCGTCCTCGGGCTCGGGATCGATTACACGATCTTCCTGCTGACCCGGGTGAGCGAGGAGCGCGCCCGGGGCCGGACCAGCTCGGAAGCCGCGGTCGAGGGCGTCGCGATGACGGGCGGGATCATCACCGCCGCGGCGATCATCCTAGCTAGCGCGTTCGCGGCGCTCACGGTCGGGTCGTTCATCCTCATCCGGGCCATCGGTTTCTCGGTCGCGGTCGCGGTGATCCTGGACGCGATGGTCGTGCGGACGTACATGGTCCCAGCGTTCCTCCAGACCTGGGGCGACCGTGCTTGGACCTGGTTCGGCCAGCGCCCAAGGTCAACCGCCCGCTCTCCCCCGTCCGACCCCTCGGGGGTCCCGGGAACCTCGACGCCCCCGACGGACCCCGCCGACCGGTAGGCGACTACGGGACGAGGAAACGGGCGCGCGCCGCGTCGACATGCGCGGCCGCCTTCGAGGTATCCACGACCTCGAGGACTTTTCCCTGTCCATCCAGGAGGAAGGTGACCCGGCGCGCCTGGCCCCGAGGTCCGAGCACTCCGTAGGCCCTCGTCACGCTCTTCGTCGAGTCGGCGATGAGTGGGAACGGGAGCGTGTACTTGTCGGCGAACGCCTTCTGCGCCGGGCAGTCGTCGACGCTGACCCCGACGACCTGCACGTTGCGGGCTTGAAACTCGGCGTGGACGTCCCGGAACCCCTTCGATTCGGTCGTGCAACCGGGCGTGTCCGCCTGCGGATAGAAGTAGAGGATGACCGGCGACCCTCGCAACGAGGAGAGCCGAAAGGGCGTTCCGTCCTGCTGGGGCGCTGTGAAATCGGGGGCGATGTCGCCGACCGCGGTCATGCCGCGCCAAGACCCAGGGGGGTATTTTACGCGGCGCCCGCAACGAGCGAGATCAGCCGGTCGCCACGGCCACGAGCGTCTCGGTGGACTTGATCCCGGAGACCTTTCGGATCTTGTGGACCACCGTATCGAGCGCGGCGTTGATGTGCGGAGCCTCGACCTTGACGATCAGGTCGAACGGCCCGGTTACCGCCTGGACCTCGGTGACGCTCGGGATCGCCTTGAGCCGCTTCAGAACTTCATCGAGGCGACCGACCTCGGTCTCGACCAGCAGGTACAACGTCTCCATCGGCGAGCGGGGCACCCGTTCCAAGGAGCGCCGTCCCTCCCCTTCAAGCTTGCGCGCCGGAAGGGAGGGTAACCGTCTCCCAAAGCGTTAAGCGTGTCGGAACGCCGACTCCCGTTACCATGCCTCTCCGGCTGGAGGACACTCGCTCCGGGGAGCGCCGTACCGTTCGACCCCGGCCCGGCCGCCCCGTGAGCCTCTACGTCTGCGGACCCACCGTCTACGATGCGGCGCACGTCGGGCACGCCCGGACCTACCTCTTCTTCGACCTCGTCCGCCGGTTCCTCACAAGCGAGGGGACGCGGGTCCACCACGTGATGAACGTGACGGACTTCGAGGACAAGATCGACCGACGCGCCGCGGAGCGCGGTCTCACGTGGCGGGCGCTCGCGCGACGCGAGGAGGCCGGGTTCTTCCGGGATATGTCCGCGTTCGGCATCCTCCCGCCTCACGAGAGGCCCCGGGCGAGCGCCTACGTTCCCGAGATCGTCCAGGTCGCCCGGGCGCTCGCGAAGACCGGGCGCGTCCGGCGCGAGGGCGACGTCTGGATCTACTCTCCTCCCGACCGGGCGCTCGGGGAGAACTTTCCCACGGATTCGGAACTGGCTCGCCATGCGGTCGACGAGCCCGAACATCCCTTCCCTCGACGCGAAGGCGCGGTCGGCGAGTTCGTGGTCTGGAAGTGCCAGGACCCTCCGCTGCCGTCCTGGCCGAGCCCGTGGGGCCGCGGTTCGCCCGGTTGGCATCTCGAATGCTACGCCATGGCCCGTCGGCTCCTCGGCATCCCGGTGGACGTGCACGGAGGCGGATTGGACCTGATCTACCCGCACCACCACGCCGAGAACGAGGTGGCGCTGGCCTTGGACGGGTCGCCGTTCGCCCGACTCTTCGTGCATACGGCCTTCGTCCTCCAGTCCGGGGCCAAGATGTCGAAGTCGACGGGAAATCTCGTTTCGCTGCAGGACGCGCTGCGTCGCTCGAGCGTCGGAGGTCTACGCTGGTACCTCCTCTCGACCCCCTACCGGGTCCGACTCGAATGGGACCCCCTCGCCCTCGCCCGCGCGCAGGTCGAATATCAAGAGCTGCGGGGCCGGCTCGATCGATGGCTCTCGCCCGGCGCCGGCGGCGCTCTCGGAGCTGCGCTCACGGCCGAACTCTCTGAAAGCGTACGGCGCGACCTCGCCGAGGGGCTCGCGGCCGACCGCGCGATCGATCGGCTCCGCGAGTTCTCCTCTCGGCTCTCCACCGACCGGAGCGACCGGGTCGCCTCGGGGGAGCGAACGTCCGTGCGGACCGCGCTTCGCGCGATCGAACAGCGGACCGGGATCCCGCTCGTTTCGGTCAGAGGCCCTGGCGGTCGACGATCAGGCTGAGGCCGTTGCCTCCGCCCATGCAGAGGGTGGCGAGGCCAAGACGCGTCCGAGAACGTACGAGCTCCTGGGTCAGCGTGACCACGATCCGGGCTCCGCTCGCGCCGATCGGGTGGCCGAGCGCGACCGCTCCGCCGTGAACGTTGAACTGCTCTTCAGTAAAACCGAACGTCCGTTGCACGGCGAGCGAGGCGGACGCGTAGGCCTCGTTGTGCTCGACCCGGTCGAGATCGCCCGGTGTGAGCCCGGCGCGTTCGAGGTGCTTCTGGACCGTGGGAATCGGAGACTCCATCACGTCCTGGGGGTGCACGCCGCTCTCGCCGGCGGAGTGGATCCAGGCGATCGGCTTCAGTCCGCGTCGTTCGACCTCGCGGCGACTCGCCAGGACGAGGGCGGCCGCCCCGTCGGAGAGCTTCGAGGAGTTGCCCGCGGTCAGGATCCCGTGCGGGGCGAACGCCGGCTTCAGCTTCGCGAGCTTTTCGAGGGTGGTGTCGGCGCGGGGCGCTTCGTCGCGGGCGAGGCCCGGAACGCCGGGAGCGATGTCGGGCGGAATCGCGACGATCTCGCTCGCGAACGTCCCGTCCTCCGTGGCCTTCACCGCGCGGACGTGGCTGCGCAGACCGAACGCGTCCACCTCGGCCCGGGTCAAGGCGAACTTTCGCGCGATCCGTTCCCCGGTGAGGCCCATGATCTCGTGCTCGGCGTAGGCATCGATGAGGGCGTCGCGCTGCATCCCGTCGTCGAGCGTGTGCGGTCCGGGGTGGCTACCCCAACGCAGGCTGCCCGGCAGGAGGTAGGGCGAGTTCGACATGCTCTCCATCGCCCCGACGAGGACCCGGTCAAAGTCCTGGGCCCGTATCGCCGAGAATCCCCAGTGGATCGCCTTCATGCCCGAACCGCAGACCATGTTGACGGTCGCCGCTCCGACCGTGTCGGGTATCCCGGCGCCACGGAGCACCTGGCGGGCCGGATTCTGGCCGGCGCCCGCCTGGATCGCCTGCCCAAAAAGGACCTCCTCGATTTCCGAGGCCGGGATACCGGATCGGTCGATCGCCGCGCGCGCGGCATGGGTGCCGAGCACGGTCGCAGGAACGGCCCGCAGCGCGCCGCCGAACCGGCCGATCGGGGTTCGCACCGCCGAGAGGATCGCAACGGAGGCTTCGGGAGGACCGGTCATCGGGGCGGAACCCGGTCCCCGATTATGAAGATAGCTGATCGGGTCCGGGTCGGTATCCCCGGGGGACCCAATCCGGCCGCGCCGTCAGTCCTCTTCGACCCGCGGGGCGAGGAGATAGCGGCCTTCGCCGCGACCGGCACTCATCGCGAACTCGATCTTGAGCGGATACTCGTTACCGACGTGGAGCGTCGTCTCGTCCGCGGCGATCGACTTCACCATCGCGGAGAAGAAATCGAGCGGATACATGCTCTTCACCGCTTCCTTCACTTCGAGGCGGCTCAGGGACTCCTTCGGGATCTTGAGGTCGAGACGGTCGGTGTCACCCTCGGAGTGCATCGTGAAGGCGTCGGGCTCGAGCGAGAGGGTGACGTGGTCGGTGAAGCTCTCGCTCCCCCGGATCCCCTGGCGCATGTCCTCGGTCTTGACGGTAACGCTCGCGGGCGGGCTTACGTTCGGGACCTTAGGGTCGGTGATCCCCGCGGGGTCGACGATCGCCATCTGACGGGTCAGGCGGCCGACCGATGCGATGAGACGGTTCTTCCCGTCGAACTGCAGGTCGATGATGTCGCCGGGCTTCGACAGCCGGAGGACCTCCTTCAGCTTCTCGACGTCCACTCCGATATCCGTGCTTTCGCCCGTGAACTCCTCGAAGACGCTCTTCTGCAGCTTGAGGACGAGCATGGCCACGTGCGAGGGGTCGACGGCCTTCGCTTCGAGGCCGTCCTTCGAGATGGTCAATTTGACCTCGCTCACCAGCGTCGAGACGACCTCGACGACCTCACGGAGGTTTTCCATCTTGATACGGAGCTTGAACATCCAAAGCCTCGGCGGACCACATCGGTCCCCTCTAAAAAGGTTGCCGAGGCCGACCCTCGAGCGCAAGCGGTTTCACCGCCGGAGAATCTCCTCCGTCATGACCGAGCTCGCGTACCTCGCCGACCCGGCTGCCGCGTACGTGCGGTCGTTCCGGGCACGGGTCACGGCCCTCCCTCCCGGGGGGGTCACGCTCGATCGAACCTTCTTCTACCCGACGGGCGGCGGCCAGCCAAACGACCGGGGAACGCTCGGTCTCCCCGGAGAGGAGGCGGCCGAGGTCGTCGACGTCAGCAAATCGGGCCCATCGGTGGTGCACCGCGTCCGGGCGTCGTCGAACGTGCTGCGTCGCCTCGCGGTGGGGTCCGAGGTCGAAGGTGTTCTCGATTGGGAGCGCCGCTACCGACACATGCGTCTGCACACTGGTCAGCATCTCTTGAGCGCCCGCATCTTCTCCCGAACCGATCTCAAGACCCGTCGCGCCCAGCTCTCGGGAAGCGGCGCGACGCTCGACCTTCAAGGGACGCTCCCCTCCGACGTGCTTCCTCTCCTCGCCGACGATCTCGCGGAAGCGTTGAGCCACCCCCGTCCGGTGACGTTGCGACACATCGCTCGGGCCGAATGGGACCGCAACCCCTTCGCGGAGCGCTCGGGACTCGTCCCTCTTCCCGCCCACGTCGACCCGGTCCGTGTCGTAGAGATCGAAGCTGCGGATGTTTGCCCGTGCGGGGGCACTCATCTACGCTCCACCCGGGAGATCGGCCGCGTCACGCTGCAATCGCCCGTTCCGATGCCGGGGGGCGATCGGGTCGGGTTCAGCCTGGACGAGCCTTCGCTCGCCACTCCGAGCGAGTGACGCCGTAGACACGGACGTCGTGCCATCGCCCGTGGTGGAACAGCGCCGCTCGTAGCGTCCCTTCGTGGCGGAAGCCAAGTCGGTCGAGCAGTCGGTACGACGCCACGTTCTCGACATCGCACGTCGCCCCCACCCGCTCCACCGCGCTCGTTGCGAAGAGGTGGTCCGTGAGCAGTCGCACCGATTCCTTTCCGAAGCCCCGTCCGCGAGCCTCGCGGTCGCCGAGGACGTACCAGACGTCGATGTACTCGAGGACCGGGTGCGCCCGGTAGTACCCCACGGTGCCTACGACCTTTCTCTCGTCCCGCCGCTCGATCGCGAAACGCGGCGCGAGCGAGGCCGGGTCGTCGACCGCGGCGGCCACCGCGGAAGAGAAGGCGTCGAACGTGTCGACCGAGAACCGGTCGAACGGGGCGACGATCTCGGGGTCGTTGTACCAAGCGAACACCCGAGGGTATTCTGCTGGCGCGAGCGGCCGGAGCCGCACCAGGGTGCCGTCGAGGACCGTCATTCCGCCTCAGCCGGCGGAAGAACCCCGGGGTCCGCGGTGCGCGGGGGGGCCCTCGGAGGCGGAGACACTGACCGGTTCCTCCGGCGGGCTGATCGACCCGCTGTCGCCCTCCTCACTCCGACGATACTCGAGCGCCTTTCGGTGGCCGCTCGGGGTGAGGGAGAACACGTGCTTCGGCTCGGAGTAGCCGACCACATACTGGGTCCGCCGGTAGATCAGCCGACCCATCTCGAGGACCCGGATCGCCTGCTTTAACTCGGCGCCGTCCTCGTCCGCGAACTTTCGCATGATGCCGAACTCGGTCGTCCACTGGGACGCCTCGAACCGGATCTGCTGGCCGCGGTGCTCCAGGAGATGCAGTAGGAGCAGTCGTTCCAGACGGTCCAGTTCCTCGGACGGCATGTGCTCGTTCGCTTCCCTCTCAGGAGATCGTCGTGATCTCGTAGTTCACGTCGAGGCCCCGAAGGCGTTCGTGCATCTGAGTGGTGAGACGGATGACGTCCTCGATCGCCGCCTTCTCCTTCCACTTGTAGACGAAGTCGTGCATGCCCATCGACTCCTCGAACCCGAGGCCGTGCATGACCTCGACGACCTTCATCGGGTCGGCTCCTTCGGAGTGAAAGGTCATCCGAACGTAAGTGCGCATAAACCGCCCCCTCGCGGGTCGTCGGTGTAGCGAGTTTAGGCGGGCCTCCGTTTATATATGCTTCCCTAACTCCAAATTACCCGATGTCGGATATCTCGCCGAAAGGACCGGTGGTCGTCACCGGTGGGGCCGGAGCGATCGGCTCGGTCCTGGTCCGCACCCTGCTCGGGCGGGTGAGCGAAGTGCGGGTCATCGACAATCTTTCGGGAGGGAAACGGGAGCATCTTCCCCCTTCCTCCGGGGACACGAAGGTCCTCCTCACGGTCGCCGACCTGAAGGACCCGCCCTCGTTCGAGCATCTGTTCCGCGGCGCCTCGGTCGTATGGCACCTGGCGACCAACCCGGATGTCCGAAGAGGCGTGAGCGAACCCCGGCTCGACCTCGAGGAGGGAACGATCGTCACGTCGAACGTCCTCGAAGCGGCCCGTAAGAACGATGTGCCGCGCATCGCCTTCTCCTCCTCGAGCGTCGTCTACGGGTATCCGACCGTCCTGCCCACCCCCGAGGAGTACGGACCGCTCGAACCCCAGTCGCTCTATGGGGCCGGCAAGCTCGCCGCCGAAGGCCTCCTCACGGCGTACGCTCACACCTTCGGTCTCAAGGTCCACATCTTCCGATTCGCGAACATCATTGGGCCGAACATGACCCACAGCATTCTCCCCGACTTCTTCGAGAAACTTCGCCGTGACCCGACCCGCCTCGAGATCTTGGGCGACGGTCGCCAATCGAAAAGTTACCTGCGTACCGAGGACTGCGTCGACGGGATGCTCGTCGCGACGGACCGAACGAACGACCCGGTGAACCTGTTCAACCTCGGCAACACCGACCAGATCACCCCGCGAGAGATCGGCGAGAAGGTGATCGCCGCCCACGGGGGCCGCGCCCGTATCGAGTACACCGGCGGAGCTCGGGGCTGGGTCGGAGATATTCCGGTGCAGTTCCTCGCCATCCGCCGCATCCGGGCGCTCGGTTGGCAGCCCCGATGGAACAGCGCCCAGGCGGTCGACCGAACGATTGAGGAAATGGTCGAGTCGCGACGGGTCCACGCCCCGGGAGAACCGGGCGCTTAGTTCGGGGGCGCGCCCGCTTTCACGGTTTCGTAGACGCGTAGGTGCGCCGCGACGACCTCGGGCCACGCAAATCGGCGCTGGGCCGACGCACGCGCCCGCTCGCCCATCTCGTGTCGGGTCGCTTCGCTCGAAAGGAGGCGGGAGACACGGTCGCGCATGGCGGCGACGAACGCGCTCGCGTCGGCGTCGGGAAGCGACCAACCGGTCGTTCCTTCCTCCACCACGCCCTCGACCGCGCCGCCTCCGACGACGGGCAGGCCGGACGCGAGAGCCTCGAGGACGGTCGCCGAAAGGATCTCGACCGAGCTCGGGTGGAGGAGGACGTCACTCTCCGCGTAGAGCCGCACGAGCTCTTCCTGGGAGACTTCCCCGAGCATCTCGACACGGTCGCCGGCCGTCCGGACGGCCGCGGCATATTCCGGCGAGGGGAGGGGGCCGGCGATCCTCAACCGAACCCCGAGGCCGCGGAGGGCCCGGGCGGCCAGCTCCCATCGCTTGAACGGGAGGACGACGCCCACCCCGAGGATCTCGCGACCCGTGCGTCGGGTCCAGTCGGGCCGGAACCGGTCGCTGTTCACGCCGAAGGGGATCACCGACACGGGCGGAAGCGGTGGACGGACCGTAGCGGCCATCGTGCGCGCCAGGGTACTGGTCAGCGCGACGACGGCGCTCGCGCGTCGGACCGCCCGGCGTTCGAGCCAGTACCCCCAACGGTGCGAGAGTTGCTGGCGGTAGAACCAATGACGCGAATGCGACGTGTACACGAACGGAAAACGCCCGAAGGCGAGCCGGTTCGCGACCACGGGAGTGTTCGCGTGCAGGATGTCGTAGTGTTCTCCCCGGAGGAGTCGCGGAAGCTGCCAGGCGAACGGGTACTCGTCCCGCATGCGTCGGTGGCGGACCTGGTTCACGACCTGGGCCTCGTGCCCCGCCGCGATGAGGGCGGCCCGGAAGTCATCCAGGATCCGTTCGACCGCGCCGTACCCCGTCGGAGGGATCGGCTGGACCCCCCCTCCGATGAGGATGACCCGCACGCCCTACCGAGGGGCCCGCGAGATTAAGGTCTTGGGGCCATCCGGCCGGACGAGGCTTGGTCGGGCAGGTCGTGGGAGTTCCGTGTCGATCACTACCGTATGCGTCGAGGTCGCGGTACGCGACGACCCGGGTCTGATCGACGCTCTCGCTTCGCTCGACCGACAGGAGCGACGGCCGGACCGGGTCCTGGTGGCGGCCTCCACCGCCACGCCGGAACCCCTCCTCGACGAAGCACGTCGCCGTTTCCCCGAACTGTCCCTCACGATCCGTCGGTATCCGGGCGGCGTGGTCGAAGCTCGGGCCGGCAGCCTCGGGGACATCCGCGAGACCGTGACGGCGTTCCTCGACTCGGACGAGCGCGCTCCGCCGGAATGGCTGGGTCGTCTGGTCGCGCCCCTCGAATCTGGCACCGTTACGTTCTCCGGTGGGCCAACGAGGCCGACACGGGCCCCGCAGGGGTCGATCGAGCGATACATGGTGTTGCTCGAAGCCTGGATCTACGCGGACCTCGTGCCCCGGAGCGTCTCCTACCTTCCCCTCCAGAACACCGCGTGGAGGACGGATCGCCTGCGGCAGCTGGGATTCGACGCCCGGATCCCGTTCGCCGAGGACCATGACCTCGAGGTCCGGGCCGCCCGCGCCGGATGGGTCGGAACGTACGTCGCCGACGCGTGGGTGTACCACGACAAGAGCACGGAGTCGAGTTTTCCCCGGTGGGCCCGCAAGCGGTACCGCTACCTGGTCGCGTTGGCGATGTCGATGATCAAGAACGGCGAGCTGCGCGGCCGCCTCTCGGAACGACGTCGCCCGGTGGCCCACCGGCTCCGCTACATCGAGGCGATGATGAAGCCGATCGCGCTTCTTCACGCCGAACTCCGTTGGCGCCGAGTAGCTCGCTCGACCGGACCGACGCCTGAGCAGGACCCGCCCCCGACGTCATCGGGTCGTGGCTAGTCCGAGCGGCGCCCCCCTTCGAAGCGCCGCGTACCCTCGAGAAAACCTTATCCTACCCCCCGGTTCGGCGGGGCGATGTCTCCCGAAGCTCACCACGGTTCGTCCGCTCGGCTCACCGAGAAAGGCGACCTTGTACGCCTCGAGTACGAACTCTGGACCGAATCGGGCGGAAAGACGGAGCTGCTCGACACCACGAACGAGGAGCTCGCGCAGAAGGAGAACGCGAGGACCGAGGGACGTACCTGGGGTCCGCGACCGCACGAGATCGGCGGGGACTACTTCCCCGTGGGGATCGAGAACTCGCTCGTCGGATTGAAAGCCGGTGACGAGGTGCAGCGGGAGTTCGCGCCGGCCGATGCGTTCGGCGAACGGGACCCCAATCTCATCGAGCTGTTCTCCATGCACCAGATCGAGCGACTTCCCGAGATGCGACGGGAGGACGCCCACCTCGACATCGGCACGACCGTGACGATCGAGGGACGGCGAGGGCGGGTCGTCTCCCTCACGGCCGCGCGGGTCCGGGTCGACTTCAATCCGCCGTTCGCGGGCCGCAAGGTCCGGGGGAAGTTCAAGGTCGTGGAAGGGATCGCCGAACCCGCCGAGCAGGCGCGCGCGGTGGTGGAGCTGCAGTACGGCCGATCCTCCGAATTCCATATCGAGGTCCACGAGAAGACCATCACCCTGAAGGTCCCCGACCGGACGAAGTTCGACATCAACTGGATGGCCGCGAAGCCCCGGGTCATCGACCGGCTTCGAACCCACCTCCACCCCCAGACGATCCGGGTCGTCGAAGAATACGCGACTCCCACGCCGGAGAAGAAGGAGGCTCCCGAGGCCGCGAAGTCGGTCGAACCGCCCGCGGCCAGCGAGTCCGCCCCGGCCGCCGCCCCGGAGCCCGCGCCGAAGCCGAAGGGTCCCAAGGCCGCGCATTCCGCAGCGAAGGCGGCGCCGGCGTCCGACGACGCCTAGGCCCGAGACCGATGGCGCCGGAACGAACCTCGACCTCTTGAAGGGCGTCCCTACTGGTCCCGAAGATGTCGACGCCCCCCACCGGTCCCTCTCGAACCTTCTTGGTCGTCACGTTCGCCGTGGCGATCCTCGCGGGCGTTCTGATCGCTTACTTCGGGATCACCGGTCAGATCGGCGCGGGGATCCCGTGAGACGGCACCGGTTGGTATCGAGACGAGATAAACCGGACTCGCGCTGAGGGCCGAGAGCACGATGCCGGCCGAAGGGAAGCCGCGGAGGGAGCGGAACCCCTACACCGGCTGGATCGCGGCGGGGATCTTCCTCGCGGTGACGTTCGCGGCGGCCGCAGCGATCTGGTTCATGTTCCATCCGCTGTAGCGGGCTTGCGGCCCGCGTCGGGCCAGCGGTAGAGGTAGACGTCGGTGTCCTTGTCATACTTCTCGACCGTCCAACCGGGAACGGAGTGGCAGTGGCTCACGACCCGGGCCCCCTTCGGAAGCTCGGCCTCGAGGCGCGGCCGCAACCGAGCCATGGCGCCGGGCCAGAGGAACGCGGTGATCACGTTCGCGTCCCGGAACGTGAGGTCGAAGAGGTTCCCCCAGTGGAGGGTGATCCGGTCGGGGAACGGCCCGAACGCTCGACGTAGTTTGAGGATGAGGTAGCGCAGCGGCTCGACCTCCACCCCGATCACACGGGCCCGGTAGGTCCGCGCCGCCCGGAAGACGATCGCCCCGGTCCCCGCCCCGAGGTCGTAGAGAGTGTCCCTCGGGCCGACCTCCGCGAATCGCAGCATCGTCTCGACGGAACGGCGGGGCGTGGGTTGGTAGCCCGCGCCGAACAGGAACGACGCGAAGACGAAGTAGGCGATCGCCAGGGCCAGGACGAACAACCCGATGGCCAGGAAGAACTCGAGCTCGTTCATCGTGCCCGGGCCCTTCGGCTGGTGGTCACGAGGCGCTCGGCGGCGGTCCGAGGGTCGATCCGACGAGCGAGCACGTCATCGAGGAGCCGACGCAGGGAAGGGTCCCGCTCGAGGCGATGGGTGAGCTCGCGTCCGACCCGGTCCCGCGCGAGTCCGACCACCTCGCTCGAAAGGCGCATCCGCTCACCGCGGGACCGCTCGCCCGACACGTCCAGGAACTTCTCGTGGGCGACGACCGCGTTCCAGAGCTCGTCGATGCCCGTCGCCTCTACGGTCGAGGTGCCCACGATGGGCGGAGACCAGGAGCTCGCGCGGCCCCCCAACATGACCAGCTCCCCGAGGTCGCGCTTCGCGAGCTCGGCGCCCGGGAGGTCGACCTTGTTGACACAGAAGATGTCCGCGATCTCGAACAGGCCGGCCTTGAGCGTCTGGACCTCGTCGCCCAGGTGAGGGACCACGACCACGATGCTGGTGCTCGCGATGTCACGGATCGCGACGTCCACCTGACCGCTCCCGACGGTCTCCACGAGGATCACATCGAAGCCGGCGGCATCGAGCAATCGCGACACTTCGCGGGTGGCCTCCGCCACCCCTCCAGCGGCGCCCCGGCTCGCCATCGAGCGGAAGAACACCCCGGTGTCGTCGGCCCGACGCTCGAGGCGGATCCGGTCACCGAGCACCGAGCCGCCCGTGAACGGGCTCGAGGGGTCGACCCCGATCACCCCGACGGACTGTCCGAGCGAGCGCAATCGCCCCACAAGGGCATTCACGATACTGGACTTGCCGACCCCGAGGGGGCCGGTGAGGCCGACCACGGGAGCTCGACCGGAGCGGGCGTAGAGGCTCCGCAGGACCGGGTCCGCGGAGGGGTCCCCGTTCTCGACCGCGGTGATCGTGCGCGCGAGGACTCGTCGGTCCCCGTCGACGATCGCGCGCGCGGCCGCCGGAAGTCGAGAGGACCCCGTCATGCCGCGGGGCGCGCCAACGACCGAGCGGTCGTGACGATCTCCTCGAGCGACGTGCCCGGGCCGAAAATCGCGCGAATGCCCGCTTTGCGAAGGCGCCGGGCGTCCTCGTCGGGAATGATCCCGCCGGCGAACACCGGGATGCTGGCGGCGTTATGTTCCTTCAGGAGCGCGAGAATCCGCGGGAAGAGCGCCATGTGGGCGCCCGATAGGATCGAGAGCCCGATGATGTCGACGTCCTCTTCGAGCGCCGCCCGGACGATCTCTTCGGGGGTCTGCCGAAGTCCCGCGTAGATGACCTCCATGCCGGCGTCCCGAAGCGCCCGCGCGACCACCTTCGCCCCTCGGTCGTGACCGTCCAGCCCGGGCTTCGCGATGAGCACCCGGATCGGCGTGCTCTTCGGGGCGCGCGCTTTCGCCATCGTCCGCTCCTCTCCGACGGGGACCCATCAGAAAAGCTTTGGCCCGGGCTCGTCACAGGCGGAAGATCAGGTCGAAGAGAACGTTCCCCGCGAGCAGCGCGCCGGCGACCCCGAACGCCATGACCACGAGGAACGGGATCTGGGGCGTGACCCAGACGCGAGCGACTCCCCGCGACGCGAGGTCGTGCGCGATCTCCACCCGCCGAAGACGATCGTCTTCCGATGTCTCGATCGACCGTTCCTCCACCCGCCCTTGTCCGAACAACGGGTCCCGGACCCAGACGAACTTGTGGGGAAGCTCGTCCACGGCGATCGAGTAGCCGACGAAACCCGAAAGTCCACGGAATTCTCGAGCCCGAAGGTTGCGGATCGCGACCACGACCGGGACGGCGACGGAGAACAGCGCCGAGTTCATGAGGACGTTCACGGCGAACGGCAGGATGACGGTCACCGGGGCGATCGGGCCCGGGGGCGGGATCAGGGGATTGGGAAACATCGGGACCAATAGGCCGGCGATCATGAGCGCCTTCGCGTCCGCGCCCCCGTAGAGGATCCCGGCCTCGAAGAGTCCGCGGGCGAACAGCACGCTGACCAGGACCGCGATCACGGGTACCGGGACCGCATCCGGCCCGATGCCCTCGTGGGCCAGGGCGATCCCCACGATCGCCACCACGGCGACGTACACCGCGAGTTCGATGATGTCCGCATACTGCTCCACGGTCGGACCCAAACGGACGTCCCAGGCGAAGAGATGCTGGATCACGAACAGACCGACGACCAGCCAGAGCAGCGCGGGGACGGCCCCGCCCGGGGCCACGGCGATGAATCCTAACAGGAAGCCGGCGACTCCGAGGAGTTGCCAGAGACCGTCCGAGACCTCCCGCTCCCGCCAGTCCGCCACCGCGGCGTAGCCGAAACCTCCCACCAGAAGGATGACCTCGACGGCGAGCGCGTAGGTTGCGAGATCGGTCATCCCAGCACGCCGCCCAGCCGGCTGCGGACGGAGGACCGGTTGATAAGGTCCTTTCCCGAAAGGGAGATGCCCGGCGGAACCGCCTCCGGGGGACGCGCCGCCCGGCACCTTGAGGGGGACGCCGGCGCGAGCGGTCCGGCCGCTGACCTTCGAAGTAATAACCTATTTAAACCACCCTCGACTGGCGCGCACTCGCCCCTGGAGGATCGCATGGTAGAGTACAAGCTCGTCATCTCCGAGCGCGAGAAGTCCGTCGCGCGCACGGTCGGCGACCCGCAGGCGGCCGGCTTCCTCGGGAAGCGCATCGGCGAGGCGGTCGGCGGCGAGCTGATCGGCGCGACCGGCTACACGTTCCGTATCACGGGCGGCACCGACAAGAGCGGTTTCCCTCTCCGCCCGGACCTCCCCGGCGCTCGCCAGACGCGTCTGTTCGTCGGTGACGGATTCGGGTTCAAGGCCCCCCGAGCGGGGATGCGAAAGCGCCGGACGTTCCGCGGCAACACGGTCAGCGAGGACACGGTCCAGATCAACCTGATCGTCGAGCAAAAAGGCCCGAAGCCTCTCGCGGAGCTGTTCGCCGCGGCATGAAGGTCCCCCGGCAGCCCGAGGTGAACATCGGCCTGGTCGGCCATGTCGACCACGGTAAGACGACCCTCACCCAAGCGCTGACCGGAGAGTGGACCGACCGGCATTCGGAGGAACTCAAGCGCGGCATCTCGATCAAACTCGGTTACGCCGATGCGGCGTTCTACAAGTGTCCGAACTGCCCCGAACCGTCGGGGTACTCGACCTCGCCGGTCTGCCCTTCCTGCGGGGGCGAGGCGAAGTTCCTTCGAGCGATCTCCTTCGTGGACGCTCCCGGGCACGAGACCCTGATGGCCACGATGCTCTCGGGCGCCGCCATCATGGACGGCGCGCTCCTGCTCGTCGCGGCGAACGAGCCCTGCCCGCAACCTCAGACGAGAGAGCACCTCTACGCGCTCGATATCATCGGTGTCCGCAAGGTCGTGGTCGTCCAGAACAAGGTCGACCTGATCTCCTCGGAGGCCGCGGAAGAGAACTATCGCCAGGTCACGGAGTTCCTCAAAGGCACGCCGGTCGCCGGGGCCCCTATCATCCCGGTGAGCGCGAACCACCGGGTGAACATCGATGCCCTCATCGGCGCGATCGAGGCGACCCTCCCGACCCCGGCGCGCGACCCGAAGAAACCCCCGCTCATGTACGTGGCCCGTTCGTTCGACATCAACCGGCCCGGGACCCGTCCGGCGGCGCTGCGCGGAGGGGTCCTCGGCGGGTCGCTCCTGCAGGGTCGGCTCACCCTCGGTGAGGAGATCGAGATCCGTCCCGGTCCCACGGGCTCCGCGAACGGAACCTCGGAATCGTTGACCACCAAGATCACCTCGATCGTGTCCGGCGGTCAGGAGTGGGAGGAACTCCACCCCGGTGGCCTCGCCGCAATCGGCACCAGTCTCGACCCATCGCTCGCCAAGGGCGACGGTCTCACCGGGCGTCTCGTGGGCACGGCCGGAACGCTCCCTCCCGTCAGCCAGAAGATGCGACTCCGTGCGACCCTCCTCGACCGGGTCGTCGGCGCCCTGCGGGAGATCAAGGTCGAGAAGATCCGAACGAGCGAGATGTTGGCCGTAACGGTGGGAACGACCATCGCGACGGGCAAGGTGACGAGCGCCCGGGGCGACGACGTGGAGCTCGCCCTCAATCGCGCGGTCACGGTGTTCCCGGGGAGCCGCGTGGCCATCTCCCGAAAACTGAATGCCTGGAGATTGATCGGCTACGGGATCGTCGAAGGCGGTGTCAAGTGAAGCCGGACCTGATGGAGATCCTGCGCTGCCCCCTCTGCCGCGGGGTTCTCACGCTCACGGTCCGCAAGAAGGAGGGAGTCGAGATCGTCGAGGGGTCGCTCGCCTGCGCCGCGTGCCACGTCGACTACCCCATCGAGGACGGCATTCCCGACCTGCTCCCGCCGGACGAGCGGGAATAAGGATAGCCTCCGAGCCTCGGCTCAGGTCATCGAGTAGTAGTAGACGAAGATCCCGAAGAACATCGCGCACGCGATGAGCATCGACGGGATCAGCCAGCGGATCGAGCCGCGCGAACGCGCTTGCACCGAGCTACCGACCGTCACGACCGGTATCGCGAACGCGAGCCAGTACCCCGTGAGGATCGTCTCGTAGAGGGCGTAGGCGGTCCCGTTGCCGTACGGGTCTTGGACCGCGAGGAGGATCACGAGGAGGACTCCGAAGGCGAGGAATGCGAGACTCACTCCGGCGGCGTCGAGGTAGCCTTCGAGCCCGCGCTTTCGATTCGGGTAGTAATGACGCAGTAGGACAAGCATCACGACGAAAAGACACAGGGTCGTCGCGACGAGATAGAACGCAGGTGTCGCCAGGGAGAGGTCGTGCGGCCCGGGGCCGGGAGGGACGAGCGCCATCCGAGCGGCCCTACGGCGCCACCAGCGTGGCCCGCGCGGGGCCGCCGTCCCCACCGCGGAGACGCAGGGGGAGGCATTCGAGAGTGTAGTCGCCGGCCGGAGCAGCCGCGAGGAGGAGCCCTTCCAGGATCAGGGTCCCGCGTCCGAGGAGCGTGTGATGGACGGGGAAGGTTCCTGACGGGTCGTTCTCGATGGAAAGCGAGTCGAGACCCACCAATCGAAACTTCCGCTCGGCGAGGGCATCGGCCGCGGCCGGTGTGAGGCCAACATAATCGGGAAAGAACGTGAGGGAGCTCGCCCACCGTGACGAATTGGCCGTGCGGAACAGGGCGCGGGTGCATCCTCGCGGGATCCTCGCTACGTCGTCCGCATCCACCGACGCTGAGCGAACGTCGACGTCCACGACCCGACACGGGCCATTCACGGCCTCGAGGTCGACCTGGTCGGTCGTGAGCCCGCCCGGAATGAAGTGCGCCGGGGGGTCGAGGTGAGTGCCCGCGTGCGACCCGAACGAGAGCCCGGAGATGTTGTACGGGTCCCCGGCGACCGTGGATCGGAGCCGGGTCGACGTGAACGCCGGATCTCCCGGGAACGATGGCATCCCGGGGAAGAGAGGCATCGAGATGTCGATCCGTCCCATGAGCATCGCCGACCGCGTCCCGGCGATAGGTCGTGAACCCCGGGCTGTTTAAGCGTTCGTTCGGAACGGCACGCCTCCTCCGAGAGGTGCATCGATCCTGCGGGGTTCCGGTCGAAACGAAGGGTTAAGCGGTCTCCGGAAAACACGCGATCGATGCCCCCTCCGGCTCGGGCCCGGCGTATTGACGACGACGAGACGGAGGACGAAGAGGAAGAGCCCACCGACGAGGAGGACGAGGAGGAGGCGCCGACACCCCGGCGGCGCCGGAAGGCACCGGCTCGGCAGGCCCACCCTCGGCCTCGCCCGTCGCCCATCCGGCGATGGCGCTCATCGGAGGAGGAGGAGTCCGAGGGTCCGACCCGAGAGGACACGACGGGCTCGGGAACGAAGACGATCTATTGGCGGGCTCGCGACTCCCTGTTCTTCGAGCCGCTGGTGGCGCTCGCGATCATCGTCTTGCTGCTCGTTTCGCTGTTCGCGTACACCCAGAACTGGCCCCCGGTCTACGTCGTCGAGTCGGACAGCATGCAGCATGGCTCCTCCGACCAACTCGGGCTGATCAACACCGGCGATCTCGTGCTCGCCCAGAAGATGTCCGTGTCCGACATCACACCGTACGTCACCGGGGTCCAGACCGGGTACACGACGTACGGAGAGTACGGTGACGTGTTGCTCTATTGGCCGAACGGCCAGACGACGACCCCCATTATCCATCGGGCGATCCTCTACCTCCAGTGGGACCCGAACGGTTCGTACAACGCCACGGACCTCAACGGGCTTCCCTGCGGCAGCGCATCGAACGCGGTCTACGCGTACTATCCGTACGCCCCGACCGACCCAGGTTCCACCCCGAGCTGCCGCACCACCGCCATGTCCGGCTACCTCGAACTGTACCACATCGGCTGGGATTCACTGAACATTTCTCTCGACCTTACGTACCCCGCACTGGGACGGCATTCGGGGTTCCTGACCCTGGGGGACGCGAACCCACTTCCGGACCAGGCCGGGCAGACCACACCGGCCATCAGCGCGCTCGTCGAACCGGGCTGGATCATCGGGGTGGCGCGCGGCATGATCCCCTGGTTCGGGTCCGTGAAGCTCCTCCTCCAGGGCCAAGCCGGCGAGGTTCCCCCGCAGTCCTGGCAATTCATGGGTCTCACGATTATCGGTGCGATCCTCATCGCCTTCGGCATCCACTATGCGCTGCGCACCGAGGGGATCGAGACGACCCTCCGTAAGGACGAAGAGGAAGCCGCTCGCGCGGAGGCGGGACCCTCGGCCGATGAGCCTCTATTCCGTCGGTTCGTCTCGATGCTCCGCCGGGACCGCTCCGAGGACGAGGAGGAGGACGAAGACGAGGAGTCGTCGATACCTCGCCATCGGACGCGACCACCTCCCTCCCCCCCGCATTCGCGCCGGGGCCGTCCGGTGCCTCACGTCCGACGGAACCACAAGACCGCGAAGAAGACCGACTCCGACGACGAGCTCTAGACCTCGTTCACGGACCGATTTCGCGACGCTTGGGCTTTGGGAGAACGGAATCACCGGGCGACCCGGCCCCGTCCTGCAAGGTTATAGTCCCACCCCGAGTCCCACGAGGGAGGAACCGGGATGCACGTCATCGGAGGGACCGCCTCCACCGCGCTCGCGGAGCGGATCTCCCGTGAGCTCGGGAACTCCCCGTTCGGGATACCGTTCACGAAGCGTTTCCCCGACGATGAGCTCTATGTCCGTGTGGGCGGCCGACTCGAAGGGGAGGACGTCGTGCTCGTCCAGTCCACCCGCACGGATGCCGATTTTCTCGAGCTGATCCTCCTCGAGGATGCGATCCGGGAAGCCGGAGCGCGCCGTACGTTCGTGGTCGTCCCGTACTTCGGATATGCCCGGCAGGACCGTCGGTTCTTCACGGGGGAGCCGGTGAGCGCGCGCGCGCTCTGCCGTCACGTCGAGCAGGACGCCGACGCGGTCGTGACCGTGGACCTACACTCTTCGCAGACCCTCACGCACTTCACGAAGCCGGCGTTCGAGGCGAGCGGCATTCCCGCGATCGCCCGCCTCCTCCGGGAACGACCCCTGGACCTGCTCGTCTCGCCGGACAAGGGCGGGGTCGACCGGGTGCGACGGATGGCCCAACTTCTCGACAAGCCGTGGTTCGCCCTCGAGAAGCGCCGTATCGATAGCGAGCACGTCGAGCTATCCCTTCCGTCCACGCTTCCGATGCCGATCGAGGGAAAACACGTTGCGTTGATCGACGACGTCATCTCCACGGGCGGCACGATCGTCGAGGCGGCGAAGCTCCTCCGGAAGAACGGAGCTTCGGGGATCAGCGCGGCCTGCACCCACGGGCTCTTCCTCAAGGATGCCTTTGAGCGGATCAAGGTGGTCGTCGGCGATGTCTACTCGACCGACACTCTCGGGAACCCGGCCGAGAAGGCCTCGGTCGCTCCCGATATCGCTCAGATCATTCACCGTCTCGTCGCATCGTAGGCCAGGACCGAGCGGTGGAGGAACCTCGATCCACGCACGGGGCCCGTCTGGACGAGCTGCACGAGATCGTCCAGCAGGTGCGCAAAGCCCTCTTGGCGCGCGATGAATCCCCCGCCGGGGACTGGGTCGAGCAAACGGCCGAGGACCTGAGGTCGGGCCGAACTCCCGGGTGGTACTACCCCATCGACCCCGGGGCCGGCCTATCGTTCTACTCCCTGAGCGGAGCGGAAGCTTACGGTCACGTGCACGCGGCGGACGCACCGGGCGCGGTCGACCGGGCGGAATGGCTCGCGGAGGCGCTGCTCCAGCACCTGCCCGATACCGTGCGGACGATCAACATCGGATTCACCGGACTCTCTCTCGCTCCCGAGCAAGAGCTCCTCGGCCGGCTCGGCCAGCGGCCGGATTCGACCGTACTCGAACGCATGGCCCTCGAGCGGTCCTTGACCGCGGACGACGGTCGTCCGCCCGGCTCGGTTCCGCCGGGGCTGCTGCTTGTTCCGATTCGTGCCGTCACGGTCGACGCGCTCGCCGACCTTGACCTTCGGTCGGTTCGGGGCAGCGTCGATGCCCAGCTAATCGGAGACCGGGTCGACGAGTATCGCCGCGTCATGGCCGCCCTGATCGACGGGAGCCTCGGACGGTTCCTGGACGAGGCATCCACGGCGTTGCTCCTTCCGGACCCGCCGCGTCTGGTCGGAGCGATCCTGTCGGCCGAGCGTTCACCGCGCAAGGCGATCTTCGTGGCGTTCATGGTCGACCCCGAGTTCCGAAGGAAGGGCTACGGCACGTTCCTGTTCCGCTGGGGTTTACGAGCGTTGTGGGCCCTCGGCTACCAGCGCATCCACCTGTGGGTCACGGCCGCGAACGAGCCCGCCCGCCGACTTTACCACGATTTCCATCTCGAGCCGACGGTCCGATCGACCATCTACCGTGTCACGCGGTCTCCCGGCTCGGCGCACGCGCATTCCGAACGATAGGGGCAATCGACCGCCATCCACCCGGGGCAGGACGGCAGCGAGGCCGGGGCCCGGGCGCGGAGTGCATCGGCCAGCGCTCGACTCCGCTCCCGGTACATGCGCGAGAACGGGGTGAGGGTGGCGAACCGGAGCTCGAGAACTTGGATCCGGTCGCGGTCGGTCTCGGCCCGTTCGAAACCCACGACGACAAGTCCGGAGTCCGTTCCGGTCGTGGCACAGCGGAGCCCCAGTTCGAGCGCGTACTGAGGCGCGCGGCGGACCACCTCGTCCGGCGGGAATCGCGCCCACGCTCGGGAGGTCTTCATCAGGACCGGGCGCCCTCGGAACCCCACCACCTCCTCCTCCGCCTCCGCCGACCGGGCCGGTAGGCGCGCCACCTCCCCGGGGCGACCGCTCTCGACCGCCTCGCTCAACCGCGCGTAGAGATCCAGCCCCCGCATGGGCGGCGCGACGGTCGTGGGAAGGGGCTCGGGCGGGACGGTCCGGTTGAAGTAGGCTCGACGGGGGTACAGGATCTCTCGGTATCTCCCGACCGTTATCTCTTCTCTCGGAGGATCCGGCTCCGAGAGCGCGGTTCGAACCCGTTCCCGGACGTCTTCCCGGGCCGAGAGGCCCTCCAGCTCCTCCGTGAGCGGGTGGACGGTCGGCGATTCGTCGCCCGTGCAGTTGCAGACCGAGGCCTCCTCGAATTCGCAACCGCGGCCGTACCATGGGCACCTCGGCAACGCATCGACGCGGTTCTCGCTCCACGCCGTACGAAGGAGCTCGGCCCGGCGCCGCATCTCGGAGAGGATCTGCGACGTGGAACGAAACGATACGTCCACCGCCTGCACGTCCGAGACTCTGCCCGAATCCACAAGCAGCGTGAGGAGGCGGCCGACGGGCCGGTCCAGGAGGCCACAGTACATCCCCAGCTGCTCGATGTGGTCGGCTCGGTAGCTCGGAAGTGCCGCCACCTCGACGAGGGCGGACGTCGTTTTCACCTCGATGGGGAGGTCGGCCAGAATGTCGACTCGGCCGACAAGACCGTCTCGACGCACTCGCGCCTCGAGGACTCCCTCGGCGGCCAGGCGAGAGCCCAGGACCCGATGGACCGCCCGGCCCTGGTCGAGTCGTGCCTGACGCTCGACGGGTATCGGCACCGGAGGGGCCACGACCCGGTAAAAGGCGCGACGCAAGGAGACCAGGTCAGTGACACCGACCGACCGCAGGCCGCTCTCCGCGACAAGGCGCGCCGTCAGCTCCTGTCGGAGGAGGGTGTCCTCTCGGACGGACACGACACTCTCCCAGGAGGCGGGAGCGGAAGGCTCGCGCTCGGACACGTCCGCCGGAAGTCGCGCAGGTATACGACCCTCCGCCCAGGTGGAGAAGTCGCTATACCGCGCGCCCTGCTCGCGACCGGCGTGCGGGACCACGCCAGCCGGCCCTTGGTCGTGGGAACGGGCATCGCAGGTCTCTACGTCGCGCTCCGTTGCCGAGAGCTCGGGCTCCGTCCCACACTGATCACGAAATCCCGTCTCGAAGAGGCGACCACGCGCTACGCCCAAGGAGGTATCGCGACCGCGATCGGACCCGACGACGCTCCGGCCCTGCACCTGAAGGATACGATACGTGCGGGCGCGGGTCTCGTGGACCTCGCGGCCGCGAAGGCGCTGTGCTACGAAGCGCCGGCCCGGATCGCGGACCTCGTGCGATACGGGGTTCCCTTCGACACGGTCGAGGGCCAGATCTCCCTCGGCCGGGAAGCCGCCCACTCGCGCGCGCGGATCCTGCATGCCGGCGGAGACGCGACCGGACTCTCGATCGAGGAGACGCTCAAGCGTCGCGTCCTCGACGCCGGCATCGATGTTCGCGAGAGGACTGCGCTGCGGGGGCTCAAGCCCGCGAATCGACACGGAACGATCGCCGTCATCTCCGGCGAGACCGGACGCAACGTGGAAGAGATTGACGCGGGCCCGGTCGTCCTCGCGACCGGCGGGGCCGGAAGTCTCTACCGACAGAGTTCGAACCCCTCGGTGGCGACCGGCGAGGGGGTGGCGATCGCCTTCCGCGCCGGGGCGCTCCTCACCGACATGGAGTTCATCCAGTTCCATCCGACGGTCTTCTGGCGCGAGGGAGCCCCGCGATTTCTGATCACGGAGGCG
>JBEKEY010000019.1:0-31386 GCA_050013595.1 Thermoplasmata archaeon | reverse complement strand
ACGTTGAGAAATGTCCGTAGTTCACCAGCACGATGGGCACGAAGAAGAACCGCGGCCCGTACATATCTGGGAGGCGGGCCGCCGCCTGAGCCGCGGCGGTCGCGTCGAGCGGGCCGACGAGCTCGTTGCGGATGCCGTGCAGCATCCGGACCGCGAGACAAATGAGCTCCGCCTGCGACATCGGCATCGCCCGCCGACCGACGATGTCGTAGGCATGCTCGAGGAGGTTCAGCGTGTCGTTCGCCTCGAGCGTGGAGATCGTGGCGAGCACGGATGCGGCCACGAGCGGATAGGCCAGATACGTTGAGAGCCCTTTCGCGAGGATCGCGAGCTTGGTGTTGATGCCCTGGACCGGGAGCTCGGAGGTGGCCAGGTAGGCCGAGGAGAGTTCCACGTCCTCCGATGTCTCGTACCCCCACCCGCCGAACATCGCCCGCAAGGACTGGAACTTGGCGCCGAGTTCTGGAACCGGGAGATTCACGATGGAAAGCAGAGCCGCCGATTCGTACGACCGCGTGTAGTTGAGGTATTGCGGGAGGTTCGGCGTCGCGATGGTCCCATCTCCGCGGCGACCGAGCAAGAGGATCGAGGCAACTCCGAGCGCGGATTCGTTCGGGATGTTCAGTCCCCGGACCTCCTTGAGGATCTGGACCAGGGTCGGGTACTCCTCGGCGAGCGGGCGGGGAAGGGAGAACAGTATCTCGGACGCCAACAGGCGGTTCTCGACATTATCGGAGAGATTCTGGATCGCGTTGTAGACGTTGACGAAAGCGGCTGAGCCTTGGGCAACGTCCGGCTGGTTCTTCGCGAGGCCGATCGAGATCGCCCACAGGTTCGAACGCTCCGCCCCGGTGATGCCCCTCGAGATGAGGGCGAAGTAGTTGGCCCCCCCCGTCGCGAGGTCCGTCAGCTCCTGGGTGATCTTCTGGGTCTGGTCCCAATAGGTTTGGAAGTCGGTGTCGGAAACGCGGTAGAGCCGAAGTCCGAGATTGCGAGTCTCCAGAGCGCCGAGGCTGGTGAGGGCCACGAAGCCATCCCCAGACGGCGTGATCGTGTCCAGAAGGGAGCGTTGCGAAACGAGCTGTCCGAACTGCTGCTGGCGTTGGGTGAGGTCGCCATCGACCGACCTCAGCCGGTTCTCGTCGTCCAATTCCCGCTGATGTTTTGCGGCTTGCTTGTCCTTGCCCTCCAGATGGAAGAGGATCGAATGGGTGGCCCGGCTCTCCTCCTTGACGGTCTCGGCGAGGTCGGCGCGCTGCCGTCGCTCCTGGTCGAGGGCCGCCTGGTCCGCGCCCAGGGCCTGGACTTTGGATTCAATATCGTGGACCTGGTCGGCGGTAAAGATCTGGACCAGGTTCAGCTGGGTCAGGAGAGCCGCATCGCTGCTCGAGAGCGGCGTGTTGACGTTCTTGGCCGAGACCTGGTTGAGAAAGGTGTAGATGTCCTTGCAGTTCGTCATGTCAGAGGTCCACCAAGGGAAACTCGAAGCATAACGGTTCTTCCCCCAATCGGTTCCGAACCCGGATCGCGAGACCACGGGTGTCGGAGCGGGTTCGGATGAAGGGGTCGTCCCGCAGCGATTCCACCACGATGGTCTCGAACTGACGCTTCCGACTCCCGAGCGTCCCGAACCGGCGCGCCCGTTCGCCCTCGATCTGTTCGTACGCGAACATGAACTCGTAGAGCGACCGGTAGATCTGGTCCTCGATCTTCTCGCGGACGTCCTCCCGTTCCACCGCGACCGTATCGATCCCCTCGAGGTCCACGAAGAAGACCGTCCCATCGGGCGCCAGGACCGCGTCCTTGTCGAGCCAAACGTCCTGAAAATCCAAGCCCGTGTAGCGCCCCCCCGGGCCCTCCCGCGCGAGCGTTCGGGCGAAGAGGGTGAGAAGAGCCATCCCACTGCGGACGAAGCTCTGCTCGAACTGGTGGACCTTCGCCGGGGAATCGAGGGCGAAAAGGTCGAACACGTGTCCCGGGTCCTGGCCGACCGTGTTGCGGGCATGGAAGTAGATACGCACGTTCGACGGCACGAGACGAAGTTCTTGGACCATGCGGTCGCGATACCGTCGGTACCAATGGATGCTCCTCAACCGCGTCGCGACCTCCTCCGGGAGGAACGCGATCTTGACGACCGGTGCGACCCGGAACCCCTGGATGCTCGTGAGGTCCGCGCGCTCGGAGACGCGCAGGGCGGTCATCGCGTGAGGGAGCCCCTGTCCTCCGTAGGGCGATCCTCGGAGCCACAGCTCTCCGGTGATGATACCTCCCTCCCGATCCCCGGGGCGGTTCCGCAATTTCTCGCGAACTTCGAGATTGTCGGTCAGTTCCGTGGCCAGGGTGCCATCCAGACGGCGACGCGAGAAGGGGTCGACGGTCGAACCGATGCCCTTCACCGAGAGATAGAACGGGAGGCCGTCCAACGTCGCGATCGGGTCCGGAAGGATCGCGCTCCGGTTGTCGTCCTCGATCGCGTCCAGGACCTCGAGTTCGGGTCCCTCCGCGAGCGGGGCCAACGAGGGCGGCAGGAAATACCGGTCCCAGGTTCCTAGTTCGTACGAACGAAAGTTACGGTTGGTGATCGTTTCCGCGGCGAAGGTTGAGAGCCGCAGCGGCTGCCCGGCGAGGCGCCGCCCCGTTCCGTTCGAGCCGAGAGGAGCCCCGATCCCGCGCAGATTCGGGGTGTGGTCGACTCTCGTTCCTTCGGTCAAAGAGGAGGGATCTCCCAGCCGAGCCACGCGAGGCGACGGAGCCACAATAGTTTCTCCCCTTCCGGCCGCCTCCCGGTGTCCTCCGCTTCCCGCGGAAGAGGGTCCCGGTCGAGTCGAGCACTCGTCCTACTCGCGTGGACGTCGAGATGGCGGTCGAAACTGACCCGTCGTGGTGGACCGTCTAGCTCCCGATCTCGACAATCGCGCGCGTGTTGAAATCATCGGCGAACATGGTGCGGGAGGTCGAGTCCTACGCGAAGTGAGCCGCATAGAACGGACTCGCGAGGTTGGTGACGGCCGTCACTTGGGTGTTGGCGTCGACCCGGATCGCTGGCCCGTAGACATCGCTGCCTTCGAAGGGGACCCGCGGCGAGCCGAAACGCGCGTTCCGGTCAGCCTTCGATCCGGCCGTGCTGCACGAGGCACCAAACGAGACCCGCGAGTCCCGCGGCCGCCAAGGTTTCGGGAAACAACGTCCTCAGCCGGTCTTGAATCAGGAAGAGGCCCCCGATGCCTGCCGCCAGAACGCCGGCGAGGATCCCGGCGACGAGGGCTTGCGATGCGCTTCGCGTGACGATCCCGGCCGCAGCGGTGACCCCTGCGAGGAAGACCAGGAGCCCCAACATTCCCAGGGCTAAGTGCGACGGCACCAGGATCGGTGCCGGAGCCGTGGCCGCCGTAGCGACAAGGGCATTGGCGAGCGCGGCGACCCCGACGGCGCCGAGTCCGTACAGGACCAGGGTTCCACCCAAGACCACCGCAAGCCGACCGGCCAAGGCGCTCGCTCGGGGTTGCGGAAGTGCGAACGTCAGGTAGTGGGTCCGCATGTCAGGGAGCCGTCACTCTTCTGGAACGGACCTTGGCCCCGGTTCACGCCTTGCGGGATTTGCTCGCGGTCGCCTTGGGGGCCCGGCGGGCTGTTTTCCCCGCGCGCTCGGCCAATCTGGCTTGATTGAACGTCACGGCCGCTCGGACGAGGTCCTTCAGGGCGCCCTCGTTCACGACGTCCTTCTCGAACATGTCCACCGCCCGCCATTGATTCCCCCCGAACCCCGCGTTGAACAGCTTGGCCGGGTCCGGTAGCTTCGCTCCCTGGGCGAACGTCAACTTGACCTTCCCTGAGTGGGGGTTGGCGAGTGCGACAACCCCGTCGTGCGACCAGACAGGGGACCCCATCCACTTCCATTCGAGGACCATCTCCGGATCGGCCTCCCGCATGAGCCGACGGATCTGCTGGATTCGCTTCCCCCGCCAGTCGTTCAAATCGGCGATCAAGTTGTCCAGGAGCTCAGCCGGCGTGTCCCCGCTCATGGTGACGACGGCACCCCCGACGGAATATTTCAAACGAGTGTTCTACAAAAGGGGGGCAGGCTCCACCAACCCTGCCCTGGAGGGAGCCCCGGTCGGTGCGGGGGGGGCCGCTCCCGCCGACCGCCGAACACTCGATCGGGGAGTCAAGAGCACGTCAGGGAACTTCCGCGAAGCACCCCAGATTCCCTCCGGCGACGGAGGTTTGATACATTCGTGAAAGCAGGGTCAACTCCTGCCAGACTGACGTTCCAGAGACGCCCAGGTCAGCCGGGAGAGGCCACCTCGCTTCGAACGGGGTGGAGCATAGGTGCAATCCTGGACGCTTGCCCTGGGCGCAACGTTCGGGCGGATGGAACGCCGACCCACGACGGAGGAGATCGCGAATTCGGGTCTCGACGCGTTCGTTGCTTGATGCGAATCAAGCCTTGCGTAATACGGGTCACCGAGCCTGCGCTAACTATGGGAGCAATCGGGTGGATCGTCGTCATCGTGGTCGTTGTCGTCGTATTGGCTTTCTTGGGCATCGTCCGCTGATCGGCGCCGCCGGCGGGAAGGGCCACGCGATTGGACCGGGTTGGCGACTTAAGGACCCGCGCTGACAAGTAATGAGTTGGCGCGCGCGCGTCCTGGCCCGCCGGCCGAGCACGGCCTCGCGCTAGGCGCGGGTGGTGGAACCACTCTTCGAGAGCGGCCGGTCAATTGTCATGGGGTCACGCCTCTTCCACCGGCTCGTCGTCGCAAGGTCCGCCCCAGACGCTGACGACACGCCCACGGTCGAACGAAACCTCGTCGCCATAGCGAACGCCGATGCCCTCGGGATCAAACGGCGAATTGTCCAGCATCCCCGTCACGACACGCCCGTCGATTCGGGTCACGAGCACCCAAATGGGCTCGGCCATGCCGCCTTGCCGGGAGTTCGCGAACATGAGCTTCACCAGCTGCCCCTCGCGGGTGAGGCGCCCGAACTGCGGGCACTGCGGCTCCAAGACGCGTGCTCTTCCGTATCCCCCCACGCGCCTGCCGTGCCGGGCGCGCTTCGTCAATTCCACCATGCCTCCTCCCCGCCGCGGGGCCGACAATCTCCCGCGTGGTGCATGAGCCCTCATCGGACCACCCGTATAGTGTGTATGGATGCGCATTGGTTAAGAACCTACCGGGCGCTGGACTCCCTCATCGGGAGGGTCGGGCGGCCGTCCGGAGCGCTTGGCCCCGAACGCCGGCCGTAGACGAACTTGGCCCCCGAGCCGGCACCTCGGAAGGGCCCCCGGCCGAAGACCATCCTCGGTGCGTTCTCCTATGCCCCGGATGCCCGGGGGTGGCACGGGGGTCCCTGAGGACAGCGGAGGGGGGGTCTATGCCGGCGGGGCCCGAAGGACGCCGTCGGTTCAATCCTCGATGCCCGCCGTGTCATTGGCGTGCCGCTTGGGCTGTGTGAATGGGCGGTTACGACCACCTCTGTTAAACATCGGGGGGAGGAACCACCCCGAAGAGGGCGGGGCGGCGTCCCCGAGGAGAATGCGACGAGGCGGGTGCGTTTGTCCCTCGTCCCGGTCACCCTATTCGCCGCCATAATGTCTCTCCCAAAGGAGGCCCACCCCCTCAAGACAAAGGCCGGAGGGCACTCCGGTACGACGGCGGTCGGCCGCACCCGGTCCGCGCTAAAGTCCCGGGTTCCTCGGCAGGCCGGCACCGCACACCTGGCAGGATCGGAGCATCGGGGCGTTGGAGGCTCCGCAGGAGGGACAGATCTTAGTGCCCAGCATGGCCGCCTTCGGTCCGACCGGAGGCACCCATCGAGACATGGCCTCGGATGATTTTGTCTCCTCGGGCGCTCGTCTTCGCGTCCAGACTCCTAATGCGAGGGCTGCACCGACCGCCGCGCCGATCACCGCGAGCAGCCAGATCGGAAGCTCCTCAGTCGGAGAGGGAGCCGCGGGCGAGGAGATTGTGACGTTGGTAGAACTTGCTACGGTGACGCCCACCGCGTCGGTCGCAGTACAGGTCGGTACGAAGGTGCCGGCGGTCGTGTACGCGTGGGTGGCCGAGCCCCCGTTCTCGGTGTACTCGGTGCTGCCGTCCCCGAAGGACCAACCAACCGTGATGGTCGGCGTCCCCCCGCTCGCCGAGCAAATGAAGGTGATCGGTTCGCCGGTGTCTGCGGTGGATTGGTTGACATTCAGGTTGATGGTCGGGTCAGGATTCACGGTGACCGCCATCGCGACCTCCGCCTGGGTGCCGAGCTGGTCCATGACCCGACAGGTCATGTTGCCTTGAGGCGGCGGGGCGAAGGTCGTCGCGAGGCTCGAACTACCCGCGACGAATCTCAAGCCTCCGACGGACCATTCGAAGGCGAACGGGGACTGGCCGCCCGACGGTGTACACGTGAAGAGATCTGACTGGTTGACGTCCACGACCGGGCGCGAAGCGCTGATCGTTACGGACAGAGCGAGCAGCGTTCCGGCGGTCACGGTATTCGAGCTCGTGGTGCTGGAGGTGGGGGACCCCGAGCCACAACCGATGCAATCCGTCGTATTGAGGGAGAAGGAGTAGCCCGTCCCCGTGGCGAGCCCGGTCACCGTGGTGGTGCGGGTGGTCTCGTTCGTGATGGTGGCCGCGAGCGAGGTCCCTCCGCCGTTCGTCCGCTCGTAAAGCGTGTACGACTGGAACGAGAGTAGGCCGCCATACGAGGCGTTGTTGGTCCAGTCGAACGTGATTGAGGTCGAGGTGACCACCGGCTCGGTGACGTACGCAAGTGTAGGTTGGACGACCTCTAAGACGTTGGACGTCGCTCCCGCGCGGTGGAATGCGTATTCAGTCACCTGCCACCAGAAAGTCGTGCCGGGGGAGAGGGAGCCGACAGCCAATTCGGTCGTCGTCTGTCTCGTCACGATCCCGGCCGGAACAAATGGGCCACTCGCACTGGAAGCCGAGTAGGCGATTGTATAGTTGGAGAAGAAACGGTCGTACGTCCCGGTCCACGAGAGGGTGATCGCCCCGGGTGAGACCCCTGGCGCGCTCAGCGTGATCGCCGCGCTCGGTTGGACGCTGGAGGTCTCAGCGATCCCCCGCGTTTCCTCGAGCCTATCGGAAGTGGCGCGGAAAGGAGGAACGCCCGAGCGGGTAGGTGGCGACCCGGCAGCGGCGCCGACCCAGCCGGTGAGGATCATGGTCGACGCCAGCAGCACCGGCAACGAACGAATCAAAGTCCGCACGAACCTGTTCGGGCCCGGCGAGCGCCTCCGCACCATGAGCGCGTTAAAAATGGGGAAGTTCACGATAATAGACCTTTGTGTCGCCACCGAGGCGCCGCTGAATGCGAAACTGACGGAATCGCGATGTACGTCCGTCGAAACGACCTTCGACCAGCCGCGAACCGAGTGAAGGCGACATATCGGGTCCTACCCCGTAAGACCGCCGTAGATCCCCATCCCAGCCCTCGGAGGGACCGGGGCGGGGAATCCGGGCGCCTCAGCGGTGCGCGAGGTCTAGGGGGCGAGGGGGTCAGGGTTGTCGGAGCCGCCTTACCCCCCGAGTGTTTTACAAAATAACACAATTATTAAATATTTGTTAAATTTGTGTTAAACACGTGCGGAACGCCCGAGCCAACGCTCCCGCGACTCGGTTTCTCGGAGTGCGCCTAACCTCCGATGAGGAGTCGCTCCTCGACGGCTTCCAACGGGACCACGGGCTCTCGACCCGCTCGGACGCGGTGCGAGCGCTCGTTCGGTCTGCGAGCGAACCCCAGGCCGGATCGGTGTCGGTGCCACCGACCCTACAGGGGGAGCTCGAGGAGCTCGTCGAGAACGGCTACGCCCGAGACCTCGACGGCGCGGTCGCCCTCGTGACGGGTCTCGGACTGACGGAGCTCGCTCGGACCCACTCGGAACGCCTTCCCGCCCTGCGCGAACGCGCACGGAACGTGAAGGACCGACGAGAGGGACGACGGCGGGCGGACCGCGAGGGTCGGGGGCTCCTCGGGCGCTAGCCTCCGAAAACGGGGAAGGGTTGCAACATGGAAACGATGGCGATCGCCTGGAGCGAGCGGAGCGGGTTCATCTGCCGACTGTGCCGACAGGATGCTAAGCATAATGAGGTGCTGCACATCTCGTACTGTCCCGTCCACGGTCTCAGCTCTCCTCTGGATCAGCTTCCGTGGCGGCCGGAGGCAAGACTATCGCGCGGCTCTATACCCGCACGGGCGATCATGGAACCACCGCTCTCGCCGGTGGCTCGCGCGTAGCGAAGGACTCTCCCCGCATTCGCGCCTACGGCACCTACGACGAGCTCGGGGCCTATCTCGGGCTCGTCCTCGCGGAACTGCCGGCCGACCTCCCGGCGATCCGCACCGTGGTCCGTCGATTGCAGAACGAGCTCTACGTTGCCCAGGCCGAGCTCGCGACCCCCCCGACCGGCAAATCCGACCACCGGATCGAGGCCCGACACGTGGCCCAGTTGGAAGCTGATATCGAGCAGGTCGAGGCCTCCCACGCCCGCCTTCACTCCTTCGTTCTCTCGGGAGGGTCGCGTCCCGGCGCCTTGCTCCAGGTGGCCCGGACCATCGCTCGTCGGGCCGAGCGCGGGCTCTGGACCCTGCACGGCATCGAACCACTTCGGCCCGAACTGCTGGAGTGGGCGAATCGCCTAAGCGGTCTCCTGTTCGCGCTCGCCCTCGCGACCAACCGGGCCCTCGGAGTGGGCGAGGTCGCTCCGGACTACTCCGTCTAGCTCCGTCCGGGGGGTATTCGAAGTGGAGATCGGGATCGTGGGCAAGCCGAACGTCGGCAAATCGACGTTCTTCAACGCTCTCACGCTCCTCGATGTGCCGATGGCTCCGTACCCCTTCACCACCGTGACCCCGAACCGCGGGGTGGCCGCCATCCGCGCCCCTTGCCCGCACGTGGACAAGGGGGTCCCGTGCACGCCCGGGAATGCGAAGTGCGTGGAGGGAACTCGCTGGGTCCCCGTGAACTTGATCGACGTGCCGGGTCTCGTCCCCGGCGCGCACGCGGGAAAGGGCCTCGGCCACAAGTTCCTGGACGACCTGCGAGCCGCGGACGGGTTCGTCCAGATCGTCGACCTCTCGGGGGCCACGGACGAGGAGGGACGCCTCGCCGAGCCGGGGAGCCACGACCCCGCGGAGGAGGTCCGCTGGCTCGAGGACGAGCTCGTGGCGTGGGTCGGGGAGATCCTCAGCCGCGACTATTTGCGGCACGCCCGCGGGACGGAGCTCGACGGCAAGAAGGTCGAGGACTTCCTCGCGGAGCGTCTCACGGGCCTTTCGATCTCTCCCGCGGTGATCGCGACCGTCCTCCGTGGATCGACCGTCGAGCGTGCTCACCCCGCCCGATGGACCGTAGAAGAACGCATCGGGCTCGCGCGTCAACTTCTCGAAGCTTCGAAGCCCCGCCTCGTAGCGGCCAATAAGTGCGACCGTGCGTCGATGGACCAATGGGGATCGCTCGCCGGAGCGATCGAGCCGATTCCCTGCGTTCCGACGGCCGCGGATGCCGAGCTCACGCTGCGTCGGGCGTCCCGCTCGGGATTGGTCACCTATCATCCGGGGGATGCCACGTTCCGGGTCAACGAGCCCTCCCGACTCTCTCCGCCGCAACTCAAAGCGCTCGACGGGATCCGTTCGATCCTTACCACCTGGGGATCGACGGGCGTCCAACAGTCGCTCGAACAGATGGTCTACTCCCGCCTCGGGATGATCGTGGTCTACCCGGTCGAGGACGAGATGCATTGGACCGATGGCCAGGGACGCGTGCTTCCGGACGCCTTCCTGGTTCCCGCGAACACCCCGGCGCGGGCGGTGGCGTACCGGGTCCACACCGACCTCGGCGAGAATTTCATTCGGGCGATCGATGGACGAACTCACCGAGCGATGGCCGCGGATCATCCGCTCGGTCCGAACACCGTGATCCGGATCGTCGCTCGAAAGTGAGTTGGGTCGTCCTCGGTCCGCCTTCAGCTCTCCACAAGGGTCGCCCCTTCGGAGACGGGTCGTACGACGAAGGGCAAGCCCCCGGCCCGGGCCAGGCGACGCAAGAGGTCCGTCTCCTTTCCGGGAATCGGCAGAGCGACCACCGACCCTCCCGCGCCCGCTCCGGTGAGTTTCGCGCCCTCCGCGGCGGGTCGGGAGGCCTCGATCAGAGCCTCGAGGCGCGGATGCGAGACGCCCGCCTCCCGAAGCAGCTCTTGGTTCCGGCGGAGCAGCTCGGCCACCGTCGAGCGGTCCCCCCGGCCGACGGCATCGATCCCGTCCTTTGCCACCCGACGGAACTCCTCGAGCAGCTCGGGTCCTCCCGGGGCCGCGAGACGGGCTCCCACCGCCCGAACGGCGTCGGCGGTCGAGCGGGGGATGCCGGTGTACGCGACCACCCAGACCCAACCGGGGTCGGTCACGCGCCGGACCTCCCAGCGCTGGTCCGGGGCACGAATGGACCACAGGGGTTCGCCCGGCCCACCGTTGATCGCGACGAATCCGCCCGCGACGACCGTGCTCGTGTCGCCCGGGCTCCCGACGCCCTGGGCGCCTCGCTCGATCTCGAAGCTGAGCTGAGCGAGCGATGGGCGGTCGATCCCTCCGTTCGCGGCGGAGAACGCGGCCGCGAGGCCGGCCACGAACGCCGCCGACGAACCGAGCCCGGCCGCCCGCGGGATGCGGGAGATGGCACGGACCTCGACCGGGGGCCCGCCCTTCCCGGCCAGTTCGATCGCGGACCGGAAATAGGCATTGCGTCGGACGGCTTCGCTGTCGGAGTTGAGACGGGTCGCTTCGCTCGCCCTCACGAAGACCTGCGTGGTGAGGTCGATCGCGAAGACGAGTTCGGGCGCTCCATGGACGACCGCGTGCTCTCCAAAGACGATGCACTTCCCCGGGGCGCGGGCGGAAATGGGTAGATGGCGGGCAGGTATCCCGGGCCGTTCGTCGCTCATCGGCTCGCGCGGCCTCCCACGACCCGCTTTCCCCGGGCGGACGGGACGATCCGTTGCGGCGCCTCTCCCGCGCGGGCAGGGCGCGGCAGACCGAGAAGTCGCTCGAGGGTGACCGCCACGGCGGCGACCTCGCTGTGGGGTTGATGTCCGACCGCCACGTTGTACTTCGCCCTCCGATAGAGGTCGGGCGGGACCTTGGCCCCTCCGACGACCAGGAGGATCCGGCGGAGGCGGGCCAATCGCGGCAGAGTCGTCTCGAGCGGAAGGCCGTACATCGTCAGATGGACCACGGTGCCCGGGAAGGTGCGGACCAGGCTCTTCCAATCATCGACCGGGATCACCGCGAACTCGCCTCCCCAGTGGCGGGAGACGGCTGCGATGCGTTCGGCGAGATCGTCATCCCGAGGGTGGAGGTACATCCGTCGCGCTCCGAACGCTCGGGCGGCGAGCGCAACGTGGGTCGTGAGACGGGGGTCCCGACCGGGTCGATGACCGACCCGCAGGACCGAGACCTCGGGCGGAGGCCTACGTGCCGAGGGGCTCCGCGACGAACCGCTCGATGCGGTGCCCACGGTACTCCAGCTTCTCCGAACGTTTGACGAGGGCCTTGAGCCGCGTCGGGCTCATGCCGAGCTCCTCCGCAACGTCCGAGAAGAATCTTCCCTCGGTGCCGACGGCGTCGTAGATCCGCTGCTCGAACTTCGAGTACTCCTTGAGGCCCATGGTGGCGATGGCGAGGACCTCAGAGATCTCGGCGAGCGGCGAGGTCGTGCTGATGTTGATGGTCGAGTAGTAGAAGTGGTAGCTCTTGTCCGGTTGGTGACGTCCTTCCCGAGCGACCCAGCGCGTGTCGATGAGCCGGAGCTTCTCGAAGAATGCGAGCGCCTTGACACCGTCCTCGCCGAACTCGTGCTTGACGTCGTCGAGGGTGAGCCAGTTCTCCCCGAGCCGCTGCACGAGCTTCAGCTTGACCGGTGAGTCGACCGCGCGGAGGATCGGGACGAGGTCGCTCACGTCGTTGACGACCTTGATACGGTGCATTGTCGCGGACATGCTCATTTAGCTCGGCTCCGAAGGGCTTCGGAGCGTTTCCAGTAACATACGGCGGTACTTCCCGTAGCGGTCCCCGGGGTCGAACCGGGCCGGGTGCGGGGTTTGGGTGAGACCGGAGCAATTCGGACACTTGGCGCGGAAGGTGTATCGCTCGCAGGCGCGACAGACGCGCAACACCGAGGACGTCATGCGCGAGCGAACGTCCCCTCGCCGCCGGCGCTCTTAATCGACTTCAAGGTCGCTTCGGTGGCCTTCTTCAAGGTCTCTTCGGCGATCTTGTACTGGGTCGCCTGGACCTTGATCCGGTATCGGGGCGCACCGACGTACTGGACTTCCACCGCCTCGGGGTCGACCTTCTCGGCCGCCAGGAGGGCGGTCCGGACGTGCTCGAGCCCCTCGGGGGAGGGGTCGGAGACCTCGAATGTACCCAGGATCGTGACGTGCGGCGGAAGGATGTTGTCGCGAGCGACCTTCAGGAAGGCCGCCGACCAGGGCGCCTTCTCGTTCTCCTTCTGGAAACGCTTCGGGTCGGCGGAGGCGACCTCGAAGGCCTGGAAGAGCCCGCCATACTTCTCGAGGAGCACCGGCCCGAACTGATCGGCCGCCTCGACGGCCGTGATCTTCAAGGGTTGAGCGACCTGTTCCAGGAGGCGCATCGCCCGCTGCTCGTTCTTCCACGCCTGGACCTTCTCCCGGCGCTGGTGGTCGTTGATCCGCTTGAGCGAAAGGTCGATCTGGGACTTCGCCGGATCGACGCGCAGCACGCGGGCGACGATCTTCTGGCCCTCGCGGATATGGTCGCGGATGTACTTGACCCACCCCGTGGCGACCTCGGAGAGGTGGATGAACGCCTCCCGCTTCGCATACTCGTCGAGCGTGACGAAGGCGCCGAAGTTGCGGATCGAGGTCACCGTACCGACGACGAGTTCGCCTTCTTCCGGAAGCTCGGGGCGCAGAGGCATCCGACGACCGTGTCCCCCGCTAGGCCGTCGCGGGGCGTACGAGTTCGCCCCGGAGCTTGGCCTGGCCCCCCGTCGGCGTCGCGAGGGTCGCGCCGCAGACGGAACAGTTCACAACGGTGGCGGGGCGGCTGAAGATGGTCTGCTCGGTCGAGCAGTCCGGACACTTCACGACCCAGAACGGAGACGCTTCTCGCATCAGCTTCCTCCTAATGGTGCTCCACCAGCTCGAGGACGCTCGCCCGCCAGCTGGCGGGTTGCACGGTGTACTTGCACTTCTTGCAACGGAACCTCAGGTTGACCCGCCGGACCGCTTTCGCACGGCCCTCGGGCTTCGGACGGGGAAACCCCCCGTAACCGCGAGTGGCGCGACGGAACCGGCGTTGCCCCCACTTGAGCTCGGAGGCGGGCCGCTTCTTGACCTTCTCGACCTCGTGGTCCGTGTGCGTCTTGCACTTCGGGCAATAGGTCGAGATCGACTTCGGGTAGTGCATCGGCGGCCCGCGAGACTGGCCTGCTATAAAGCCATTGGGTGTCTAGACTCGCGCGCATTACCCCGAGAAAACTTGCGAAACCGTGATTCTGTCGAGGTGAAACCCATCGGTTAGTCGACCCAAGACTTGGAGACCGACCTCAGTCGACCTCGCGCGGCCCGGTAGGGGGTTGCGGGGTCCCTTCGAGAGCGCCGTTCCGATGCCCAGGGCGGGCCCCACGGCCGCGGGGTGGGGTGGGGGGAGAGACTGAGTCCGACGAGTCGCCATTAGCGCAAGCCCGTGAAACAACTCCCAAAGCCAGGGCGACATTCGAAACTCTTCACGAAGGAAGTGTCCCGCATCACTCGGGAGGATACAGATCCCGTCGAACCAGCCAAACTCATCATCAGGCGCCGCGAGGGGGAGTCTGCCGAGGGAAAGTCAACCTAACGCTTAAGTAGGGAAGCCTTTTCCGCGCGATCGCGTTTCAGCGTTTCGGAGTAAGCGATGCCCGACCGTACTGCCGTGGATGTGGTCACCGAGGCCCTCTCGAAGGCCACCGAACGCAAGTTTTCCGAGACGGTCGAGCTCTCCGTGAATTTGAAGGACCTGGACCTCACGGTGCCCAAGAACCGGCTCGAGGACGAGGTTCCCCTCCCCAAGGGCCGGGGCAAGCCGGTGAAGGTCGCCGTCTTCGGTTCGCCGGAACTCTGCCAAAAGATGCGGGGCGTTGCCGACCTCGTCGTCGCCGCGAACGAGCTCGACGAGTTTGCGAAGGACAAGAAGAACGTCAAGAAGGTCGTGAGCGAGATGGACTTCTTCCTCGCCGAGGCTCCGCTCATGCCGACCATCGGTAAGCGCCTCGGTGTCGTGCTCGGACCGCGAGGGAAAATGCCCCGACCGGTGCCGCCGGGGAGCGACCCCACGAACCTGGTCAACGCGCTCAAGCGGTCGATCCGGATCCGGTCGAAGGGCAACCGAACGTTCCACGCGCCGGTCGGCACCCGCGGCATGAAGCCGGAAGAGATTGCGCTCAACGTCGACGCCGTCCTCGCGCGCATCATCGGCAAGCTCGAGCGCGGACGCACGAACATCGAATCCGTCTACGTGAAGACGACCATGGGGCCGGCTGTCCGGCTCTGGTAGGAAGGTCGTCATGCCCGGTCGTGGTTCCGTCCCGGAGGAGAAGATCGCTCGGGTCAACGCGCTCGCGACCGTCCTCGCTTCCAAGCCGATGATCGCCGTCGTCGGCATCCGCGGCGTTCCCGCCTCGGCGCTCCAGAGGATGCGCCGCGAGTTGAGGAACCGGGACCACCCGATCACGGTCGCCCCGAACAGCGCGATCCGACATGCGATCGAGAAAGCCGTGAAGAAGCGGCCCGCGTTCCGACCCCTCCTCGACCAAGTGAACGACCCGACCGCGATCCTCGCGGCGGAAGGGAACCCGTTCTCGCTCTACCAAGAGTTCCTTCGGACCCGCTCGCCCACGCCGGCCCGCGGTGGAGAGATCGCTCCCGCCGACATCGTCGTCCCGTCCGGCACGACGAGCTTCAAGCCCGGCCCGATCGTCGGAGAGCTCCAGCACGCAGGTTTCCCGGCGGCCATCGAGAAGGGCAAGGTCATCCTCAAGAGGGACACCACGATCGTAAAGGCCGGCGGGACGATCTCCCGCGAGGTCGCGGGGCTCCTCACCCGGCTCGAGATCTACCCGCTCGAGGTCGGCCTGACGCTGCGCGCCGTCGTCGACGGCACTACCTTCTATCCCCCCGACGTCCTTTCGGTGGACCTCGACGAACGTCGTGCCGACGTCGCCCGAGCGGCCGCTCGCGCGGTCGGGCTCGCGGTCGAGATCGGGTATCCGACGCCGCAGAGCCTGCCCCGCCTCCTCAGCCGCGCGCACCGGCGCGCGCTCGGATTGGCGCTCGCGACGGGCTACGTCACGAAAGAGACGATCGAACCGCTCTTCGCGAAAGCGATGCGCGAGGCCGCCGCGGTCGGCCGGTTGATGGGTCACTGAGGGTTCCCCCAGAGTCCACGGAGTGAGAACAATGGAGTACGTGTATGGTGCGCTGCTGCTGAACGCAGCCGGAAAGACGATCGATGAGAAGGGCCTCACCGGGGTCCTGGACGCGGCGGGGGTCTCCCCCGACACGGCTCGGGTGAAGGCACTGCTCGCCTCGCTCGAGGGCGTCAACCTCGGCGAAGTGCTCGCCAAGGCCGAGTCGTTCGCGGCCCCCGCGGCCGTCGCGGCCCCGGCCGAGAAGAAGGAAGGCAAGGGCGAGAAGAAGGAAGAAGAGAAGAAGGAAGAGAAGGGCGTCTCCGAGGAAGAGGCGGCCGAGGGTCTCTCCGCTCTCTTCGGTTAGATCGACCGAGCCCCGAATCACGCGGGACCGTCGTCGATTCGGACGGCAGTCCCATTCCCTCCCCCCGATCCCCCCCCGGCGGGGGAGCCGCCTGCAGGGACATTACCCCGGGCAGTATCCTCACCTTCCGGAGAAAAGCTTCCCGGATCCCCAGCCGCTCCTGTCGGGCTCGAGGAAGAGAAAGTGGGGAAAGGGTTTGGTGCCCGCTCTCGCGGGCACCCTACCGTGGCGTTCCGCGCTGCCCCTAGGTCCAGTGAATGGGCACGAGGACCTTTGCTCCGTTCACGACCAATGCGCCGCTCGCGGGGCTGGGAGTGTGGCCACTGACCGTTCCGACAACGTAGGCATAGGTCGCATTCGGGTCCCAGAAAACGAGCTTGGACCCGGTCGTCGACAGCGTGATGCCACCGAGCGTGACGGACCAGGGGGTACTCAAGGGGAGCCCAGTCTCCGTGAAGACGACCTGGTAGAGGAGGAACGGTAGGACCGGGTGGTAGTCGCCTCCGACGGTGATCAGGCCGAACTCATCGTACGGGAGCACACCGTACGGAGCCCGCGCACTGCCGTAGTCTCCCCAGTAGTTACCGGCCACATAGTTCAGCCCCAGGATACTCCCGGAGAACGACCAGCCATCGTCCGAGAACTTCGTCGAGGCAGCCACCGGCGCGATGCTCCAGTTGTCACGGTAGACGTGGGGCGCGCCGTTGTAGATGTTCGAGGTTGGGGTGTACGCCGTGAAGGGGGTCACGACCGCGTTGTTGAACGTCGTGACGCCGCCCGCCCAGAGCTCCATCGCGAGCTGGTCATCGTATTGTCCGACCGCACCCGGGTCGGCCGCCGCGACGTTGTTCGGGGCGAAGACGTTGCCCCAGACGATGTTGTAGGCTCCGGCGTAGATAATCAGTCCCTCGCTCATTACCTGGAAGGTGTTCCCGAGGAGGACGTTGTTCGACGAGTTCCAAAACACGACGCTCGCCTCCGTGAACCCGACATCGTCCGTAAAGAGCCACCCGGTGATCAACGGGCTATCCACGATCGCCACGTGGGAGACGTGGTAGTAGTTCTGCTCAAGATAGTTGTACAACGGCAGCCCGAAATGTACGACCGTTGCCTGCTCCGGCTGGATAGCGTAGTTGAAGTAGAACGACGGGGCGTCGTAAACCGACACGTACGCGTTCGTGTTCACGAGGAAGATCCCCGAGAACGCCGGGAAGAGGAAGTCGTTGAACATCCCGAACAACGGGTCGATCGGGCCCACCTGGTTGTTATACAGGAAGTACGGATTTCCGATTGTCCCCGCACCCGACGACGAGATCCCGGCGAGCTGTGCGTTCGAGAGGGCCCAGAGCGGAGTGTACACACCGAGGGCCGTGTTCAGGGGAAGGTTCACGACCTTCATCGAGATTGACCCGGTTAGGGTGAACGCGGCGGCTGTGTGGTCCGAAAGCTCCACGTGGTAGGCGTAGCTCCCGGGCGGAAGGAGATAGGTCGCGATTCCCGAGGTCGGTACCGGCGCCCAACCGGCCACGTTGTCGTTGAAGGTGCTGCCCTGCGTGATGAAGACGAACGCGTTGGACGGCGAGATACGGAGCGTCTGGTTCACCGCACCCGACGGCACGTGACCGACGATTCCCCAGAGCGGGTAGAGGATCGACGGTCCCGAACCCATCCTCGCGACGGGGTTCGGGCCCCCGCTTGAGTACTCGGCGAGGCCCATCGAGGTCTCCCCGGTGTCGGTCCCGAAGTCGTAGGCCGAGGGCACGTCCTTGTAGACCTTCGAGCCGTTGGGCAACGTCCACAGGCCGAACGAGCCCGCGATGTTGAGGAAGTTGGTGGTCGAGCCGCCACCGGGCCCGCCCACCATGATCTCCGCATCGTTCAGGAGGTAGCCCGTGGGATTCACGGATTGTCCGTTGATCTGGAAGGCGGGCTTCGGCACAACGCCGGTCGAGTTGAACTCCGCGAAGTCGTACGATCCGGAGACCGACGACCCGCCCTTCGTCAGCGTGTAGTTGAAGAAGATCGTGGGACGGTGGTTGTAGATCGTCGCGTTGTTGTAGGTCGTGATCGTGAACGGAGGGGCGACGTTGTACGAGACGAGGCCGACGCCGATGTACACCTCGTCACCGATGAAGAAGCTCGCGGGTCCATGGGCGTAGATTCCGTTCGGGGGGAATACGAACGAAGGGTTGGAGAAGTTCCAGATGTTGTCCTCGAACACCAGCGTATGGGTGGTGTCGTAGTAGACGGGCACATTCTGGATCCAGTAGTCCGTCGCCGTGTTCCCGAGAACGTTCACGTCGTTCAGCACGGTGTTCTCTTGGATAGTGAATTGGTCCGGACCCGCCGCCCCAAGATAGAGCGGGTCGAGCTGGTTGAACGTGACCGCGGACTTAACGCTCGTCGTGTAGGAAATGGTGCCGACGTTCACACCGTGGACGTCCTGCACTCCGAAGTCGCCGAGTCCCATCGGGGCCGGAGCGCTTCCGTACAGCGGTTGGACGACGCCATCGACCGTCGAGACGCGTGAATTGAAATTGGGTAGGAAGACCTTGTCCATCGGTGCATTGGCGGCGTGGAGCTTCGCGAGCACCTGACTCTCAACAGGAGACACCTTCGCCACCGATCCTGCGTTCACGACCGGGGAGGTGGCGCTCGAGACCGCAGAGGGGAGCGGTGCCGGGTGCGCGACCAGTCCGACCGGAGCGAGGGCGGCGGGAGCCCCGCTGACCGACGGAATTACCATTACGGCGACTATCGCGGCGACCAACGCTAGAAGCACTTTGCCATGGCCCAACATAGCACCGGGGGGATGTATAACTCCGTTTTAAGCCCTCCGATTTTTTCCGGGCTTGCGAGCGTCGCGCACGAACCGTAAGTGGAGTTTGAGGCTTTAGGCGCAGGATTCGCGGTCGCTCGAACGAGTCTGGTCGGCAACCCACAGCGCGGCTCGGTCCAGCGTTACCGATTTCGGTGTCGAGTTCTCCTGACTTACCGCGCTCCCGGAGCGCGGCAGGCCCCCATCGGGAGCGCTCCGCTTAAGACCCGTAACCGGGTAGGTACGGTCGGAGGTCCTCCTCCGACCTCCGGTCGTGCCATGCCTCCTCGGGAGTTCTGCGGCGTCGTCGGGGTGTCGCTCCATGGCAAAGGAGCGGCCCCCTACCTGTTCCGGGGTCTTCGGGCCCTTCAACACCGGGGCCAGGAATCCGCGGGCATCGCCACCACCAGCCACGGCGTCATGCACCATCAGAAGGGGATGGGTCTCGTCCACGAGATCTTCAGCCAGGAGCTCCTCGATTCGCTGCGCGGGTCGAACGGGATCGGCCACGTCCGCTACCCGACCACTGGGGCGACCGACCTCGAGAACGCGCAACCGATCATCGTCAAGATCCACGACGAGGACGGGGCGATCGCCCACAACGGCGATATCGTGAATTTCGAACGCGTCCGCCGCCGTTTGCAGGCCCAGGGGGTCGACCTTCTCGGCAACGCGGACACCGAGATGATGGCCCAGACGATCGCGCTCGAGTATGCGCACAGCCGCGACCTCGAGGCCGCGATCCGACGCGCCTGCGCGAGCCTGGTGGGCGGCTACGCCGTCGTTTTCCTCGTGGGGAATCGCGTCTTCGCCTTCCGCGACCCGCTCGGCATCCGTCCTCTGGTGTTCGGCGTGATCGAAGGAGGGGTCGCGGTCGCGAGCGAATCGGTGGCGCTCGAACTGATGGGCGGCAAGGCGGTCCGCGACGTCGAGCCCGGCGAGGTGCTCGTGCTCGAGCGGGGCCAGCTCGCCCACACCTCGCACATCCCGAACAACGGGGAGACCGCCCACTGCATGTTCGAATGGGTCTACTTCTCTCGACCCGACTCGGTCGTCGGTACGCAGCCGGTGTACGACGTTCGGTACCGGATCGGCCTACGCCTCGCGAAGGAAGCACCCGCCGAGGCGGACCTGGTCGTCCCCGTACCGGACTCCGCCCGTCCTCAGGCGCTCGGCTTCGCGGAGGGGTCGGGCATCCCGTACGCGGAGGCGCTGATCAAGAGCCGGTTCGTGGAACGGACGTTTATCCTCCCCGACCAGCGGCGCCGCGAACTCGAGGTCCAGGTAAAGCTGCACCCGGTCCCCGGTCTCCTCAAGGGAAAGCGGGTCGTCCTCCTCGACGATTCGATCGTGCGCGGGACCACGCTGCGCGAGATCGTCCAGATGGTCCGCTCCGCGGGCGCGCTGCGCGTGGAGGTTCGGGTCGGCTGCCCGCCGATCCGAGCCCCGTGTTATTTCGGGATCGACATGAAGGACCGGCGCCAGCTCGTGGCGCACGATCGCACGCCCGCCCAGGTCGCGGAGGTCATCGGGGCGGACAGCGTCCACTACCTCTCCATCGAGGGCCTCGTCGAATCGATCGGGCTCAAGGCGGAGAACCTCTGCCTCGGTTGCCTCACCGGCCGATATCCGGTCGAGGTCCCCGAGGAGCGCCATCGCTTCCAGAAGTCACTCGCGGAGTTCTAGGGCGTGCGGCCGACGCTCGTCGTCGGGAACGGGCCGGCGCTGTTCGTGATGGGGACCGAAGCTCCCCGACCGCTCGGACCGTATCTGCTCGACCCCGACCCCCGAGAGGCGGCGGCCCGGTTCGAGGCCCTGGGTCGGTCGGACATTCCCACTCGCCTTCTCGCGGTTCTCGAATCCGTACCGACCGACGCCCGACTGGTCGCCGCTCCTCCCCGACTCGCCCGCGCGGTCTCCGAGTCCACGGGACGTCCGGTCAGTGCCCCCTCGCTCGAGGAACTTCGCCGGGGCCGGGCGGCGGTTCCCGGGCCGGACCCGGTCACGGAGCGCCGATTCTTCCTCGCCCTCGGCCACCTCCGACTCGAGCGCGCGATGCGGGCCCCCGAGGAAGTTCTCATCACCCTCGCCCGAGAGGAGGAGCGGGTCGAGCGCTCCGTGGGACGGGAATCCCGAGCTGCGGAATCGTTTGTGCCGGTCCCGGATTCGCCGCTCGATCGCCATCTCGTTGCCTGGGACCACGCCCGGGGCGCCCTCGCGGACCTTTCCGACGCCTTGCGACGGACTCTCGAGAGCGAGGCGAGAGCCCAGGTCCCCAACCTTTCGGCCGTGGTCGGACCGCGAGTGGCCGCCCGACTCGTCGCGGCCGCGGGAGGCGTAGGCGCGCTCGCCCGCATGCCGGCGCCGCGGATCCAACTGCTCGGGAGCCGACGGCGCCCCTCGCCCGAACGGGGCCCCCGTTTCGGGATCGTTTTCCGAGCCGACCGATTAGGCGATGTCCCGATCGGCCGACGAGGGGCGTACGCTCGAAGTCTCGCGGCCTTGGCCGCCATCGCGATCCGGGCCGACGCCCATACGCATCGGAACATCAGCGCGGACCTGGTGGCGCGACGCGACCGTCGCATCGAATCGCTGCGGCGGAGGCGTCGATGAGGTCGGGTCGTACCTTCCGCCCGGTCGCCGGATCGCCCCGGCTGCTCGAGGTCGAACGCGCCGAGCGCCGGGAGCTCTGGACCGAAGCCATCGGTGACCCACCACCGGTGTACGGAGAGCGCTGGACCGACGTTTCGGACCGCCGTTTTCGCCTGTTCGAACCAACCCGTTCGAAGCTGGCCGCCGCCGTGATCAAGGGTTGGACGGGCGACTTGCCCTCGCCCGGCGAACGCTGGCTGTATCTAGGAGCGGCCACCGGCACGACCGCTTCCCACGTGGCGGACCTCGTGGGGCCGGAAGGGTGCGTCTACGCGGTCGAGCGGAGCCTTCGTCCCTTCGCCCGACTTCTGGCGTTGTCGGAACGCTGGCCGAACCTGCGTCCGATCCTCGGTGACGCCCGCGACCCGACCGCGTACCTCGCCCTGGTGCCCCCGGTCGACGGAATGTATGTCGACATCGCTCAGGCGGACCAGCTCGACATCGCCCACCGCAACGCGGAGTTGTTGCTGCGGGGCGACGGCGCGAGGCTGCTCATTGCGTTGAAAACCGCGAGCATGGGCCGCCACCGCTCCGCCACGGGGCATCGGGAATCGTCCGAGGCCGTTCTCGCCAACGACGTCGCGCTCTATCCCTCGGTCCCCCTCGAACCGTTCCATCGCGGACATTTCCTGCTCGGCGGACGCTGGGGACGGGAGTCGAGGGTTCCCGCTCGGGAGAACGCTCGGCCTACGATGCCGCGCGGGCGGCGCCCCGGGCGACGAGAACGGTGACCACGTCCTCGTCAGCGAGGATATGGTCGCGGCCGACGGTCTGGCCGGGGAAGCGCGCGCTCTCTCCCCAGATCTGCGCCGCCTTGAACGCCTGTCCGAGTTCGCCCGGAAGCCGGCGGAGGAGTCCCGCGACGGAATCACCCGCCCGCAGGATCACCGGCTCTTCCCGGTCGGCGGGGCGCCCGGGCGGTTTCACGTAGATCCGAATGAACTTGAGGGTCGTCCCGATCCGGTCGACCAGGGTGTCGAGGCCCTCGCCGTCCCGAGCCGAGATGAAGATCGGGTCGAACGGGCGAAGCGAGGGGAGGAGCTGGGTGCGTTGCTTTGCGTCGAGGAGTTCGGACTTGTTCACGCCGAGTATGGCCAGGATATACACCCGGTTTCCTGCAAGGACGTCAATGAGGTCGTCGGCCGTAGCGTCCTGACGGAAGACGATCGACCCGTTGTGGAACCCGAACTCCCGGGCGATCTGAGCGGCCCCGCCCCCGGCGAGATGGGTGAGCCGCACGGTGCTCGACACCGTGAGTCCTCCCCGGTCCGAATGATGCACGACGATCCGAGGGGGTCGTTGATTGATCCGTACCCCGGCTCCCTCGAGCTCGGTGGTGAGGGCTCGGATGTTGGGATGCTCCGGGTCGACGAGAAAGAGCACGAGGTCGGTCGATCGGACGACCGAGATGACCTCCCGACCCCGGCCCTTTCCTTTGGAAGCCCCCGGAATGAGACCCGGCATGTCGAGGATCTGGATCGATGCCCCTCCCCAACGCAGCATGCCGGGGATGATCGAGACGGTCGTGAAGTCGTACGCCGCCGTTTCGCTGTCCGCGGCGGTGAGACGGTTGAGGAGCGTGGATTTTCCTACCGAGGGGTATCCCACGAGTCCCACCGTGGCGTTGCCGCTCTTTCGCACCGAGTAGCCGAGGCCCCCGCCCTTGCCCTTCGCTCGCGTCTCGCGCTCGAGCCGGAGGACCGCGAGCTTCGCCTTGAGACGCCCGATGTGCAACTGGGTCGCTTTGTTGTAGGAGGTGTTGCGGATCTCGTCCTCCACCGCCGTGATCTGTTCTTCGAGTGACGACATACGGACCCGGCCGAGCTCCCGCTCTCGGGGGCGTCCCGGCTACTTGAGAGTGACGCGAAGCATCACGGTTCACGTTTCGTGAGCTCTGGCGCGTCCATTCCACGCGCTTTCCTGTTGGAAGCATGCTCCGACCTCGCCCCGCATCCCTTCCGGAGGATGCCTTCGGCACCTGGCAGCTGAGCCGACATCCTCGGCCCAGTGGTCGGGTCGATGAGGTAGGGGCGTTTCGCGAGCGGCTCTACGCCGCCCTGCGTGCGGCCCACGGACTCGGGGTTCAGTTCGAGCTCCGTCTGACCTCCGGACCCGAACCGGTGGTTTCCCTAACCTGCGCGACTCCCTCCGGGGCTCGATGGGTCACGAGGGTCCTGGCGAATGCTTACGGACGTATGTCTTGGACACGGCGACCGACATCGCTCTCCGATGCAGCCCTTTCGCCGCGATGGGGCCGCAGAGTTCGGGGTTGGCCCGAGCCGTTGCGCGAGAGCATCGACGGGCCGTCCGCGGCCGACACGCTTAGCCTTGGCATGAGCGGAATGCCGCCGGGAATCCTGGTCCGAATGGTGTTCGCACCCTGTCCTGCCTCCTGGAAGCGCTCCCCTGAGATCGGAGAGACGGGCATGGGAAGCAGCTCTGCGCCGCAACATCAGCGTAGGTGGGATCCGAACTCCTTCTCACAACGACGGGAGGTTTCCTCCGTCACCGGGGCCTCGCCACTATTCTGGGCGACCACCGCGAGCATCGTGATTTCGGAGGGAACGTCGGAGCGTGGGTCCCCGAAGAGCCTCATCTCCACGATCGAGGCCCTGCTGCGTTCGAGGAAGGGGAACGGGATTCGCTTCTCGAGGGCCTGGCTTCGGATCCCTTGGCGGAAACCATGGTTCGCGGTTTCCGAGGACGAGCTCGCCTGCCTCGTTCCGGGCCTCGACGGGACGACCGTCCCTTTCGAAACAAACTTGGGCGGTTCCCTACCCATGCTCCCCCTGGGTCGGTCGCCGACCGGCCGGGTGATCGGGCCGCCGGTGGAGCCCGAGCAGGGTCGTCACCTGGCGGTCCTCGGCGAAACCGGCATGGGGAAAAGTTCCACCTTGGTCGCGGTCGCCCGCAAGGCGTCGACCCTCGGCGGGGTCATCCTCTTCGACCCACTCGGCGAGACGGCGTGCTCGTTCGTCGCTGCGCTCTCGACCGACGATCGCTCTCGTCTCCTCGAGATCTCCCCCCAAGCGGCGGCGAGCGCGATCAACGCGCTCGAGGGGATCGGTGGCCCCGAGGGCGACGCCGTGCTCAGCGACCGTCGGCTCAACGACCTCGTCCACGCCCTCCGGAGAGTTCGATCGGGTCGGTACGTCGATTCGAGCTATTGGGGGCCGCGGCTCGAGGAGATGCTGACCCGCGCGCTCCGGGCCGCCGCCGCGTTCCCGAACGGAACGCTCGCCGACGCCCATACTCTCTTGGCCACCGGAGGGAGGAGTCGCCAGGTGGTGCCCCCGTCGGTCCAGGACGATGTCCGCGAGCTATCGGAGCGGATCCGCCAACGCCCGGACGATGCGGAGGGCGCCCGTCGCCTGCTCTACGAAGTGGTCCGAAGCCCGGTGTTGCTCCGCTTGCTTTGCGAGAGGACGCCGGCGCTGCACGCGAGGGACCTCGTCGCTCCCGGCCGAATCGTGGTGATCTCCGGCGACGCGTCGGCGGTCGGGGAATCTGTCGCTCGCTACCTTCTGTCCGTCTATCTGGCGCTCGTCTGGTCGGAGCTCCTCGCTCGACCATCCCATGCCAAGACGTTCGTTGTACTCGATGAGTCGCAATGGTTCTCGCACGAGAGCCTCGCGGAGATGCTTCGCTTGGCCCGTCGAAGGAACGTCCACGTCGTCCTCGCCACCCAGACGATCGGGTCGCTTCCCGAATCCGTGGCCGAAGCCGTCTGGACGAACGTCTCGGACTTTGTCGCCTTCCGCGGATCTCCCGAGGAAGCACGGGAGCTCTCCCGGGCCACGCACGGAGTCTCGGTCGAGGAGATGCTCGCGCTCCCCCGTGGCCATGCCGCCGTGCTTCTCGGGAAGGGAAGCTCGGTCGACTGGCTGCGGACCACGGGCCGACCGCCCGCCTCGGGAGTTCCGATTGCGTCCCTCGTCCCGGGCCAATCGGTTCACGACACGCAAGCGGCGAGGCCACCCGTACAAGCCCCGTCGGCCTCCGCCGGATCCGTTCTTGCTTGGATTGCGGAACGCTCGCGGGGTATGGTTTCGGGCGAACTGCTCCGAATCGAGCTCGACGAATTGCGGAGGTCGGTCGACCCGGGGGGTCGCGCGATTCGGGAGGTCGGGTCGAAACTGGGACGGGTCGGGGCCCTCGTGGCGAGTGAGCGGTCGGCCGCGGGGCCGGTTTGGGTGCTGGACCCGAAGCGAATACCCCTCGAGACCGAGCCGCCGCGCACGGCGCCCAGCTCCGCCGGTGCCGAAGCCCCACAACCTTCTTAGGAATTGAGCCTCAGGCTCGGCGTTCAGGAAGACGCGTTTCATCAGCGTACCCCCCAGTTAGTCGATGCTTCCCGCCGGGTCGTCTGAAAAAGGATACGTTTAGCAAGGGGCCCAACGGATTCGAGAACGCGGCCACTTTCCCCAATCGGCCGCCTCATCTCTCTGCTGACGCGGAATCCCAGAGGATGAATCAGGAGGACGTATATCCGTAAGGCATTAAGCCTCGGCCGAACTCTCCCCAAATGGCCCCGATGAAGGCGAAGGCAATACTCTCAACGATCGGTGCGGTCGGGGCCGCGACGATTCTCCTTGCGGTCATCGTACTTCTCCCGGCGGCGAGCGCTGAAGTCGTGGCCACGAGCTCGATCACGGCAAACTTCAACGCCGACACCATTCCCTCGGGTGACGTGATCTGGTTCTCGAGCGTCATCCAATGGGTGGGTACTTCCCCCACCGTGACCACCAATGTCCATTTCGTCCATCAAACCCTTACGTTCACAGAGCCTTCCGGGTTGGTTATCGCCAAGGCCATCTGGAGCTCGGTGACCACGTTCAGCACTTCGGCAACAACCGCGGCCACCATCTGGGAGGCGGGCGCGTACGCGTGGAGCACCTTCGCGCCGGCCCAGTACAAAGGGGATACTTTCCTTTCCGGATTCGCGTATTTCGTTCCGTCCGGAGGTATTCCGGGAAGTACGCAGGTTACTTGGTCGGGAACCTTCGAGACCAGCGGGAAATGTTTCGACTTGAACTGGAAGTGGGCTGCCGCGGTCTATACCACCTTTCCCAAGACGAACGTCCACCCACCCCTCAACTCGGGCATCGGTGTGAAGCCGGTCGATGACAACAAACTGAGCATGTACAGTAACGGCGACCACGCAGGCACGCCCGAGAATTACACGGCCTACTTGACCCCGGGGGCCACGGGCGGTGGGGGATCCGATTTCACGGGCTCCTACAGCGGCACTGTTGGCGTGAACACCTGTTCGGGGCCTCCCCCCTGAACATCACGTCCCCTTCGGCACCGATGAATCGTCCCTCCAAGCGATTCGGTTAGATCAAGGCCCCCGGCTCGGAATCTTCCGTGGCTTCATACGGGCTCTACTTCCACGGTCTAGTTCGACCATGAGGTCGATCTAAGGTTGTCTCGGAAGGGGGTTCTCCATGAGGCCCCATTCGTATCTCCCGGCCCTCATCTCGACCGCCCCGACCGTTTTCTAACGAGGGGGTTCTCTAAGGGCCCAACGCAGGACCGCCAACGGATCGGAACGTCTTTTGCAACAGGTTCCCGCCACCAAACTGAGCTACGACCGGGACTCGGGAGTCATAGCTAGTAGAACTCATCGGCATAGCCCTCTGGCGGCTGGGGGAGTGCACGGGCGTACGCCCGGCCCTTTCGCAACGGGTGGTTAGGCAACGCACCCCTGCTGGCGGACGACCCGCCCGGGCCAGCCGCCTGGGATCAGGAGGAGGCTCGCTTCGGCGACTTTGAGGGAAAGACCCGATTCCCGCTGCCCTTCCCGGAATCGAGCTGGTCAATCGAGGTCAGAATCTCGATCGCCCCTATTCCCCTCGGCGTGAGCTTGTACCGTTCCCGCGCCACGTGCGTGACGAGTCCGCTCTCGGTCAGCTTGCGAAGATGGAAAGCGATCAACGACGTGTCATCGAGATGAGCCGCCTCCATGGCCTGCATGAAGCTGCACGTGCCTTCCGAGAGTCGACGGAGGACGAGTCGACGGATAGGGTTCGACAGAGCGTCGAGCGTGGCGGCCGCATCAGTGGCCACAATCGACGCACGGACCGTGAGCGCTCCGGTGGCCGTGATCTTGTTCGGATCGTACCCCACGGCGAGCGGGCCCTTCCCTTGCAAAACGCCTCGGATGTTCTCGAGGAGGGCTGCGATATCCTCTTCCCGGTGGCGAGCGAGAAGTTCCTCGACCGCTGCCAGGACCACGGCCGCTCTCTCCTTCGGCTCGACAAAATCCTTGACCGCCTCGCTGATCCCGACCGGATTCTCGGGGTCAAGCGGGATATGACTGACCTTCTCGACCGTGACGTGAACGGGAGGGGGTGAGATCAGGAGGACCTCGTACCCTCCCTCAGACGCGAGGGCACTGGCGTACTGGACGGGGTCGAGCGGCTTTGCTCCGGTTCGGATCAGCGCGAGCTGTTGGCTGACGAGGTCGAGCACTCGATGCACTTGGTCGGGTTTGATTGGTTTGCGTAGGAAATCGAAAGCGCCCAGGTGCAGGGCCTGGACGGCAGTCTCCACGGTTGCCTGGCCGGTCAGCATGACCACCATGAGACGGGGCCACCGTTTCCGTGTGCTCGCCAGCAGTTCCATGCCGCTCAGCCGACCGGTCTTGATGTCGGTGAACATCACCTCGAACTCCTCTCCCTCTAGAGCGGTGGTGGCGTGGGTGGCCGACGAGACGCCCTTCGCCGAATGCCCACGATCGGTGAGCAGGTTGATCAGTTCTTCACGGAACTCCGAATCGTCGTCTACAACGAGAACGCGCACGTCCGCCCCCTCTTCATCTTGACAATTACGACCGCATTAGAATCCATCGGAATCCCCGGTGGCTTAAACCGATTTCAGTAGGGGGTGGTAGCAGGGCTGGATGTCAGCGCTTGACCCGAGTGCTCGACGTCTCTCAGAGCGCGGGTCCGGCAGGGATTCTGTGAGGAGCGCTCCGCCGACAGACACTTTGGGTGAGCCGATGCGCATGGAAAATGTGCGGGCGGGAGTGGGACTTTATCTGAATTAAGAAATCTTCCTAAAGGTGGCCCTCTCCAACGAATGAACGAAAACGGTGAATGAACACCTATCCGCGAATGGTTGGATCCGTACCCGTCGATTCTCGCCATGGAACTCCACTTTGCCGGTCCGCTGAGCAATCTCTGGCACTGGCTCGAGGACGACCACAGTCACCTCGATGTTCGCGCCGCGAATCCATCCCATCCCCACCTCCTGCCCGTACTCGATTAGCGCCCGGATGTCTGTGCACGGGACCTTTCCGTCCGGCGGTTTCGAGAGAGCTAGCTAAACGTGGTCACGCTGCTTGGCATAGCTACTGTTCTCAGCCCGCGGACGATCGGGTCCACTGTTCGAGAAACCGGTCCCCAAGATCGTGGCTCATAAAGGATTCCGTTACCGTATCCTCACCCGCGGGCTTGCCGTTCGCATCCGTCGCCGCACGGAATACCCGGATCGATTTCAGCCCTCGGATTCAGCGGGCCGTGGGAGCTTCGACTTATTACTCGGGGAACCCCCACATCAAGACGTGAGTATCGAGACTAAGACATGAGTCGAGTTTGACGGACCCATGTGCTTCGTCACGGACCTGCAGTCCCAAGGGACCAATCAATAAGTGGATTACGATCGCGGTCGGGGTGATGGACCGGGCGCTCGCCAGGCCACCTCGGTGAACTGTGACGGTCATGTCCCTCGTTCCCAACAGATGCCACTCTGCTCGAATCCGATTAAGCGGCAGCTTAACACCCCCCCTCTGGTGTAGGTGCCGATGGTTACCAAGCGCGGGCGGACAGTTTCGTTCCTCGAACGGACAACTTCTTTCCTCGATAGGAGGAAGAAGTCGCGGCTAGCCCGTGGTCGGCGCGCGTACCGCGGGTTGAATGGGGGTTCAGAAGGGCTGCGGATGCGGGTGCTCATCGTAGACGAGGATTCGGCGTTCCGGGAAGAACTTGCCGCCGTGCTCCGCAATAACGGGCATACGGTGACGGGTGTCCCCTCCAGCGCCCAGGCCGAGATCGCCCTGGAGAGGGAGGAGTTTGACGTCATGTTCACCGATCCCGAGATGGGTCGACAGAGCGGCATGGAGCTCCTGACCCACGTGTCAGAGCGGTGGCCCCGTCTCTTGGTGGTCATGCTGACCGCGAGGGCGACAGTCGAGACGGCCGTTCAGGCATTGCAGCTTGGCGCGTTCGACTACATACGCAAGCCCGTCCGACCCAACCAGATCAAGCGCGTCCTCGAGCTCGTCAACGTACAGCTCGAGTTAAGCCGGGCCGGTGCGAGGCCGCGCGACCCCGTCGAGTATGCCAACGCCCTGGCCGCGAAGGAAGGATACGAGGTGCTTCTCATATCGCCTGATCCCGTCGCCGCCACCACCGGAAAGGTAAGTCATCGCCCGTTGGACCCCGAGAACCCGTCCCGGATCCGCGATGCAGTCAAGGGGTTCGCCGCGTCGAGAGAGAAGGTGGCCGTGGTCATCGCGGGTGTTGAGCACATTCTCGCCCGTCACCGGGAGGAGGATATCGCGGCACTCCTTGAGGGAATCCAGGCGATTTTGAAAGGGAAGGGTCCGCTCGCCGTGGGGTACGATCCGAACAAGATCACGGCCACCGGAGCGCTCACCGTACGGGCATCGATTGGTTCGGTCGATGCGCACCTGACGCTCGAGTCTCTGGCAAGCCCGATCCGTCGTCTCGTCCTCCGCCGTCTTGCGGAAGGCCCGTGCACTTTCACTCAGACGGTGAGGGCAATCAATATCCAAGACACCTCGAAGGTCGCATTCCACCTTCGTAAGCTGACCCAAAGCGGGCTCGTCACCCACACGACGAGGCAACGCTATCGGCTCACACCGAGGGGGCAGGGGGCGACCCAGATCCTGAGCTCGATCTACGACCTCGATTCGCGGAAAGGTAGCGGGAATCTGGTCTTTCCTTCGAAGCCACGGAGGAGCCTCCGCTCGGGCTCAGGTCTTCGGCCCAAGCCGGCCATACACCTATCCGGGCGCGCCAATCCTGGGCGTTCACCGCGGTCGGTCCGGGTGTGATTCACTCGCATCGGCTTCCCCTCGGAGCGAGCAGCTCCCCCCACCCGATCTCACACCTGGGAACCTTCGATCAAGAGTGACCCGATTCCACCGACCGCGAGGAGCACGCGGGGCCGCGCCGAGCCTTGAGCCAACTCGGGTCCCTTCCGGAAGCCCACCGGCTTCGAAACCGGTGGTTTCTCAAACCACCCTTTTCGAGCGGACGCACCAAGTCTTTCCGCGGGAGAGGTCGGGCGCAGATGATCGACACCCCGGAGACTCCCCGGTCTCCTCCGCATCCCCGACTCCGGAGCCGCCGGTAGGACCATGCCGGAGAGCTATCCTCAATGTCGCTCCCAAGGTCCCGGGCCGACCTCCAGGGTGAGAACCGCGGAGGGGGGTTGCGCTGGCGCGGGTTGGGGCGCGAGGGCATCTTCCCGACGGTCGTCGGGAGGCTCGCCCATGGGGGCTGACCCGCTCGTCGGCAACGCCAATCCGTCGGTGAATGGGAGCGGTACAGAGGTGCGCAATCGTACGAACGGAGGACCGAGTGCCCAGAGCTCCCGATGATCTCGGAATGTAGTTTTGCACGGCTAAATCCCCCGCATTCAAAGAGCAGATATACGCCACTCGGCGTCGGGCACTCCCCCGATGATTGCACCTTGCCGTTTGCCGAGGGCACCGTCGACCACCTCCACCCTTGAATTGGTACCCTCGGAGTGCGGATTCCCCCAACCTTTCCAGCGTGCGACAAGGTGGCGGCCCTCCGTCCTCGCGGCGATAGGGGCGCTCATGATTTCGGCGCTCCTCCTCCTCTCCATCGGGACATCGATGGCGGGGGAGACCGGGGGCCCGGCGTCGCCCGCCTCGGTCCCAACAGCTGTCGCCGGAAGTCCGGCCCCGTCCAGCCACCCAATCCAACACGTTGTCGTCATCTATCTGGAGAACGAGGGGGTCGGTGCTGTCGACAAGTACGGACCATACGAGCGGTACTTGGGCGCCACGTACGGCAACATGACGGAGATGTACTCGACCTGTCACGCTTC